>NZ_DASQZC010000373.1:0-18236 GCF_035638895.1 Nostoc sp. | reverse complement strand
AATTTATACAGTTCCAATTTCTGTGCTTTGTTCGCCTAAAAACCCACTCAATCAGTTTGATGGGAATCCTCATATTGTCCCAATGGTGAATATTTATGAATTTGAACGCGATCGCTGCCATTTAAACTACAATCAAACGGGACTAGAAGCAGTCGCCAGTGTCATTGAAAAGCGCGTAGATATTGATGCAGTATTTGAATCTCGCCAGGAATTGCTAGATTTAGCAAAAGCCAGTGGAGGACATGTCCGCCAATTAATGCAGATGATGCGGACTGCTTGCCAAACCGCTAGTACTCGCAAACATCCGAAAATTATTGGCGAAGATATTATCTATGCTGTGAAACAACAGCAATTTAGTTTTGAAAGGTTTATTCCTGAAGAACATTATGCGTTTTTAGCCCAAGTGTGCATCACCAAGAATGTCAGCAAAGATGATATCGGTCAGTTAATGCTGTTTAACACTTCAGTTTTGGAATACAACGGCGATAAACGGTGGAATTACCCCAATCCAGTGGTGAAGCAAAATGAATTCTTCCAGAAAGCCATCGAATCCGCACTCGCAGCCCAACCTTAACTCAGAAATAGGAGCGTTTATCGCCCTTAATCAAGAGGTATTTGCTGAATTACTCACCTTTGTAGATTTTGCAGAAAACTTTACGATTGGTTTTGTAGAAATTAATTTTCCCCCAGATGTAGAAATATTAGTTGAGGCGCTAAAGACAAATCCTGAGTGTCGGGATATTCAGTTTGTTAGTCTGAGTTTTTCTGATGCAAATTTGCGATTTCTCAGGGATGAAATTGTCAAGATATTACCAACTATTGAAATAGAACCTAACAAAAAATTAGTCTTGATTGTACAAGGTTTAGAAAAGTCTATTGGCGTTTATGGAGACTATCCGCCAGTTTTACAAGACCTCAACTTTGTCAGAGATGCTTATAAAAGAACTGTTCGTCATCCTATTCTGTTTATTCTGCCAGATTATGCCCTGACTCGGTTAGCCAAATTTGCTCCTGATTTTTGGGCTTGGCAATCGGGGATGTTTCGGTTTCAAACGCCTCAAGTTACCAGAGATAATGCAATTCATCAGACTCAAAATAGTGAGAGAATTATAGACAGATTAGAGCCTCCAGAAAAGCAAGAGCGCATTGATTTATTACACCGCCTGCTAATGGAATATAACCCGACTGGACATCAGGCAACAGGAGAAAATCTCCGCAACTGTAGTAATATTTTGCATCAGCTAGGAGTTGCATATCTAAGTAAAAATGAACCTATCAAAGCTAGAGAATATTTAGAAGAAGCCGAAAAAATAGCTAATGATCAAGATTCCACCTTTCATGCTGAAGTCCTCAACACATTAGGAGATTCTTATCGGCAGCAAAGGCAATTTGATACGGCAATTACTTATTATCAAAAATCTTTAAGTATTTCACAGCAACTTCAGAATCCTCGCGGCGAAATTGCTGCTTTGTTTAACCTGGGGAATGCTTACCGAGAATTGAGACAATTTACACAGGCGACAACTTTCTATCAACAGCGTCTAGAAATTGAACAACAAATAGGCGATCGCTATTCTCAAGCTAGCACTTACCACCAGCTGGCAATGGTTGCCCAATATTTGCGGGAATTTGAAGAGGCGCGGCGTAATTACCAACAAGCTTTGGCTATCAAAATCGAATTTGGCGAGCGCTATGAGCAAGCACGCACCTACCACCAGTTGGGAACAGTTGCCCAAGATTTGCGGGAATTTGAGGAGGCGCGGCGTAATTACCAACAAGCTTTGGCAATCTGTATCGAATTTGGCGATCGCTATTCTCAAGCACTCACCTACCACTGTTTAGGAACGCTTGCAGAAGCAGAAGAAAACTACGCAGAGGCGAGGGTTAATTTGCAGACAGCTTTGGAAATATATGTTGAGTATAAGGATGAATACCGGGGGGCGATCGCACGGGAGGTGTTAGAGAGATTACCAGAGTGATGGGAAGGCGATCATCGCTTGTTTGACATAGTTATATTTATATGTTCATAAGATAATATTGCCGTATAGGTCAAGTAGTTGCCAAGGTAACAAATTATGACTCAAGCCATACCCAAACTAATAACCTTTGAAGATTTTGCAGCGTGGCGACCCGAAGGCGGAAGATACGAATTACATGATAGCGTGATTGTTGAAATGTCACAACCAATAGGAGATCATGAGGATATTGTCGGGTTTTTGGTTGAAAAAATTGCTGTTGAGTACGTTCGTAACGATCTACCTTATTCCATCCCAAAAACAGCATTAGTTCAATCTGCTAGTAGCCAGTCTTGCTATTCTCCAGACTTGCTATTAGTCAATCGTCCTGCTTTAAAATTAGAACCACTTTGGCAGAAATATTCTACGGTTAAATTTGCCGATTCCATTCCTTTAGTGATTGAAGTTGTTAGTATTAACTGGCGAGATGATTATCATAAAAAGCTAGGGGAATACGTTCGCGCAGCGTCTCGAAGAGAAGAGATAGGGATAAAAGAATATTGGATTGTTGATTATTTAGCTGCCGGTGGTAAAAAGTTTATCGGTAATCCTAAACAACCGACTATCTCTGTTTACCAATTAGTTGACGGTGAATACCAAGTTACTCAATTTAGAGGTAATGAGCGCATCGTCTCACCTACTTTCCCAGAGTTAGATTTAACCGCCGAACATATTTTTCAAGCTGGTGCATACCCTGCATAGTTATTTAAATAAACGCGATCGCACTTACCGACAATGCAGATTACCCAAAGTCTCCATACAGCAATTCTCGTAACTGACTTAGAACGATCTGAACACTTTTATGGCAAAGTATTAGGATTATCCAAAATAGATCGTTCCCTAAAATACGCTGGTGCATGGTATCAAGTCGGCAACTATCAAATTCACCTGATAGTTGCACCTACTGTCCCCACCGAAAACCCAAACGAAAAATGGGGACGCAACCCCCACGTAGCTTTCTCAGTCGCTAACTTGGACGCCGCTAAACAAGACTTACTCAATCATAATTATTCCATTCAACCCAGCGCTTCAGGTCGCCCTGCCCTATTCACTCAAGATCCTGATGGAAATATTATCGAGTTGAGTCAGCAGTGAGGGGGAAATCAATTAAAAATTAAAAATTCAAGAACTTCTGCCTTGTCTACGATACGCTGCGCGATTTGCCTCCTCTTTCTCAATGACTAATGAAAATAATTGCCTACTCTTACACCAATCCTCTACTAGAATCTGCTCCCGATCAAGCCGATTGGGGATGGGAGGTGGATCGGGTTTATGAAGATTTGGGTAAGCCAGAGTCTTTTGGAAACGCTACGCGATCGCAATTACAACAATTGTTTACCGATTGCGAAACTGAACCAGCAGATTATCTGTTGATTCGTCGGTTGGAAGAATTAGGGGATACTGTAGAGGAAATTAGTGATCGCTTACACAAACTCGAAGTAATGGGAGTAGCAATAATTGCCACAGAACAACCCTACACTTCCGAAAATTACCCTCTGGGCGCTGACTTGCTGAATTTGCTACACACAATCCAACGTCAGCAACGTAGTCGTCGCATCCGTCAAGGACACGCGCGTAATCGTCTTGAGGTTGCACCGCCACCCGGCAAAGTTCCCTACGGTTATCGCAGAGGTAAGGGAAAATATACTGTTGATCGCAGTACCTCACCAGTAGTCAAAGATTTTTTTGAACACTTCTTACTCTATGGTTCCCTGCGGGGTTCAGTTCGTTACTTGGCGAAAAAATACGGCAAAAAAATCTCTGTCACCACAGGAAGACGCTGGCTAACTAATCCAGTTTATCGCGGCAATACAGCTTACCAAAATGGTGAAATTATCTCTAATACCCATATTCCAATAATTTCCAAGGAAGAAGCAGCCCAAGTTGACCGACTTTTACGCCGTAACAGCCGTTTACCATCCCGAACTGCTAGTGCTAGGCGTTCTTTAGCTGGGTTGGTTGTCTGTGCTGAGTGTCAGTCACATCTAACAGTTACTCGTGTTACCCAACGCAACCAAGATAAGGAGTATCTTTATTTACGTTCTACTAGCTGTCCTCAACGCCCCAAGTGTAAGGCTATTCCCTACCAAGAGGTTTTAGAACATACAATTGAAACCGTTTGCCGTGATTTACCCTTAGCTGTAGCGGGGATGAACTTTCCTCAGTTGGATGCAGTCAAGAATAGTTTAGGACAAGCGATCGCTCGTCAGCAAGAAATACTTGCTCAGTTACCCGCGTTAATTGAAACTGGAATTTTAGATGTTGAAACAGCAAAGTTAAGGGCTTACAAACTCCGCACAGAAATTTCTGCACTCGAAGCAAAGTTGGCGACTCTTCCCCCGGTTAACTTGCGTTCTGTTGCTCAAGCTGTTTCTATACCACAATTTTGGTTAGATTTGTCGGAAACAGAGCGACGATTTTACTTTCGAGAGTTTATCAGGCAAATTGACATTACCGTTGAGAATAAAGAATTAAAACTCCAAGTTATTTTTATTTTTTAATTTAAACGTTATTTCTGAGGTGGTTGATCCTTAGTATACGCAACAGGTTTTGGCCCTGCATTTCGCACATTGACAAGTTTATTCAGGATGTCAAACCAAAAAGGCGCACCCATCGCAATAGCAAAACCACTCACTATCCAACCACAAATTAATTTAAAAACCTGTGAAATTCTGATGTAAACTCTATTGGATTTCGTCGTATCTAATAACTCAAACTGTTGATTAATATTTTGCCATCCAATCGGTATAGAAGCATTTCCTAATAGCTTCTCAATATCCCTTCTGGCTGCTGCATCATTGATATAATCGATTCGTTGACTTGCACTTTGAGTAATAGTAGAACGGATAACCGAATCCTCCGATAGTCTTTTAACCAAGTGAAATGTATCAGTATTGGTTAAAAATGCAATTGATATCCCAATTAAAATAGCAACTCCTTTGGCATTACGCTTATAAACACCGCTTGCTCGATCCATCGAGCGATCAAACCATGTTTCTACTTCATTTTTAAATTGATTCACTTCCTCTGTGAGATCACCAATTTTTATCCTGCTACGTTGAGCAATTACACCAAGGCTCTTGATTAAACTATTAGGAACTTTATCAGGTAACTCATTATTAACAAAATCTATAAATTTTTGGTCAATATCTCCATAAATTTCTTGAATCTTTGTGTAACTTGGACTCGTTGGATCGTTTATCCCTTTTTTAAGTTCTTTATAAGAGGCTAATATCATGTGCAAGTTTGTTTTTACTTCTTCACTAGGATGTTTAACATGATTAATTAGCTGGGGTATTTTTAAGGTATCTAATAAAGTAGTTGCAAATGTTTCCGAAGGAAGATAGGAAGGGCCGCTTTGTTTTTCTATTATTTGTTTATCAGGGTTTTTAGTAATTTCCTGGAAATGTTTTTCTATTCTACCCTTGGCTTGGTGATTTAATGTATTAATCAAAGGATCGTTATAAAGTTTCTGTACCAACCGGATTGCATTAATAATATCTGATTTTTCACTTTCACTACCACCTGATAAAAGTAATTCAATTGAAGTTCTTAAATGTTTAGCTCTCCATTGTAATAATGTGGCCAGCAGTTCCTGTATTTCAGAAGCTAGCAAACTCAAAATCAAGTAAATAAAAACTAAGCCAAGTGCAATATCCACAACAACAGGTAAATTCATCGACAGGCTCCAATAATTTTTTAACTGCTTTTTTGTAAAAGCTCCTTTTACAAAATTGTATAACACAAACATTTTAATTAAATAATCGCTTAATTAAATTTAAAATGCCAAAACTTGTTACGATTTCCAGCCCGCCGACTTCTTTAAGAATTCGACGAAATAGTTTTTAACGAATGATTGAGAACAGAAAAAACTATTTAAAAAATTAAAACTAATTCCTTTAAATGTTTAGCACAGTATTGAAACGCTGTAGCAATTAATTCCCTATCTGTTGATTTAGCTAGATTATAATACCAATTTTGTATGAAGTTGCATAGAATGAGAAAGCTAAAACCTTTGCTTGGCAATGTTTTTACCCTTCTCCTATTTCATGCAGCTTTACAATAATTTGGTATAACTAAGTAGATAAAAATTAAACTAAGCACCCGACTAAAAATAAAATGCAAGTTCATATACGGACTAAGCAACAGGTAATAAATAATTTATTGCCTGTATTATTTTTATCATTTATTGCTAAAATGTTATTTAGATAACCAATATAAATTTTTCAAAAAATAGGGCTAATTAAAGAAACTTGAGTTAATCTTGGAAACTAGCAATTGTTAATAAATACGTTGTTACTGGGTGACAACATTGGAGATTCGCTAGATGTCTCTATGTAATCAAACCAGAAAGTAAAATGATTAACATAGAATATGCAAGAAGGAAGTTTTATTTGGAGTCATCTAGAAAAACAGCATCGCACGGTTGGCAGATGGATTGATTGGGTATGGCTAATGATATTGCTGTTGGCAGCAGTGTTACTGTTCAGCATCAATCTGGGAGGCTTGCCGTTGCGAGATTGGGATGAAGGGACTGTGGCACAGGTTGCTCGTGAAATTTGGCACGCTCCAGCAGGATCAATGCGTTGGCTTTACCCAACGTTAGGAGGTGAACCATATCATAACAAGCCGCCTTTGATGCATTTGCTAATTGCTTGGACTTATTCTTTAGGAGGCGAAAATGAGTTTACAACGCGCCTGCCTGGAGCAATTTTAACAGCGACATCTGTACCTTTACTGTATTGCATTGCTAGAGAGATATTTCGTCAACGTTGGGCTGCTATTTATAGCGCGTTGATTTATTTAACAATGCTACCGGTGGTGCGTCATGGGCGGTTGGCAATGTTGGATGGGGCGATGGTAAGTTTTTTGATGGTGATGATGTTGTGCGTGTTGCGATCGCGCCGAGATTTACGCTATTGCCTTGGTGTTGGTGTTAGTTTTGGGTTGATTTGCCTGACTCAAGGATTATTAGGCGTATTACTAGGTGCGATCGCGATCGTATTTCTGTTTTGGGATACGCCACGACTGCTCACTTGTTACTATCTGTGGATAGCAATCTTCATTGGTATTCTACCTGTAGCTACTTGGTATAGTGCCCAACTAATTCACTACGGTTACACTTTCGCCCAAGTTGGGCTTGTAAACCCATCACTAGGGCGAATTGGCTCATTTGTAGAGGGGAATCCTGAACCACCTTGGTACTATGTTATTGAACTTCTCAAATACACATGGCCGTGGCTATTATTCTTACCGCAAACTATCCGCTTAACTTGGGAAAATCGCAACCTTAGTTGGGCAAAACTAGTAATGGCGTGGAGTGGTGTTTATCTGCTGGTAATTTCTTTCATGATTACCAAAGTTCCCTGGTATTTATTCCCGATTTATCCTAGTTTAGCCTTAGCTTTTGGTATCCAATTATCAGATACAGAAAATTCGCCTTTACTTTCATCATATCCCCGTGCTTGGGTTGCTGGTTTGGCAATACTTGCTGTAGCCGCTTCTGCTGGTAGCATTTATTTTAGTTGGGGTACAACACCGAAAATAGACTTACAACTGATTTTTGTGGCAGTAGCTTTAACTATGACCTTAGCAGCTATTTTGGCAGAACGAGGTGATGGACAATTTCTGAAGATTTTGTTTTGGGGAAGTTATATTTCGCTGCTACTGTTAATGAAATCTAACTACTGGGTTTGGGAATTATCTGAAGCTTATCCAGTTAAACCAGTCGCCGCGATGATCATGCGGGCAAATCCAGCTACGAGGAAGATTTACACATCTTTTCCCTATCATCGTCCCTCGTTGGATTTTTATAGCGATCGCACCATCATTCCCGCTTCTGTTGGCGAACTCGAATATTATTGGCACTACAACGGGCAACCCTACTTTCTCCTTCATGCATCTGCTTTCAACAATCTCGAACTAGAGTCAATGAAGCTAGTTGATCAAGCCGAAGGGTGGAAATTAGTTACAAAAGATACTAATCGTCTTTAAGTTTTGGGCATTGAGCATTGGCCTGAAGAGTCAGAGGAGCGGGGGAAAGGGTGCAGTTGTACCCCGCAAAAAACTAAGGAATCATCGCTACCTTAATTACCTGACGCGCCTTCATCTCACAAAACACCTGTTCTAAATCTTTTAATGGCCGCTGTTCACTAATAAGTAACTCAAAGGGAATTTTGCGACTAGCGATCAGTGCCAGCGCCTGCTGCACATACTCTGGTGTATTATGAAATACGCCTTTGAGAGTAAGTTCGCTGTAGTGTAGCTGTTCTGTATCAATGGTAATGCTGCTATCCCGTGGACATCCACCGAATAAGTTGACAGTTGCACCAGGACGGGCACAGGCGATCGCAGTTTCCCAAACACTTGGTACACCAGTTGCTTCAATCACTACATCTGCGCCCCATCCTTGGGTAAGTTCTTTCACTACACTGGGAATATCTGGGATTTGATGATAATTAAAGGTTTGGGTTGCACCCAATTTTTGACCAACTTCTAGCCTGTGGTTATTACCTCCCCACAGCAACACCTCAGCTTTCTCACTCAACGCCGCCACAAACATCAACCCGATCGCCCCATCTCCCAAGACGACTACTCGATCTTTGGCTTTAACGTTAGAACGGGCTATACCATGCAATACACAAGCTAAGGGTTCCGTCATGGCTGCCAATTCCCACGGCAACTCGTCGGGAATCTGCAATAAATTATGCTCTACTATCGGTGCGGGAATTTTCAAATATTCGGCAAAAGTTCCATTATTCCAGGTCAAATTCGGACATAATGAATATTCTTGACGTTGACAAAAAAAGCATTTCATGCATGGTGCGGAATTGTTAGCGACGATGCGATCGCCTACTTGCCAATTTGTAACCCCTGCACCCAAAGCAACAATTCGCCCAGCCCCTTCGTGACCAAACAGTGTGGGTAGTATCAGCATTTTGGCATGACCACCACGCCGCCAGACTTTCAAATCTGTACCACAAGTTGTTGCTGCCCCCACTTGAATTACAACTTCACCAGCCGCCGGAGTGGGGTCAGGAACTTGCTCTAGGCGTAAATTTTCTTGCCCAAAAAGTAATGCTGCCAACAAAGCTTTAAACCTATTAATTAGCTCCATCCGATTTTATCAGTTGAAGCTAATGGTCTGTCTCATTAATTTGATGAGTTCGTAGTTAGCACAAAGCATGCTTAAAAATGTAAGACTAAAGTCCTTACTACGAACTTGTTTACTCCTGGTAACTAATGAGAAAAACCACTAGTTGATAGGTTTAAAGTAAATTAGTTTAGATTTCTATAGGAATCGTATTTGATTTTTGAAATTATCTACGTGGGCGGGCAGTGGGGAGTAGGGATTAGGGAATAATGAATTAGGCTTTTCGATCTGTACCTAGCTTTTTCAGAAATCAAACATTAGTCCTATAGTAGGCTTTTATTAATCTAAAATACCGTAAAACTAAGAATTTACCGCAGACTGTGGAAGTACTCCGGTGTTCCGGGTTTCCACATTAGGCAAGCGAGTAGCAGTTAATAACGGTACTTCTTGTCGGCACGACAGGCAAAACCAATATAGTTCACCATGTCGGGCATGGCGCAGGAGGGAACCACCGCAGCATGGGCAAGTGTTGGCTCTCGTACTCATACCAATGTCCTCCTTGAAAAAAGTTATTGTTTAAGTTGGATAAAAAAAGCAGTTGATTAAAACTGCATGTTAGGCGCACAAATGCAGCCATTCGATTCTATGCGTTCTTTAATAATTTGTCTGTAAACAGCTTCATATCCGTTAACCATTTGGCTAACACTAAAGTTGTTTTCTACGTGTTTTCTACAGGTTTGACGATTGAGTTCCAAAGCTAGGGGAATCATTGCCGCCATTTCTGCATAGCTTTTACAGATAAAACCTGTTTTACCGTGGGCAATTACTTCAGGTACGGAGCCGAAATTCATGGCAATTACTGGTGTACCAGTTGCCATTGATTCAATCATTACTAACCCAAAAGGTTCTTGCCAGCTAATGGGAAAAAGATTTATGGCAGCATTGCCCAGAAGTTCAGTCTTTTCGGCGTGGTTGATTTCGCCTAAATATTCAATTTGCTGACCATCTATGAAGGGGGCAATCTCTTGTTCAAAAAACTTCGAGTCTTGAACATCAACCTTTCCTGCTATTTTCAAGCGCCAACCACTCTGTTTAGCAATAGCGATCGCATGTTGTGCCCCTTTCTCTGGCGAAAAGCGGCCCAAAAATGCCAAATACGGAGGTTCTGATGGTTGGGCTACGAATGGATAATCTGCTAGCTCAATTCCATTATAAACCGTGTCAATATAATTGAGATCGATTTGACGCTGCGAGTTACTAATGCTGACATAAGGTTGCTTTTTATGGTAGCTAAATGCTTTACGCTTGTCTGTTGTAAAATCATTGTGCAGGGTATGCACTGTAGAAGTTGCTGTTATCAAACTCGCTAAAGCTAATGCCGAAATCCCTACATGAGAATGGATAATATCGAATTGGGCAGCACTCTGGTAAACTTGGCTTAGTTCTAGCATTTCGTACACTGCATACTCTTTGACATTTGGATCTAAGCGCAATGCCCGTGGATAAACTGCTTCTAAATGAGCCAAAGTTTGAGAATCGCCAGAGGCAAATAACGTTACCTCATGACCGCGACGAACAAGTTCATCAGTCAAGCAACTCACTACCAGTTCTATTCCTCCATAATTAGGAGGTGGAACCCTTTCCCATAAGGGGGCAACTTGAGCGATTTTCATAAGTTTTTTTGGTTCAGTCTATGAATTGTCCTCAGTATAATGAGTTGCATCATTATTTTATGAGGAAAGAGCATTTGTACTTACTCTTTTGACATTTAAATTAACCTAACAGGCTACGAAAAGCGCAATAAATAATGGTTAATCGGGCTGGGAATTTTTTACTGACAAATTTAACAGACTATCGGCTAAACTCAACTCTCACCTAGACTTCTAACTTAGAGTAAATCAATTACTTGTTGCATCTGCCTTGGGGATCATAACGAGGTAGAATATTTTGTAGCAGAACTTACAAAAATGAATATTTTGTAGCTAAAACACTAAAATATCCAATGGGATCAAGCCATTAAAGCTTGGTTTAAATGTAATTGGGAAAGGGAACAGAAATTATAAATATTAAGTAACTGTACAAAAATTACATAATTTGTAATTATTAATTTACAAAAAATTCTGATAACTAATGAAAATCGCTACTTGGAATGTCAACTCAATTCGCACTCGTCTAGAACAGGTTACCGATTGGTTAACTACCAATCCTGTTGATGTTCTCTGCTTGCAAGAAACCAAAGTTGTGGATGCTGAGTTTCCGCGATCGCCTTTTGAGCAGTTAGGCTATAACCTTTATGTATCAGGACAAAAATCTTATAATGGCGTAGCCATAATTAGCCGCCAGCCACTCGTAGACGTAAGTAGAGGGTTTAAGGCGATTTTGCCAGTTTTACACCACGAATGGGATGAGCAAAAGCGGGTGATTACAGGTGTAATTGATGGTGTCCGCATTGTTAACTTATATGTTCCCAATGGTGCGGCAGTAGGAACTGAAAAATATGAATACAAAATGCGCTGGTTGACAGCGCTACGCGAGTATTTACGATTGTTGGTGCTGTCACAACCTGCAATTTGTGTGTGCGGTGACTTCAACATCGCCCTAGAAGATAAGGATATTCACGAGCAAGTGAGTACAGAAAATCACATTATGGCAACAGAATCAGAGCGCCAAGCCTTACGGGATATTCTGGAATTGGGATTTGCTGATGCTTTTCGCAAATTCACCACAGAAGGCGGAAATTATAGCTGGTGGGATTATCGCGCCGCCGCCTTCCGTCGCAACTTAGGTTGGCGGATTGACCATCACTATCTCACACCTATCCTGTATGAGCGTGCTACAAGTTGCATTATTGATGTCGCGCCCAGAAAATTAGCCCAACCTAGCGACCATACGCCGGTAATTGTGGAATTTTGAAGGTGTCAACTTAAGCTAAAAGTAGCTTAACTCTTAGCTTCCTCACCCGCCTCGAACTAAAGTTCAAGGCTAATAGCTAAAGTCTACTGAAGTAGACTAAAGATTTTTAGCTACATGATAATAATGCATGGAATTTCCTTTTTGCTTTAAAGCAAAGATGGTTTCAATCCCTAATAAGGATTTTGATTAATTGCAATTTTACCTGTATTCCACTGCTGTTAGTGGAATACGCACAAGCCCGGAGTCTTTGGCTTTGCGCTTTGCGTCTACCTCAAGCATAATGCTTGAATACTGCAAGCCCAGTATCCTAACTATTGTGGCTTCTTTGCTGCAAGAGTAGCGATGCCTGCGGCGGGCTACGCCTACGCTAAAAATGTATAAATTAGAAGCAAGGCAGGGGTCAAATAATAATGTGGCTAAAGTCACCCATTCAGGTGAAGCCATACAGACATGTTACATCTATTATGAAGTAAGATTAAGCAACTGTGAAGCTAACTATGCGTCTAGTTGTTAGTTTATTAACTAAAAATTTAATCCAAAAATTTTAACAACTCCGTATTCCTGCACCTGCCCTTTAATATTTATGTCCCCTCAATTAACCATAGTTAAGAGGAACCCCCAACTACTCTCCACAAGCGCGGAGGGGAGCAAAAGCGCAGCTGTTTGCTCTGAAGGGGTGGTTTTACTATGGGCAATGCGATGGACATCATCAATATAAGTACAGACTACTTTCATAAAGCAAGATTTATAGGCTTCTAGATATGGCTACGCATATAGAAATTCCTGTTGTTGGCAAAGTTAAATATCCGTTACGCTGGCTGATGGGGTTGATAGCAGGGAGTGTCTTGGTTGTTGGTACTACAACCTATACTCTCGTAAATCAAGGGGCAAGTAAAGAAGACATTGCTCAATTAACTGTGCCAGTAGCAGCAAAAAACGTCACCTTACGGATTACAGCTAGTGGCAAAGTCGTGCCAGTTCAGAGCGTAAATATTAGTCCAAAAAACCCTGGAGTGCTGTCGCAATTATATGTGGAACAAGGCGATCGCATTCAACAAGGGCAAATTCTCGCCCGTATGGATAGCGCAGGTATTGAGGCTCAAAGAAGCCAATACCGTGCTAACTTAGCCCAAAGTCAAGCACAACTTGCCGAAGCCCTTGCTGGTAGTCGTCCTCAAGAAATTGCTCAAGCAAGGGCGCGGTTAGGACAAGCTCAAGCCCAGCTAACCCAAGCTAAAGCTGGTAATCGTCCCCAAGAAATTGGTCAATCTCAATCCCAAGTGGATGCGGCTCAAGCAAGGGTGAATTACACCAGTGAACAGGTAAAGCGTTATCAATATCTATATCAACAGGGAGCAGAGAAAAGACAATTACTCGATCAAGCCATCAGCGAAGACAAAAGTGCTAGAGCCAATTTAGAAGAAGCTAAAAAACGATTGTCGTTACTCCAAATTGGGACTCGGACTGAAGAAATTGCCCAACGTCAAGCAGCAGTTAATGAAACAGGGGCAGCATTGTTACTGTTAGAAGATGGGACTCGTTCTGAAGAAATTGTCCAGCGTCAAGCAGCTGTTGCAGGTGCTGAGGCTCAATTGAAGGGTGTGCAAGTGCAGTTAGATGAGACAATTATTCGCGCTCCTCTTTCGGGGATTGTTACCCAAAAGTATGCTAACGTGGGTGCTTTTGTGACACCTACAACCTCTGCTTCTACTAGTGCGTCGGCAACTTCTAGTTCAATTGTCGCTGTAGCACGCGGGTTAGAAATATTAGCTCAAGTTCCCGAAGCTGATCTTGGCAGAATTAAACCGGGACAGCAGGTGGAAATTGTCGCTGATGCTTATCCCGATCAAGTTTTTAAAGGTAATGTGCGCCTAATTGCTCCAGAAGCTGTAGTGGAACAAGGTGTGACATCTTTCCAGGTGCGGGTTGCTCTGAATACTGGTACAGATAAATTACGTTCTGGCTTAAATGTGGATCTGACTTTTTTAGGCGATCGCGTCAATGATGCTTTAGTTTTGCCAACGGTGTCAATCGTCACTGAAAAGGGTCAAACTGGCGTACTTGTACCAGATGCAAAGAATAAACCCCAGTTCCGCGAAGTTACAGTTGGGGCACAAATCCAAAACGAAACTCAGATTTTAGGTGGAGTTAAAGAAGGCGATCGCGTTTTTGTTAATCCACCCAAAGACTACAAAATTGAGAAGGCGAAAGAACAGAATAATTCGTAATGACGCTCGCGGACTCGCTACCGCTACGCTAACGTAATTCGTAATTCGTAATTTTTAAGACATGAATTTTTTAGAAAGCATTCAAATGGCGGGGAAAACCCTGCTGTCAAATAAACTGCGTAGCGCCCTCACTATGTTGGGTATAGTTATTGGCAATGCCTCAGTGATTGCCATGATTGGTATTGGCGAAGGTGGGCAAAGGTACGTTAATAAACAACTGGAGTCATTAGGGCCAAATGTGCTATTTGTACTGCCAGGGAATCGAGAAACTCAGCGTATCTCCTTTGAAGTGCCAAAAACTCTGGTGTTACAAGATGCTGAAGCAATCGCCTCTCAAGTACCAACAGTAGTAGGAGTTGCGCCGGAGTTAAACAGGAGACAGGTAGTTGTATACCGCAACAGAAACACCGATGTCAACATCATTGGCACAACTCCCAGTTTCCTGTCGGTGCGGGATTTTAAAACTGATAAAGGCAGATTTTTCTCTGAGGTAGATATCAAGGGAAGTAACCAAGTCGTTGTGTTAGGTGGAGACTTGGCAGAAAAACTATTCGGTAATAGTAACGCCATCGGTCAACAATTGCGAGTTGGAAATACTAGCTTTCAAGTGATTGGGACGTTAATAGCTAAAGGTTCTAGCGTGGGAGCAGATTATGATGATGCTGCTTTAATACCAATCACAACTTCAGCAAACCGACTTGTAGGAAAAAATTCTCCTTATGGTATTGCTTTAGATTATCTCGTTGCTGCCGCTCGTGATTCAGAGAGTGTAGATGCAGCAGAATTTCAAATTACTAATTTACTGCGTCTACGGCACAAAATTAATGGTGAAGATGACTTTACTATCCGTTCTCAAAAGGATGCTTTGCAAACTGTCGGTCAAATTACAGGTGCATTGACAATCATGTTAGCAGCGATCGCTGGGATATCTTTGTTTGTCGGCGGGATTGGGATCATGAATATTATGCTTGTCTCCGTCACCGAACGCACTCAAGAAATCGGATTGAGAAAAGCGATCGGCGCAACTGAGCAAGATATTTTGCTACAGTTCATCATTGAGGCTGTAATAGTTTCCGCAGCTGGCGGTTTAGTTGGGACTGCGGTTGGCGTCAGTGGCATTCTATTAGTGGGAGCCTTGACTCCCTTAGAAGCGGCACTTTCTCCAGCAGCGATTACTATGGCAGTTGGTGTCTCTGGTGGTATTGGTTTATTCTTTGGTGTTGTTCCTGCACGTCGCGCTGCTAAACTCGACCCGATTGTGGCTTTGAGAAGTGCTTAGTCTGAAACTATGAAAAGGGTCAATATATGGCTGTGGCAAGACTTGTGTGTACACCGTAGCTTTCCAAGGGCGGAAAAAGTGGGGTAAATTCTACTTTTTTACACCACCATAGCCTTTTAGGAAAGAGGAATGGAAGTGAGGTTAAAGTATATTGATCAAAAGCGCTATATTAGCCACACAATTGATTGCAAGGCTAATATAGTAAAGGTTTTAGCTATTTGCCTTTTTCAAAACCACATGGAAAGAATTTAAATATCCCGTAATGGTTTTAGCTAATGTCTTTTGCTGTTTTTTTGTAGTTATTGCCATTACTTGATATAACCTTCCTTCAGCAACATACATTCTACTTTTAGTAATTTTCCCTCCAGAATTGATATACTCAATTTCTTTGCCAGGATGATTATTATAACTACGAATATTCCTTTGACTAATTAAATTACTTTTCGTAGTCTTTAAAGCCATATCCCGTGCATTATTAAGTAAAGCTTGGGGGTCAGTTATTTGACCATAACTATAAGGAAAATCATTGTAAGCAACTACATAAGCTACTTGCTGTTTTGGTGGTTGAGCGACAAATATTTGTAAGGTAATTTCCCCCATGTAAGTTTTTTGGTATTGAGTATTTCTGTTGGGGTTTCCCGGCATCAAAATACTAAAGCGTCCATCTGGAGCAGTGTATAACTTCCATTTTGGCTGCACGGGTTGGGAAATCTTTGGTTTGACAACAACCGTGGTAGGTTTAGGTTGACGCGCTTCCACAAAAACAGAACCACCACAAACGAGTGTGGCGGCGATTAATGGCAACAGACTTTTAATTGTCATATTTTTTGCCTTTTGAGATGCTGATCTCACTGATGATGCTAGCTGTTATAACCTAGCAGCACATAAAGCAGCACCTATTAGCCCCACTTGTGGGTTGAGGATAACATACACGGGGATCTCTTCGAGGAGGCGGCGCATCCTGCCTTTTTGGGTGAAATTTAATAAGAAACCATTGTTTTGGATTAAGGGCAGGATTTTGGGCGCAATTCCACCAGCAATGTATAAGCCACCATAAGGTAGGAGTTTAAGGGCGAGATTGCCAGCTTCTGCACCGTAAGCTTCTATAAATAATTGCAAAGTTTGTTCACAGAGGCGATCGCTACCTTGCAATGCAGCCGTACCAATGACAGCACCAGGATCGACGCTTTTCTCTTCCTGTCCCGCTTCTTGTTCCCAAGTTCTGACAACTTGGGCAATGTGTGGTGATTCGGCGGCGAATTTGCGATCGCGCAGAAATTGGTAAATTGCCACAATTCCCATTCCAGAAACCACGCGTTCTACAGAAACGCGCTGTATATCATGTTTACCTAACAGGTATCTCAACAATTGAAACTCGATCTCGTTTCGAGGGGCAAAGTCAGCATGTCCACCTTCTGAGGGAAAAACTTGATAGTCTTTTCCTTGTTTAATTAAAAATCCTTGCCCTAAACCAGTACCAGCACCAATAATTCCAATGGGGGTTTCGGGTTGAGGTTTGCCAACTTGCAACGTGTGCAAGTCTTCTTGTTGTAAACCTGAAATGCCATAGCCAACGGCGGCGAAGTCGTTAATCAAAGAAATATGCGGGATACCCAATTCTTCTTCTAAACGTTCGGTATCTAGGAACCAGGCTAAGTTGGTCAGTTTGGCAGTATTTTTGACAATGGGGCCTGCGATCGCAAAACAAGCCTTTTCTGGTATTGGTGTGTTAGCTTTGGCCAAAAACTTTTGCACTATCGGTACTAAATCAGGAAAATCGGCACTCTGGTAACTTTCCTGATAAATAGTATGTATTGCTGGTGAGTCTGATTTTTCAACCAATTGCAGAATAGTTTTCGTACCGCCGATGTCTCCTGCTAGTAACAAAGTCATAGAATTTATTCGTGAATTAAATTACTTTTTTTGTAAGATATACCCAACCTAGCAGAAGCCATGAACCCAAATCTCTATCAGAGGTTTAAGCAAATCGAATAACTTCTTCTATGTGGGTTAAATGGGAAGTATCTCCCGTTAGTTCTAATAACCATTCTGGGTCTTGGCGTACCACTTTTACTAGGGAACATAAAGAAGCCTTGACTTCTGTTTTGGCAATTTCCCCCACTAGCCCCATTGCTCCCCCCAACACAGATGCACCATGTGCCACTAGCAGGATATCCTTTGGGAAGTACTCAGTAGCTAAACATCTCGCAGTTTGCCCAGAACGTTCTCGCACTTTTTCGTGAGTTTCAGGATATTTGGCGGCGATGCGCGAAGTGTAGCTGGTGTCAATTCTGGGGAATAACTCTGCTAATACTGGAGTTGAGAGTCTTACGGGTTCTTCTGTCATCCAAACTGGATTTAGCCATTCACTCAAGCCTGTTTCGAGTTTGATTGGCAAATTGAGCATTTCCGCAACTGCGTTTGCCGTTTGTACGGTTCGCAGGAAAGGAGAAGCAAAAATATGGGCAATCTTTTCTTTTTTCAATCGTCTAGCTAACTGCTGTGCCTGCACCATACCATCATCAGACAAAGGTGGATCGTAGCGTCGTTCGGCGGTGAGAAACCAATCGGGGTTTACGAAGTCGAGGCGGTTAGCGTGTCTTGCTATCCAGACTATTTGACTCATGGGTTTAATGATTCCGGTGAATAGAATTCGCCGCTAAACAAATATATAGATATCTGCAAGGAGGGCTGCAAATATTAATATA
>NZ_DASQZC010000372.1:0-3140 GCF_035638895.1 Nostoc sp. | reverse complement strand
AAACAGATGAAAACCTCTTTCTGTCTATGACATTCTCATACATCTAAAGACAGGCGTATAGAGATGAGGTGAGATGATATTTATGAAAGCAGATTGGTATAAAGCAAGCCTGATATGAAAAAACCGCTACTACCTGCTTTAAGGTCAAGAAACTACCGACTGTTTTTTGCCGGACAAGGTATTTCCCTAATTGGGACGTGGATGACGCAACTTGCCACGATTTGGCTAGTTTATGACTTGACAAACTCCCCCTTAATGTTAGGAGTTGTGGGATTTTCGAGTCAAATTCCTAGCTTTTTTTTAGCTCCATTTGGCGGAGTTTTTGTAGATAGGTTTTCTCGGTATCGTACCTTAATTAGTACGCAAGTATTGGCGATGATTCAATCGTTAATTTTAGCAGCGCTGGCGCTGACTGGTGTGATCCAGGTATGGCATATCATCGGCTTGAGTTTATTTCAAGGATTTATTAACGCTTTAGATGCGCCAGCCCGCCAAGCATTTGTGCCAGAATTGATTGAACGTAGAGAAGATTTAGGCAATGCGTAGACGCGGAGCGGCTTGTCGTCAGACATCGCTATCAACTCTACGATGATCAACGGGGCGCGATTAATTGGCCGTGCGATCGGGGGTTTACTAATTGCCAGGGTTGGAACTGCTTATTGTTTTTTGTTTGATGGTTTAAGCTACATTGCTGTAATTGCCGCTTTGTTGGCAATGAAAGTTAAACCTTGGAAAAATGTAGTAACTGACGGTAATCCCTTACAAAAAGTCAAAGAGGGATTTGTATATGCCTTTAGTCTTTCCACCGATTCGAGCAATCTTATTGCTATCAGCTTTAGTTAGCCTAATGGGGCTACAAAACACTATTCTCGTACCAGTTATTGCTGAACAAGTTCTCAAAGGTGGTGCAGAAAGTTTAGGTTTTTTGATGGCGGCTTCTGGAGTTGGAGCCTTAACTGGTGGTATTTATCTGACTACGCGCCAAACAATCTTAGGAATTGGTAAATTGATTGCTTTTGCACCAGCAATTTTAGGAATTAGTCTAATTGCCTTTTCACTATCTCGATTCTTACCACTCTCTTTATTTACAATGTTGTTTGTTGGCTTAGGTACAATTCTCCAAATTGCTGCTAGCAACACCTTTTTACAAACAATTGTAGAGGATGACAAACGTGGGAGATTGATGAGCTTATACACAATGTCATTTCTGGGGATGATTCCCGTAGGTAATTTATTGGGAGGCTTTTTAGCTAGTTATATTGGCGCTCCGAACACTTTAATAATTGATGGTATAGTTTGCATTTTATGGTCGATCATTTTTAGCAGAGAGTTGCCTGCTTTAAGAAAAATTATGCTTCCAATTTATGAGCAAAAGGGTATTGTCAAAGCTCATAAAGTTTAATTGGAAATCATATTTTAATTTCGCTGTGCAGATACAAGGATAAGATTTAATAAGAAATTTTTACAACTTAAATTTGAAACAGGAAAAACACTATGGCTAATACAGGTATAGTTCGTCAGCAAGCACCACCAGAGACTGTACCGCTAAGAACCTGGATTGGTGTATTAGCCAGTATGCTTGGTGCATTTATGGCGGTATTGGATATTCAAATAACTAATGCTTCTCTACAAGATATTCAAGCAAGTTTAGGAGCAACTCTAGAAGAAGGTTCTTGGATTTCTACGGCGTATCTCGTAGCAGAAATTGTGGTAATTCCTCTAACAGGATGGTTATCACGGGTGTTTTCTCTACAACGTTATTTGATAGTAAATACTGCACTATTTATTTTCTTTTCTATATGCTGTGCTTGGTCGTGGGATCTCAATTCCATGATTTTCTTTCGCGCCTTACAAGGTTTGAGCGGAGGAGTATTAATCCCCACCGCTATGACAGTTGTATTAACGACTTTACCCCAATCTAAGCAATCAGTTGGACTGGCTGCATTTGGGTTTAGTGCAGTTTTTGCACCTTCAATTGGCCCGACGTTGGGAGGTTGGTTAACAGAAAACTTTGGTTGGGAATACAACTTTTATATAAATGTAATTCCAGGGGCATTAATGCTAGCTGGTGTTTGGTATGGAATTAAGCAAGAAAAACCCCAAATTAATTTACTGAAACAAGGTGACTGGTGGGGAATTATTGCAATGGCTATTGGGTTAGGTTCCCTGCAAGTTGTTTTAGAAGAAGGTAGCCGCAAAGATTGGTTTGGTTCAGCGTTAATTGTGCGCTTAAGTGTGATTGCGATAATTTTTTTGGCAATATTTTTCTATATAGAATTAACTCGAAAGCAACCATTTATTAATTTGCGGCTTTTGTTTAGGCGTAACTTTGGTTTAGCTAGTATTGTTAATGTGTCGCTGGGGATAGGATTATATGGTTCAATTTATATTTTACCGTTGTATCTCGTCCAAATTCAAAAATACAATGCGCTGCAAATTGGTGAAGTGTTGATTTGGGCTGGTATTCCCCAACTGTTTATTATTCCCCTCATCCCCAAATTGATGCAACGCATTGATGTGCGGTTGATGGTAGCTGTTGGTGTGGCTTTGTTTTCCATCAGTGCATTTATGAATTCTGGAATGACGAATGAAACTGGATTAGATCAGTTACGCTGGTCACAATTTGTGCGTGCAATGGGTCAACCTCTAATTATGGTGCCGCTAACTTCTATTGCCACTGGTGGATTAAGTCCGAAAGAAGCAGGTTCGGCAAGTGGTTTATTTAATATGATGCGGAATATGGGCGGTTCTATCGGAATTGCTTCTTTAGCAACTTTATTAGCAAACAGAGAGCAATTTCACTCGAATAGATTGGGTGATACAGTATCTTTATATAATCCAGAAACTCAACAGCGAATTGACCAAATGACACAATATTTTGTCAGCAGAGGAGCAGATTTAAGTACAGCACAAAATCAAGCGATCGCATCCATATCTAATATAGTGCGCCGCGAAGCATTTGTAATGGCTTTTAACGATTGTTTTTATTTTATTGGCATTGCTTTGTTACTCAGTGGGCTTGCCGTTTTATTCTTCAAAAAGGTGAAGCAAACTGGTGGCGCTGTTGCTCATTAAATTGATTCTATGGGTTAAAATGTTTGGTAAAATTACTAAGGTACTAAAATGGTCGTTAGCCAAAG
>NZ_DASQZC010000371.1:0-8056 GCF_035638895.1 Nostoc sp. | reverse complement strand
GCTGAAGGCTAAACAAGAATTGGTTAAGAGCCAGAAAATCTGCCTTTTGGGTATCTGGGTAAAGGTTTTTATCGCAAAGAAATTATCCGCGAGTGAGTTTCTAACTTTTCAGTCGCTGTTAAAACTTCTTGTCTTGCCCATTTATCTGCTGTCAAAATGTCATCTAAAGAGGGATTTGTACGGTTATCATTTTGATGGCGATCGCACACCCATTCGATACACCGGGGAATATCTAAAAAGCGAATTTTTTCATCTAAAAATAAAGCCACAGCTTGCTCATTTGCAGCATTTAACACAGCTGGCATCGAACCACCAGCTTTACCCACAGCATAAGCTAACTGCATACAAGGATACTTTTGGTGATCTGGTTCACGGAAGGTTAAGTTTCCAGCTTTGACTAAATCTAGTCGTTCCCAGTTGGTATAAATGCGATCGGGCCAAGATAGCGCATACAGCAAAGGTAAGCGCATATCCGGCCAACCGAGTTGGGCTAAAACTGAAGTATCTTGCAGTTCAATCAGCGAGTGAATAATGCTCTGGGGATGAATGACAATTTCGATATCGTCATAATCCAACCCAAATAGGAAGTGAGCCTCAATTACTTCTAGTCCTTTATTCATCAAAGTAGCAGAGTCTACAGTGATTTTACGCCCCATCGACCAATTAGGATGCTTGAGAGCATCAGCAACGGTTACATCTGCTAACTTTTCTACATCCCAGTCTCGGAAAGCTCCACCAGATGCAGTCAACAAAATTTTCCGCAAGCCTGCTTTTGGCACACCTTGGAGGCATTGAAATATTGCGGAATGTTCGGAATCGGCAGGGAGTAATTTTACACCATGTTTCTCGACTAGGGGTAGAACCACAGGGGCCCCAGCAATCAGGGTTTCTTTGTTCGCTAAGGCAATATCTTTACCAGCTTCAATAGCTGCGATCGTGGGTAGCAAACCAGCACAACCAACGATCCCAGTGACAACGGTTTGAGCATCGCCGTAGCGAGCGACTTCTATCACTCCAGCCTCACCAGCCAGTAAAATCGGTTGGGGATCGAGGTCAATGATAGCTTCTTTGAGCGCTGGTAATTTATCTTCTGAGCAAATGGCTGCTATTTCCGGTCGAAACTGCCGAATTTGAGCAGCTAACATCTCTACATTGTTCCCAGATGCCAATCCCACAATCCGAAACTGATCTGGGTACTGAGTGACAATATCTAAAGTCTGAGTACCAATAGAACCAGTGGAACCAACAAGAGTAATCGCTTTCACAATTGTTTAAGGATTTACAGACAACTTCCACTATAAATTGCCGAGGACTCTTTAATAACAGGAATCCCTATATCTGTGCGTCTCTGCGATTGGTTAAGGAAGAATAAAACCACAGAGGCGCAGAGAAGCCAGTGCGTTGCGGTGAGTCCAGCGCTGTAGGCGGGTTTCCCGCCGTAGGCGACTGGTGGTAGAGAGTCTTCTCCCTTCGCGTAGCGTCTCGTAGAGAAGGGGAGACGCCAAGGGCGAACGAGCGTCACCCGGAAGGGGGTTCCCCCCGTTGTAGCAACTGGCGCGGCACAGAGAAATAAGAGTGCAAAGCTGTAAGTAATATTTAAGTGATCTGCAAAAACCTAGACTTTTTTTGATACTATTTAAGACCAGACTCTTGAAATATTGATTGACGTATGAGCAAAGGTACCCTGTTTGATAAAGTTTGGGACTTACACACCGTTGGTACACTTCCCTCAGGACTAACGCAACTATTTATCGGGCTTCACCTAATTCATGAAGTCACCAGTCCCCAAGCCTTTGCTATGTTACGCGAGAGAGGTCTAAAAGTATTGTTTCCAGAGCGGACTGTCGCCACAGTCGATCATATTGTGCCTACAGAAAACCAGGCGCGTCCCTTTGCCGATAACTTGGCAGAGGAAATGATCCAAGCACTTGAAAATAACTGCCAAGAAAATAACATAACTTTTTACAATATCGGTTCTGGTAGCCAGGGTATAGTTCACGTAATCGCTCCAGAACTTGGGCTGACTCAGCCAGGAATGACGATCGCTTGTGGAGATAGTCACACTTCGAGTCATGGGGCATTTGGTGCGATCGCATTTGGTATTGGTACTAGTCAAGTCCGGGATGTTCTCGCTTCCCAAACGCTTGCCCTCTCTAAACTGAAAGTCCGCAAAATCGCAGTTAACGGCATTCTCAACCCTGGTGTTTACGCCAAAGATGTAATTTTACATATCATTCGCTCACTTGGTGTTAAAGGTGGCGTGGGCTATGCTTACGAATTTGCCGGTACGACATTTGAGCAAATGAATATGGAAGAGAGGATGACTGTTTGCAATATGGCGATCGAAGGCGGTGCTAGATGCGGCTACGTTAATCCCGATCAAGTCACCTACGATTACCTAAAAGGCAGAGATTTTGCTCCTATTGATGCAGATTGGGATAAAGCAGTGGCTTGGTGGGATTCCATCAAGAGTGATGCTGATGCCCAGTACGATGATGTAGTCATATTTGACGCTGCGGAAATTCCTCCTACCGTCACCTGGGGGATTACTCCCGGTCAAGGTATCGGTATCAACCAGTCAGTACCTCAACCGGAAGAACTGCTAGAAGAAGACCGATTTATTGCCGAAGAAGCTTACCGCTACATGGATTTATATCCTGGTCAGCCGATCAAGGGTACTAAAATAGATGTCTGCTTTATTGGTAGTTGCACCAACGGCAGAATTACTGATTTGCGAGAAGCGGCAAAAATCGCCAAAGGTCGCCACGTTGCAGAAGGAATCAAAGCTTTTGTTGTCCCAGGTTCTGAAAGGGTAAAGGAAGAAGCAGAAGCTGAAGGACTAGATAAAATCTTTGAAGAAGCCGGATTTGAGTGGCGTGAACCGGGATGTTCTATGTGTCTAGCCATGAACCCCGATAAGCTACAAGGAAGACAAATCAGTGCTTCTTCCTCCAACCGCAACTTTAAAGGAAGACAGGGTTCCTCTTCGGGTCGGACATTGTTAATGAGTCCGGCGATGGTCGCCACAGCTGCGATTAAAGGCGAAGTCTCTGATGTGCGCGAGTTGCTGTAATTTTTTTGTCATTGGTCATTTGTCATTTGTAGAAATTAACAGGCTGTCATTGAAATGATAGGTAAATAAAGTTTATGGTGAGTGAAGTTAAAACAGTTTCAGGGCGCGGTATACCTTTAGTGGGTAATGATATAGATACCGATCGCATCATCCCCGCTCGATATTTGAAAGCCGTTACCTTTGATGGGTTAGGCGAAGGTGCATTTATTGATGACCGGACAGCACTTAAAGGTGAACATCCCTTTGACCAACCTCAGTACCAAGGGGCAAATATTTTAATAGTCAATAGAAATTTTGGCTGTGGTTCATCACGGGAACATGCACCCCAAGCGATCGCAAAATGGGGAATCCAAGCTTTAATCGGTGAAAGCTTTGCCGAAATCTTTTTTGGTAACTGTGTGGCAATGGGCATACCTTGTCTGACAGCTGATGCTGTTACTGTTAAACAAGTACAAGATTTAGTGGCTGCTAATCCCCAAGCCGCCGTAACAGTGAATCTGGAAACCTTGCAACTGCAAATTGGTGATTACACCGCCCCAGTTGCGATCGGTGAAGGGACAAGAAGCACATTTATTTCTGGAACTTGGGATGCTTGCGGTCAGTTGGTAGCCAATGCTGACCAAGTTCGGGTAACAGCAGCAAAATTACCATACGTAGGTTGGGGCAATTTTGCTGCAAGTTAGGATTTCCTTATTCTCTGGTTATCAGCCAGAGAATAAGGAAATGCCAAGAATTAATGAGTATGTAAGTTGCATAAAAAGAGGGCTGGAGCCGCTTAATACAAGCGAATTAAGCTGGAAAAATGAATGAAGATTAGCTTACCAGCCCCAAAAACGAGCCATTGAATGCAACTCAACTTATACTGCCCTATCTACAAGCTTTTCGTGCTTGCAAAGAGCAATTCACCGCAAGCACAATGAAATATTTTGTTGGAAATCCTAATTCACAATTCCAAGCATACTGTTCTGGGGAGCAGCGCCAAAAAAGGCAATTTCTTCAACATTCAAGAGATTCAAGGTGAACTGATCACGCTTAATGGTGTAATTGTTGGAGGTGCCTCTAATAATGTAATCATTTCTGGAATCAGGCAAAATTAGCTTGTCTAATCCCGATTCACCATTGATCGTGGCATTACCGTAACCAATATCAAATGTGTCGGAGCCACCTCCACCCTTAATCAAGACATCGGCAATAGCGCCTCCTTGGTCTAAAACGGGATTACCGTTGGCATCAATTAGACGAGCCTTGAAGTAATCGTTACCGTTTCCACCATCAATGGTGCCGCCTTGGATACCAATGCTGGTGCCATAGCCAGTAAGGCTATCCAAGCCATCGCCTAATTTGATGATGCCACTGTTAACAATGCCTATACCTTCACCGGGCCCAAGCTCCCCAAAAGGGGTATCGTAGCTCCCTTCACCGCCCTTGCCGATAGCAGTAATAGAATCGTTTCCTTGCCCTCCATCGATTACGCTACCCTTACTGTTGGAGATGCCTATACCCCTACCTGCATCGAATGATCTAAAAGGTTCTAAACTTGCATCGCTGCCGTTGCCGATACCAGTAATAGAATCGTTTCCTTTCCCTCCACTAATCACACTAGCACCACTGTTGAAGATGCCTGTACCATCTTTTCCAGTTCCACCATTCCCAGTTCCCTTAATAGAATCGTTCCCTTCTCCTCCATTAATATTGCTGCGGTCAGTGTTAGAGATTCCTACAGCAGACCCCTCAAATGCTGCAATTCCAGTTCCAAAGATAGAGTCGTTCCCAAATCCTCCATCAATGCGGCTATTCTGAGTATTATTGATGCCTGTAGCAGGTTTAAGGTCATCAATGGATTCTTCGGCTCCCTTTCCGGTTCCGAAGATCAAATCTTTTCCATCTCCTCCATTAATGTAGCCGCCCTGAGTGTTAGAGATACCTATACCGCGTGCAGTCTCACCTCGAAAGCCCTCACCGGCAGTGCCAGTGCCCTTGATACTATCGTCTCCTATCCCTGCATTGATAGTGCCACTGTTAGCAATGCCTGTGCCTGCGCTAAAATTCAAAGTCTCGTTGTTGCCGGTGCCAGTACCCTTGATAGTGTCGTTACCTGCTTGAGTATCAATGATTCCCTTTTTTAGAACCTCAATTCCAATTGCTGGGAATGCATTATCCTCTTGTCCTACTATGTCCTCTTGTCCTACTACTAGATCGGAACCAGAAGTCCCGATGAATGGGGGTAAAGAAACAATTAGTCTGGGCATAATATAATTTTCCGCAATTGTGTGTGATGAAGTTTTAACCCCTGAAAGTCTTGCTCTTTGAGGAAGAATTCTCTCAGCCAGAATTTCAGTTGATCGAAAAGTTTTGATATCCCCTCAAAGATTCGGGGTAAGCAATTATTCTGCTTACAACCTGACGATTGGGATTAAGAGAAGATATGTGGCGAATAATAGTTTATAAGCAGTAGTTTATAAACAACAGTCAGGCAATACCAGATCAAGTAAACGATAATTAATGTTTCTCAACGTAGTTAGTACCTGTTTACTCTACATTGGGTACACAAATTTTATGCAGAGCCAGCCAATTTTTTATAAAAGTTCATAAAAACGCTGCATAAGTCTTTTTTATATTTCTGAGAATAGATATGCCTTTTTTGCCGATGTGCAGATATTAGCTGTTCTTCAACCCAATCTTTCTGGGATTTGTTGCTTAACCCAACTTGCAATTTTTATTAACTAAACTATATTAGTCTATTAACTTCTAAGTGCTATGCAACGATAAAATCGTGCGTTCACTGGCTCTACGCTTCACCTCCAGTGAAATTAACTCTCGAACGGAAATATTAAATCAGATTAAAGTATTACATTTGACTCGTTAGATCAATATTTATATTTAAGACTAAATGCAAAAATCCATGCTTTAGCCTTCAGTAAAAATCCTTGGTTATTAATAGCATGGATCGATTAGCCATAGCTACTTTTAAGTTGGTAAAACTTTTAAATACTTTAGATAAACCTCACTATATTTGACAGGCAAATACTCGCTTATTAATAGTGCTCGGCAAGTGTAAGGTTGTCATTAAAGCCACAATATAAGCACGTATCCGTATTTAGTTATCATTTGTTGTTTTAACTTTATTTAAAATTATCTAATCGGTTGAAAGTTTCAATTATTTAATCGGCTGAAAGCTTCTCTGTAAAGGCATTTGCAGGCAATATTATATCTTATAAAAGTTGCAACTTTTATAATAAAGAGGTTCTATAAAAATAAATATTCTGCATAAAATAAGAACGTATCTCTGAGTAATAGTTAGCGGCTAAAAACTATAAGTTTTGTAGCTCGTAGACAGAAACTAGTACTTTCATACTTGTCTTAGAAATGAACTACTAGTAGCCCATTGTTCAGTGAGAAATTAAGAATCAGGAGTATTAATCATGGCAGTAATTTGGACTCCAGGCCCAGGACCAACCAATGGAGCAGATAGAGGTATTAGTGATGCCGCTTCTGATAACTTCAGTGGTTTTGGTGGAAGTGACACCCTAATTGGTGGCGATGGAGATGACACCCTCAATGGTGGTGCTGGTAATGACCTCCTGCAAGGTGGTGACGGTATCGACTTGCTAAACGGTGGGAACGGGAGCGATACCATACAAGGAGATATTGGCGACGACACTTTCATCGGTGGAGGCGGCAACGACCGACTCATCTGGAACAACGGTGACGGTAGCGACAGAATTAGTGGTAACGCTGGCTCTGACGTGGTTCAAGTTAACGGCGCAGCAGGTGCAGGAGACACCTTCCTCCTAGAACAAGACGCCGAAGAAGGAACAGCAATCTTTGATCGGCTCAACTTAGTTCCTTTCACCCTGACTGTAGACACCGTAGAGAGCTTTGAAGTCAATGGTAGCGGAGGCAATGACATCTTTGAGGTTAACGACCTGACGGAAACTAGCGTCAGTGCAGTCAGCTTTACAGGCGGTGCCGGCAATGACTTGCTTGATGGTAGTGGTACGTCTACACCCTTAACTGGCTCTGGTGATGCTGGAAATGACACCCTAATTGGTGGCGATGGAGATGACACCTTCAATGGTGGCGCTGGTAATGACCTCCTGCAAGGTGGTGACGGTATCGACTTGCTAAACGGTGGGAACGGGAGCGATACCATACGAGGAGATATTGGCGACGACACTTTCACCGGTGGAAGTGGCAACGACCGACTCATCTGGAACAACGGTGACGGTAGCGACAGAATTAGTGGTAACGCTGGCTCTGACGTGGTTCAAGTCAACGGCGCAGCAGGTGCAGGAGACACCTTCCTCCTAGAACAAGACGCCGAAGAAGGAACAGCAATCTTTGATCGGCTCAACTTAGTTCCTTTCACCCTGACTGTAGACACCGTAGAGAGCTTTGAAGTCAATGGTGGCGGAGGCAATGACATCTTCGAGGTTAACGACCTGGAGGAAACTAGCGTCAGTGCAGTCAGCTTTACAGGCGGTGCTGGCAATGACTCGCTTGATGGTAGTGGCACATCTACACCCTTAACTGGCTCTGGTGATGTTGGAAATGACACCCTAATTGGTGGCGATGGAGATGACACCTTCAATGGTGGCGCTGGTAGAGACCTCCTACAAGGTGGCAACGGTAATGATATCCTGACAGGCGGTGCTGGTATCGATCGCTTTGTGTTCAGCTCAGGTGCTTCGTTCAATGCTGATGATCTAGGCGTAGATCAAATTACTGACTTTAACCGCAATGCTGACACAATTGTCCTGGATAGTACAACTTTTGTCGGACTCGAGGATCTGTCCGATATTAGGATAGTAGCTAATGATACAGCAGCTTCAACTAGCTTTGGAGTCATTACTTACAGTATTGGAACTGGCAATTTGTTCTTTAACCCAAACTTGAGTTCATCAGGCTTTGGGACAGATGGGCTGTTTGCCAACATTGATAACGATAACAATCCATTAACAGCAGCACCAGTATTGGCAGCTA
>NZ_DASQZC010000370.1:0-5084 GCF_035638895.1 Nostoc sp. | reverse complement strand
ACAATACAAGTCGATAGCAACGGCAATGACACCACTTTGCTGATCCAAGGGCCAGACCAAACTACGATTCGTTGCGGCGATGACACTGGTAAAAGTAAAGATGCTAGCGTTAGCGATCGCAATTGGAAAAGGGGCACATATCGGATTTGGGTGGGTACATTTAATCCTGGGGGCAAGCGCGATTACACTCTGAAAGTGGAGCAGCAGTGAAGTGGGGAGTGGGGGATGAAGGGGATGAGGGAGCAGGGGGGCAGGGGGAGAAATAAGCAATGCCCAATTCCCAAGTCCCCATTCCCAATTTTGAGGTGTAACGTCTGAAAGGATAAGATGGGAGAGTAGCTTGTTGTGCTTTCCGAGGGTGCTATCTCGTGCTATCTATACTGCGTGCTGACTTTCGTATCATATTTGAACGTGACCCAGCTGCTCGTAACTGGTTGGAAGTTTTGTTTTGTTACCCTGGTTTGCAAGCCCTGCTATTCCATAGGCTGGCTCACTGGTTGTACACTGTTGGTCTTCCCTTTTTTCCCCGGCTGATTTCTCACTTGGCTCGGTTTTTGACTGGAATTGAAATCCACCCTGGTGCAGCAATTGGAAAAAGTGTGTTTATTGACCACGGGATGGGTGTAGTGATTGGTGAAACTGCGATCGTGGGAGACTATGCTCTGATTTATCAAGGTGTCACCCTTGGGGGTACTGGTAAAGAATGTGGTAAGCGCCATCCAACTGTGGGTGAAAATGTCGTAGTTGGGGCTGGAGCTAAGGTACTGGGCAATATCCAAATTGGTAATAATGTCCGTATTGGCGCTGGGTCTGTTGTTCTGAGGGATGTCCCTTCAGACTGTACTGTGGTAGGCGTGCCTGGGCGCATTATGTATCGTTCTGGAGTTCGGGTTGCACCTCTTGAACACAATAACTTACCAGATTCAGAAGCCCAAGCAATTCGTGCTTTAGTTGACAGGATTGAGGCGTTGGAAGAACAAATACAAACTCTTCAGCGCAGCAATTCTTCAGAAAAAACTCCTGTTTTAGTGGGTTGTTTAGCCACCAAAGAGGATGAGCTAACCCACGATACTCGCTGGTGCAACCTCAAAGATAAGACTATCCACCAATTTCTAGATGGTGCTGGTATTTAAATCAAGTTAGGAGTGAGAAGTGAGGAGTTAGGAGTGAGGAGTGAGGAATAAATAATTATCCTTGCACCTTCCAATTCATGACTCCTAACTGACAAAATTAAGGATTAATTTCTTCACAAAACCATTCCTGATTTTCATCGCGGCGATAAAACTTTCTGTTTTGTGGTTCGCCGCGTAATTCTAAATGGTCTACTTGCATCGGATCGAGTAGCAATAGACAAAAATTAGGTACTGGCTTAACAGGATCGGGTGCTGGTGGCTCAAAAGCTCCTAATTCTTGGATTCTAGGTTTACCAGGATGGGGCCAAGCAAACTGTAAACGCGCCGCATCACTTAATTCTTGCCACATTGCTATCCGGGCTAGCTGTAGATCCTGGTCAGAATCATCACCGCTTACTAGGGTCAAACAGCCAGTGATTCGGAATTGTTCGCGTGTATTGGGGAAGTACCAGCAAACTTCTGCCCAAGGTTGTTGCTGTATTTGGTCGGCTTTAGCGCTACGAGTATCAGTAATAAATTTTAGCTGGTTTGTATCTTCTAGAAAGCCACGAAAGACTAGGGTACGATTAGCGGGACGACCGTTCGGCTGCACCGTTGCTAGTTGGAGGTAACGGGCATAAACAAGGCTACGGTTGCGATGGAGTGCATGAGCGATCGCGCTTCGCCAAGGAGCAAGAATCATTATAAACTTTCGTACCTAAGTATTAAATATACTACTGTTAACTAAACAAAAACACAAACTTTCTATTTATATATAATAAATGGTTACAATTCCAATAATAGATTTAACTGCGTTTAGCAATGGCGACACCATAACTCGACAAAATATTATCAAACAAATTTATCAAGCTTGCCATGAAATTGGCTTCATGTACTTGCAGAATTCAGGAATATCAAAAGACTTAATAAAACAAATATTCAGTTACAGTAAATCTTTCTTTAATTTACCCTTAGAAGTTAAGCAAAAGCAAGCTTGGAGTAATGAGTTTAATAATACAGGATACGTTGGTCTTGAGAGAGAACGTCTTGACCCCAACAAACCAGGCGACTTGAAAGAGGCGTTTAATATAAACAAACAAGCCGCTATAGGAATAGATGCTTGTATTCTCGGCTTTTATGATAGTTGCACAGAACTTGCTAACACAGTGTTACAAGCTTATGCTTTGGCGTTGGAATTGCCAGAAGATTTTTTTATCACAAGACACAATCAACAAAATCATACCTTGCGCTTACTCCATTATCCCCCATTGCAGACACCACCCAAATCTGGACAGGTGCGTGCTGGTGAGCATTCCGATTATGGCAGTATTACTTTACTTTTCCAAGATGACGTTGGCGGGTTGGAAGTACAGACAGCATCTGGAAATTGGATTGCTGCGCCTGCGATTCCTGATACTGTGGTAGTTAATACTGGCGATTTAATGCAACGGTGGACAAATGATATGTTTTGCTCAACCAAGCATCGAGTAATGATTCCCAGCGATAACAAGGTGAAGCAGTCCCGTTATTCTATGGCTTTTTTCTGTCATCCTAATGATGATACAGAAATAGCTTGTCTGGAAAGTTGCCAGAAAGAACAATCGCCTATTTATCCGCCTATCCTTGCGGGAGAATATCTTTTAAGTCGTTTGCAAGCAACTTATGGTAATTCGTAATTCGTAATTCGTAATTCGTAATTCGTAATTAAGAAAGATATTTAATATGAAAACCTACGACTGGATTGTGGTTGGTGGTGGAATTGCGGGTGCTGCACTGGCATACGAATTAGTAAAAACAGGTTTTGCTGTTCTTTTATTGGAGCAATATGAAACACCACAAAATGCAACTCGTTATAGTTATGGTGGACTTGCTTATTGGTCGGGTACTACACCACTCACTCGTCTATTGTGCGAAGAAGCGATTGCACTTTACCATATCCTACCTCAAGAGTTAGACGCTGATATCCAGTTTTGGAAATTAGATTTATTACTTACTATTTCAGCCGCTAATGACCCAGAAGCAACGGCTGCATCATATAATCATTTTACCATTCCACCCCGTTTATTGAGTGTTCAAGAAGCTTGTGAGTTGGAACCACTGCTAAATCGAGAGGCTATATCTGGTGCTTTAACTGTCAAACACGGTCATATCCACCCTGAAAAAACAGCACAAGCTTACATCCAAGCTTTTGAGCGTGCTGGGGGTGAAATGCAGATTGCCCAAGTATTGCAAGTATTGCAAGATGGTGTAAAAACAACTACTGGAACTTTCCACAGTGCGAACGTTGCCATTTGTGCAGGTGGACTTAGCCGCCAACTACTAAAATCTGCTGGTATTCCCGTCAAGCTGTATTTTACCCACGCAGAAATCATTGAAACCCCACCTGTGGATGTGCAGTTACGCACTTTAGTTATGCCAGCTAATCTGCAACGATTTCAACTAGAAGCTGAATCTACTCAAGTTGATGAATTGTGGAATCAACCAGGTAATGAGCCAGTACCAGCAATTTTAGATGCGGGTGCGATTTAGTTTCAAGATGGTAGCCTTCGCATCGGTCAAATTAGCCGTGTTCTCACAGATCCTTATGCCAAGGTAAACTCAGAGGCGAGTGAAAAATGGTTGCGAAAAAGTGTCGGTGAAGTTTTACCAGCTTTGGAGAATTTACCAGGAACTTGGCATGATTGCTTAGTGGGATTTAGTAGCGATCGCCTGCCCTTAATTGGTACTATCCCAGGATTTGAAAGGGTTCATCTATTCTCTGGGTTTAGCAATCCTTTGGTGATTATACCACCTTTGGCAAAGCGCTTTGCTAATTTTGCATCTGGCAAGGAAGATGAGATTATTATCCAGCTATCTCTTCATCGCTGACAATAATTTCACAATACTAGCCTTAACAAATATTAATATTATAAATTTATTTTTTTATTACAAAAATCATACATTTTGTATAAGAAGTAACTTTTTACTAGTAAACTATCGCACTATCATCACACATTAAAGTTTAGTATTGTCAGCTTTCTATTAAGTTGGTTGATTGATCAAGAGGAAAATTCATAAAAAGATGAGAAGACAATTTAACAGACGCAAGTTTTTAATCTACGGTTCTTTAACTTTTGGAAGCAGCTTTTTTCTGAAAGCTTGTGCGAATAATTCCCCAACTGCTACAGAGAGTCCAGCCGCACCTCCTGCTGCTTCTCCTGCTGCTGCTACTGCTGGTGACACAATCAAAGTAGGTATTTTGCACTCCCTTAGTGGCACAATGGCTATTAGTGAGAAAAGCGTTGTCGATGCTGAAAAATTAGCAATCAAAGAAATTAACGCTGCTGGTGGTATCTTAGGTAAACAAATTGAAGCAGTTACCGAAGATGGTGCTTCTAACTGGGATACTTTTAGAGAAAAGGCAACTAAGCTAATTGATCAAGATAAAGTCGCTGTAGTTTTTGGTTGTTGGACATCTGCTAGCCGCAAGAATGTTAAGCCAGTATTCGAGAGCAAAAATCACATGCTCTGGTATCCTGTGCAGTATGAAGGTCAAGAGTGTTCTAAAAATATTTTTTACACTGGTGCTGCTCCAAATCAACAAATTGAACCATCTGTTGATTGGCTGTTAAAAAATAAAGGAAAAGAATTCTTCTTAGTTGGCTCTGACTACGTTTTTCCCCGCACTGCTAACACAATTATTAAAGCTCAATTAGAAGCTTTGGGCGGAAAAACAGTTGGTGAAGATTATTTACCTCTTGGCAATACAGAAGTTACACCAATTATCACTAAAATTAAGCAAGCTTTGCCTAATGGAGGTGTAATTTACAATACTCTGAATGGTGATAGCAACGTTGCTTTCTTCAAACAATTGAAAGGTGCTGGATTGACACCAGAAAAATATCCTTCCATGTCTGTCAGTATTGCCGAAGAAGAAGTTAAAGCAATTGGTGTAGAGTATCTCAAAGGTCATTATGCAGCTTGGAATTACTT
>NZ_DASQZC010000369.1:0-8851 GCF_035638895.1 Nostoc sp. | reverse complement strand
CGAAGGGCTACTGCCACCTTTTATTGGTTCTTTTGCCGGCTGGTGGATTGGAGAAGTAATCGGTTGTTGGCTGGCTTTGCGTTGGCGACATTACCGCAAGGCAGGGAAAACAGCTAAAGTTTTGGCAATTGTCACTCCTTTGGGAATCATTGCTTGGTTAGTGGTTTACCCGACTCTTCTAAACTGGGTAACGAGTCGAGTTAGTGAGTTACAATTTGCACAGTTATATGAAATAGTTCGCTCCCTAAGTACTGCTGTTTTTGCCATAGCTTTAGCTTGGTTAGCAAGGTTCTTGACAAAGCCACATCAGCAAAAGTAGTGTTTACCGTTTTTTACCTTGTGGCATTGTTGTTTGATTCTGTCCTTCTATGAGATATCTGCCGGCTTGTGCCTCTAGGATTGTCAGTTTTGGCGGACAATCGAGAAGAAATTGCCCGTACTCTTTAGCGTAATTCGCTTGTAGTTTTGGTTGGCTGGGTGGAATGAGAAAAACCCTGTTGTTGATTTTGATGGTTTCCATAATTGCGTTGTTGTTACTAAAAATTGCGTTGATACTGGATAGTGTTCGACTTAGCTATTTATGACAGAACAATTCAAAATGCAAAATGCAAAATGCAAAATTAATTTCATTTTTATACATTTTTAATTTTGAATTTGAGCAGAGCGAATGGTACGTTGTCCTAAAGTAAAGTGGGGGTATTTCCAACCGTGTAGAATTGATATTGTTGGTTGCATTATTCTGATTCCTGATTAAACTTGATCTCAACTATTTCTTCGACACACCCCATCGCCTCACTCAAGTAGTGCAGGACATCGCCCAAGTGAGTTGCGGCTTCTGGGTCAATCTTCTTTTCAGCAATCAACTTGAGCCAATTTTCGTTTTGGGCAATCGCCTGAATATTTACGTAGCACGAGTTGAATTGCTTCAGTATTTCTATTGTTTTCATTGGTATATGCAATGAGTTGTGTTGCTCTATTCGGATAGACTGATAATTTGGTTTTGCTCCTTGCCTTGAGGTGGGTCTTACTGCCCACCTTTTCACTTACGCTGCTACTAAATCGCTAGTTTCTAGCGTTGGTACGTATTTCTTCAACCGCTCCCATTCTTCACTCGTCAGCGCGTCGAATTCAATATCCAGCAACTCTTCTTCTGTAGGTGGTTTTTCTGTAGTAGCCGTAAAGTAGCCTGCCATTGTCATGGAGTTGTCTAATCCCACTGCTGCATCCAGCGACTCGGCGTATCGAATCTGATTTACTCCGTTAGACCAGTGGGTGATGTGTTGAAATATCACCCCAATCATGGAATGAGCTTTGTATACTCGATAAACTCTGGGGCAAGCTCCATCCACGTAAACCAGCTTGTAGGGAGGAATTTCTTCTACCTCTGCGTTGGGGTCGGTTGGAGGGAGGAGAATTTTCTGTAAAGGATTATCCAACTGGTCTTCTTGAAAAGAAAATGGGCTAATCATATTCTTTGTGCCATGATGATTTCGATTGTCTAAATTTCGGTTGAACTGCAATCGCCTTTTCTCACTTCCAAAACGAGGAATTTCTTACACCTCTGTATTTGCATCTGCTGGAGGTAGCACAAAATTCTCTTAGCAGTCATAGAAACCCGAATCTGAAAGTGTGATGTTACTTGCTGTGCTATATGCAATGATTATCTGTAATTGCATATAGGTGGCGATCGCAGTCCAAGGAAATGCGATCGCCTTTCTCACTTGCACCAACTAAGCCGCTACTGCCGTTCGGACTCCCAACGACGCAATCACATCTTTTGCACTGCCAGCAATCCGATTCACCCCGTACTGTCTCGGTCGAGCGTACCAAGCTTGGTGATTGCACCCGACGAAGCCAACAAAATGCCCGTCTCGGTAGAGTTTGGTGCTGAATGAGAGCCAATCTATCTCACCGTGGTATAAACCAAAAACAGTGCAAGCTTTTTCTAATTCATCGCTTAATCGCTCGTTCCGTTCCAGGGGTGTTTCTGGGAGAGTCGCTTTGACCTCTGCAACTCTTGTAGCGAACCAGTTGCGGTCGAATGGTAGCCTTCCGCCATCGAAGAATTGCACCCATACTGTAATTCCGCCTTCTATCCAGATAGTGCGGATTGATTCGGGTTGGACTTCGATAATCTCGGCAATGATGCGGCGGTCACGAGATGTCAGAGGGTCTTGGGTTGAGGCTACAGCTTCGGCTTGAACCAGTGCTTGCTTGTCTTTGGAAGGAGCATCGGCGAATGTTGTTTGATTTAGCTTAAAGCTTGAGGGTGCTTGCTGCGTATGGGTTGAATGCGTCATAATTATATTCCTGACTCATGTTTTGGGTTAGGTTTTGACAAAGGGCGATCACAAACTTTGGACGGGGAGTGATCGCCTTTTGATCTGAGCAAATAAAAGCTGATTTCTGAAACCGCTTTACTTATCCCATAAATCTAAGATACTATTTTGTTAATACTTTTGTCAATACATTGTTAATACTTTTAGGTAATGTATGTCCTGAAAGTTGATAAGCTATGTTTATACACTTGCTAATACAACTTGCTATTGATAGCGTGTAAATTGAAAGTTATAAACAACGAGAATTGAGATGGCAGCAGACAAACAGATAATTATTAGGATCTCTGAAGACAAAAAAGAGGCTTTGATGAATAAAGCTAAAGCTAGCAATACCTCTGTATCGAAGTTATTAATGGATTTTATTGATTCTTACTTAGCTGAAAAGCCAGTAACTGACCTTGATCCAGAGTTAGTAAAGCTGAAATCAGAAGTTGCCGAAATGAAGCAGCAGTTTATGCAGTGGCAACAACAGCAGTACGAAATGTTGGGGGAATCCGCCGCCTGAGAGAAGAGAATAGTACTCTCAGGCAATGGCGAGAGCAAGTTACTAAGGCAATAAGCGACAAACCAGCTAGGGAAACTTAGCTGGTTTGTTTTTTGATAGGTTGCTTTGTATTAACAATTTTGCTAATGTTAATACATTAATCCTAATCCTGCTTATTTTCGGAGTCCGAATGGTTTTAACAATACAAAATCCCCTGACCACAACTGGGGCTAATTCCGTTCGCCTATATAGGCGACTAACAATAAGTCAAAAACGCCTTAAAAGACTGGATCTAATTGCCAAGTATGGTTGGCGATGCTTCTGGTGCAACAGTGTCATAATCCCAAACACGCTGACTATGTTTTTTGTGTGTATATGCAGCATATAAAGGTGAAACAATGCTGACACTAGACTGTTCCGAAACAACCTCAGCCATTGGCTACAGCAATCTCAACACCAGCATCCAGGAAACCTTCACCGCCATCGATAGGTTCGAGTGGCAAGCGGTAGATGAAATCCTCCAGATGAGAGAACAGCAGCTTTACCTGCAAGCTGGTTATAAAAACTTTGAAGAATACTGCCAGCGTGAATTATACGCCTGGGGTGGATACCGACGAATCAACCAACTGCTAGGAGCCAAAAAGGTCATAGACACAGTTGGGGAGTTGGGGGAACACATCAAAAATGAGCGTCAGGCTCGTCCGTTACTTCGCTTAGTCAAGGAACCAGAAAAGCTAAAAGCTGCTGTATTCCTGGCTCTGAAAGATAATCCCTCCCCTGGTGAATCAGATTTTGCGGCTGCTGCAAATATTGTGGTTCCTCAACTTCCACGCAAAAAGCAGTCTATTCAGGAACCAATGGTTCCCAAAATTGAAGAACCAGTGGTTCCTCAAAAAGCCATTGTCACAGTTTCACAACAGTCACACCCAAGGTATGGAGATGAGGGAACCATTGAGGCAGACGCACCGAATCGTTGGCAACAGATTGTTACCTTTGCTGATGGCGAGAGGTTGTTGGTTAACAATGCTGATTTAGATGCTGCTAGTGTCCCATTTTCCAGAGGGCGGAACTATCCGCCAGAATACATGGAAGCGATCGCTGCTATTGAAGAAAGGCATAAACAGGAACTAGAGCGACTTTCCCAGGAATTGAGAATTGGTTTGCAAGCAGAAGCAGGAGCTAAAGCTGAAGCCCAGGTAATTGAGCAAATCCAATCCTTGCAAAACCTGTACAAGCAGCAGAAAGAAGAAAACATCCAGTTACAGCAACGGCTGGATGAAATGGAAGGGCTGAGGAAGCTGGAGATTGAGAATCAGCAACTCCAACAACGTATTCAAGATTTGGAAAACGCGGTTGAACAGCGCCCTTCTCAACAGTGGGAAAATACCATGACTCAGCAAGCGACCAAAGTTTTGAACAAGCAGGTGAAACAGGCGTTGGAGAAAACTATTGATCTGCGATCGCTGGCCCAGGAACCACCCAAAGAGAATGCCCAGGAGTGTTTACGCTTGATGGGTATGGCGTTGAAGAATCTCGCCAGTGCGATGAACAATACCCAGGCGCTCGAAGCGGCGGCGCTAATTCTGGGGAGTGAGCCGACACCACAGGCGATCGCATATCGAGCCGAACAACTGGAAATGCTACCCCAGGCGGTTAGTGACATTAGGTCAGTGCTGTCAAAGCCTGGGTGTACGTGGCAGAAATTTTGGAGTGTTGGCCAAGAGTATGAGGTAATCAAACAGGACTACTGGGAGGAATTGACCAGTGAGGAGACAAATTTAATTACCGCACTCCAGAATGCATCCTCTCAACCAGACATCATTAGTGTTGGTTCTATTGTTGCTCACGCCGACCCATACCGTACTTTGTATGTCGAGAGAGGTGAAGTTGTAAAGGATTTGGGAGATGAGGTAATCGTTGCCTGGGATTGTTGGAAGGAGCAATCAAAAAAGACTGACAGGTATTTCCGAGACAAATTGCGATTCTGGCAACCTCAATAGGCTTTCAGTGTACTAGTAATTTTTTAGACAACCAAATACAAGTACCAAACCCTGCAATCGCTGTAGGGAAAATTCCGTGCGCCAACATAAACAGGAGATTATAGAATGACTGCAACGATTACAAGACCCAAACCTAAAAAGGCTGCCGCTAGTAAACCGCAATCCCCTTACAAGCGGCTTCATGTGATTATCCCGATTTCAGATATGCTGTGGGCTTCGCAGCAAAAGCCATCAGTGACGCAATTGTGGCAAGAATGCTGGACGGCTGACCCTTATGGTTCTCGGTGGATGCCCCTGACAAGTGCTTTGGGGTACAGTACTTTTATCTGTGCAAAGAAAATTCTCTCCGAAAGCGGGTTGTTTATTTTCAAGCCCGACAAGTCCATAGAAGATGGCCGGGAAACGATGAGGTGGACTGTCAAAAATCTACATGGAAGCAGAATTAAGGATTTTTGGGAAAAAGGGGATTCTACGAAACGAGAACTAGATGCTGAAAAACGAGAACCAAATGCTGAAAATACAGAGATGAATGCTAGCTCTGAAGAAATGGGTGCTTTGTATGAAGCATCTATTTTAGGTAAAGACCAGTCAGAGCAAGGGTTCCAGGAAACCTCACGAACTACTCAGAAACATCTCACAAACTCATCATTTGAGTTTGTGAGATGTTTCTCTGACACGCTTATAGGAAATTCGCGTAAGGAGGAGACGGCGAGTGCGCCCTTGGGGGGCGCTTCGCCTCAGACTGTTGAAAGCGTGGAAGAGTTGGAGAAAGACTTGCCTGTGGCAATGAACTGCACGACGCTGGCGCTTGTGGATGCTGCACTGAATCAACCTGTTCCTTTGTTGGCTGAAAACCAGTATTGTGACGTTGAATCGAGGGACTGTCATAGAGGTACTTTTTCCGCCGCCCCCGTGGTTCAAAATGAATTTTCTTCCAAGGAAGCGATCGCTAATCAAACACCGGGGCAGGTAGAAAAACAGGGTTATTCTGCTTCGTTGTTGGTTAAAAATTCAGTTTCGGGTGTAGACATAAAAGCGGATCATGAAGGCGAAGGTTCCGCCACGCCCGTGCCAAATCCTGAAAAATGGTCGCATGAGGCTATTGTAGCGCGGTCAAATATGCGACCAGAGCGGATGCAGAAACTTAAAGTTGCGGGGAATTCAGAGCAGAATCTGGGGTTTGAGTATTTGCAGGAGTGTTGGGATGATCCGGCTTTGCAGATTGTGATTAAAAAGTTGCTGGCGAAGTTTCCGCAGTGGGGAATTGCGGTTGTTGATGGGGAGTTGGCTAATTGAAATGAGTAGCAAGTGCAGTAGTTTGAAAATGAAGAATAGAAAGTTTTGTAATATTTTTAACTTTCTGCGAAAAAGTTGAGTTTTGGGGTGAAAGCATAGTAGACCTATGGCTAAGTATTAGATAGCTAGTAACCTGATTTATACTTGACTAGGTTTTAGTGCTGTGCTATTCGTGGAGGCTTGTAATGTCTAGTTGGCGTTTTACTTATTGGAGAAGTTTATTGAGTATTGCCATAGTGGGAGTGGAACTGGGATCAGCAACAGTAGCAGTCTAAATGCAGGAAAGTGCGATGTCAACTAATCACGACTTATCAATCAAGCTACCAATACTTTTAATTGGCCCGCAGCGTGCAGGTAAAAGTACTATCGGAAAGTTGCTAAGTGAACAGTTAAATTTACCGTTTATCCACTTAGAGAAAATCTCAGAGAATTACTGGCAGGAGATAGGCTGCGACAAAACATTAGTTGAGCAAGCTTGGGAAGATGGTCAAAGCGATTGGGTTTATCGCTACATGATGCCATTTGATGTTCATGCACTCAAGCGCGCTGTGGTTGAATATTGCGACTATATAATCGAGCTTGCTGCACCCCAATCAGTTTACGATGATGCCGAACTGTTCCAACAAGTTAGTTCTGTTTTCCAGTCTTGTGGTCATGTGATTTTGCTCTTGCCATCCCAAGACGTGGAAGAATCGCTACAAATACTGCAACAGCGTACTCGTGCAATGATTAACGGCATGGAAATCAACGAATATTTTGTCAAGCATCACTCTAACTACGATTTAGCAAAGTATATTATCTACACTAAAGATAAAACGCCACAGCAAACTAGTGAAGAAATTTTGGCTACAATCAAGCCAAATGCCTCCGACATTATTCTCATTGGGCCAGTAGGGGCAGGCAAAAGTACCATAGGCAGAATTTTAGCTAAAAAACTGCAACTGCCGCAGATATCTATGGATATCTTACGCTGGAACTATTATCAAGCGCGAGGGTGGGATAAACAACAGCAGCAGAAGATTGCAGAAAATGAAGGGTTTGCCGGAGTTTATCGTTACTGGAAACAATTTGAGGTTTATGCGGTAGAACGCCTTCTCCAGGAACATCAAAACTGCGTCATTGATTTTGGGGCTGGACATTCAATTTATGAAGATGATGCCGACTTTCACCATGTTAGTAAACTGCTAGCTGATTATGCCAATGTAGTATTGTTGATGCCGTCACCCGATCCGGATGAATCAGTTATGATTCTCAACCAACGTCTCACACTCACGATCAATGGAATGGAAGAAAACCGATTTTTTCTCACCCACCAAAGCAACCATCAACTAGCAACCCTGGTCATATAAGTAGGTGGGTGGAATTAATTATAAGATAGAAAAACTGCTAAGTTAGCTTGTTATGCCTGCCCCTTTACGCATCATTCTGACCCCAGAGGAAGACCGAACCTTAACTGAACTGCGACTTGCTCAGCGCCTTCCTCAAAGAACCCGTGACCGAGCCCATATGTTGCGCCTGAACGCTCAGGGATGGAATGTACCAGCGATTGCAAAGATGTTTGAGTGCCATGCTCATACGGTTAGAGCAACCCTACGGCGATGGGAAAAAGGAGGATTAGGGGGACTGTGGGAAGCTCCAGGACGAGGAGCAAAACCAAAGTGGCAAGCAACAGACCTGGATTACCTAACGAAGTGTTTGGAGGAAGAACCGCGGACTTACAATAGTATGCAGTTAGCGAAGAAGTTGCAACAAGAGCGGTTAGTGGATTTGAGTAGTGACCGATTGAGACGATTACTCAAAAAAAAACTATCGTTGGAAACGAACCCGAAGCAGCCATCGTCGCAAACAAGACCCGGTAAAAAAGGCAATTAAGCAGGCAGACTTGGACACTTTAAAGCTAGCCGCGCAGCAGGGGTATATTGAACTCAAGTATCTCGATGAAGCAGGGTTTTGCCTCTGGAGTCCAGTCAGCTACAGCTATAGTCGCATTGGAGAGCAGAAACGGATGGAGCAAACCCCGAATCGCTATGGCAGTCGGATTAGCATTTTGGGCTTGTGGCAACCAGGCGAACGGTTTGAGTATGCCCTGGCTCAAGGCGGATTCAAAGGCGAGAGCTATATTAAGGTGATGGATTGGATAGCTCACATTGCCTCACAAACCTTGGAGCAAACGGGTCGTCTCACCGTGGTCGTGCAGGATAATGGCTCCCTTCATACCAGTCTTTTGGTGCGTCAACAGTGGACACGTTGGCAGGAGCAAGGCCTATTCGTTTTCTTTTTGCCTCCTTATTGTTCCCAAATGAATCCGATTGAAACCCAGTGGCATCAACTCAAAAGTCATGAAATTGCCGGACAGATGTTTGATAATGAGTACGATTTAGCGATTGCTGTAATGGATGGGATGAAAACTCGTAGCGAAGCAGGTGAATACACACTGGAGCGTTTTATATTTAATTGCACCTAGCTACTTAATACTCCGGTGGATAAGCACTTTCCCTGTAGAGCCATCAACTACTGCTACTGTTGTAGGCTTTTCTAGACCAAAGCTAACACCAACAAGAATATGAGAGCGACCTTTATATAAGGGCTTGTTGGGACGAGGAAAAGGGTTATTAATTCTGGCTAATGTGGAGTTTTTCCTTTTTATATAAGCTAGCTGTTTGTCATTGAGGTCGTCCTTGGCTTTAATTTTGGTGAGAATTTTAGCAATTTCTTCTGCTTTTTCTTCTCTG
>NZ_DASQZC010000368.1:0-4551 GCF_035638895.1 Nostoc sp. | reverse complement strand
TCTACCTCCTTGGCAGTCATCTTTGGTCCTGATTGAGTTCTGGTATAGCCCAATTCCGGAAGTAAATGATGTAGAAGAGCAGTACGTAGTTCATTGAGAATAGTACGACCTTTCTCCGGGTTGCTGATATTAATTTCTTCTACATACATCTCGTAGACTTCCCATACGTTCTTGGGTCCTTCCATAATAAATCTCTCTCCTATTTCAATGATGAGATAACTTTCAATTTAGGTTTTATGTAAAAGTTCAATAGGCTTGATATTTACTTTACATAATTTTTGAGCTTCAGAGGTTATTTATTATTAATAACCATTCTTAAGATAGATTTAACGTTTTTTTACACCAGGAATGGGAATTAATATAAAAAGCGCACAACTCCTATTTAGTCTATGTTTCAGCTAAATACTTAGCCATTTTAATAATAAATAAACAGAAGTTTTGAAATAAAAAATAGCCCTTAAATAAATCCAAAAACCCTTGTTAGACTCCTTTATTAAGCTATGAGGAATGCTCCCATTATGATTGAGATTTGGTGAGTCGGCGCTTACTAGCTATTATTTATAAGCTACAGAGGCTTATTGACTCACTATCAGCCATATTTGGCTCAGGTACTCAATCCAAATTATCCACCTTGATTAGTTGGATAACATGCCTACCTATCTGCTCCATTAATTCACTCCTGGAAATCATATAAGCACGGCTTATATTGTTCAATCCCTCTATTGCTGTTGGGGTTAAACTGACAGAAACAACTTTTTTCAGCTCATCATAAAATTCTGGTTGTCCTCGAAGTGATTTTAATCCTTGACAGATAATTTTATTTTCTCGCGGCTCACGAACTTTACTGTTTTTGCTTTTAGGTCTAACAGGCTTTTTTGTCGATTTGTTTTCCATGTTGGGGATTTAATAGAGGTTGTTTAACCAAAGAAATGTCAATGTTTATTGCCATAAAAATGGGGTAAACATTTCACCGAAAACTGAAAAAGCCACCGAAATTAATTTCTCGGTGGCTCCTTTTCAGGATGACCTATGTAAATAATACTTTGTTAGGTGTTTTAACTATTATATATACTTCCTCTCAGTTGGCAATAGCTAGACATTGATCTTAAATAAAAAATTTTATACTTAAGTTATGGCAGTGGATTTTATGCTCTATGATGATATCAATATAACAGAAAAATTAGTATAACCTAAAACGATGAATACGTTGATTGCCAACAAGAGAGCACTCACCCAATGCATGAAACCTTTTGACGCACCAAAAGGCTTACTACACCTAATTAAGTAATCGGGTGTAGGTATGTTGATCTGTCCGCTCAGTGAATGATTAAGTACCTCATTATCTACGGAAGCGTCTTTTGTTACTGATAAGTTCAGTAGGAATTAAAAACCAATAAATTTTATAACGTCACTGTCAAGTTACAGTTGTGTTGCACCGGGGCAACGGTTCTTAGAATGGACTCATTTGAGTAAACAACACTTGGCAGACAGTTCAATACAGCCATCAGTAGGTAAGCCCTAACTTGGGTCCCACAAGTAAGTATTACTCGCCGCATCGCCCTACTACTAATAACTTCGGCAACTTCTGCCACCCCCCCTAGCAGAGTTGGGAGTGATGATTCTGATTCAGCAATCAACAGGGGGAAGTATTTACGGGCTAACCACTTTTCATCGTCGTCTAAGTCAGCCAAATTTTTATTACTACCGCTATTAAGACTATCTAATAGCAGGAGTAATAATTTTTTAAAGTGCTGCCAGCCCCCCCAGCGTTGTGTAAATCGGCTCACCCAAGCTTGGGAGATATCGGCAATGTTGGCAATCGCGGGTTGAGTAATTTTCTGTTTTGACTGAATTAGCGACTTTAGGGCATTGACTATAGCATGACCTGTCTGCTCACTGGCGTTACCAGCTTCGGGGCAGAGTTGGAAAGCATCAACGCTCTCTAATTTCACGGATGGTAACTCATTTAAAAGGAAACTCAGTGAATAGTCAGCGCAGAAGTAAAAGGTAAGCTGTTGGTTTGGGCGACGATGTACACGTAATCGCCCAATCTCTTGTATAATTTCTGCATTAATTAGTTCAGTGAGATACTTTTGGAAAGTGCTGTTTTTATCTTCCAGGTTGACTGGTGAACCAGTCATCACCTGATATTGTGCTGCTAAAACACCAATGTTTTGGTAAGGAATGCCAAAAGAAGCGAGAGCCTCTGCATCACTAAACCTATTAACACCACGCCCATCGACAAAGTGACCGTATTCTGTGCGGTCTGCAATTTGGGATGCAATTTGTTTCCAATCGATAATGCCAAGGGTGGGGTAGAGTTTTTTGAAGGTTTCTTTGAGGGCATTAACACGGTTGCTGAGTGTATCGGAGCGATTTTTAGGCAGTTTACCCAGCCCCGTGACGTTGACCACTTTTAAATTGCCGTAGTCTGGGCGTTGTTGCTCAATGACTAATACAGGATCATCGATGCCCAATTTGAATTTCAACTGGTGAGATTTGAAAGTGGCATCAAGGTAAATATTAAATTTTGCAGAGTTGGCCAATTCAGTATGTTTGGGGTTTCGGCGGTAAATGCTGAGTACACCCCATTGAGATTGAAAACTACCATCACCTTTCCAAGCTTCGAGAAAGTCAGGCAACCAGTAATTAGGCAAGTCAAGAAACTCCTTACCTGCCGTTCGTGCGCTGTCTTTAACTAGCTTCTTGGCAGCATAACGAGCCGCAGCACTTTTTTTTAGTTGTTTATCTTCGGTAATATCAATAGAGTCTAAGTCTTCTAAGAAAGTTAAATCAGGTTCTACAGTTTGCCGAATCGCTTCGATATCTAAGCCAGTTGGGAATTCGGGCAGCAGCGCTCGGATGCTGGCATCATCAAAGCCGTAGCGGTCATTCGGCAAAAGGTGTTGAGTAAACAGTTGGTGTAAAACTTTTAGTGCAGGTTGCAGCTGTGACATTATATTTGGTTCTAACAGTAGCAGCTTGCCCACAGTGGTTTCAAAATCGTCGCGGTTTACATCAACTGAGCGCACGGGCTTGATGAGTGTACCCGCTTCTTCCCATAACCGCCCAACGGTGAAAGTTTGGTCAGCAGCGTTAGTTAAGGTAACTGGTGTAGAGTCTGGGTGCGCTCTGAGTTCAGAGAACTGTTGAATTGCTGTGCGCTTTTGAAAGCGGAAGCCAAAACCGTCACCACTGGAGAAACGGCACTGATTTTTAAGGGAACAACCGCCACAGATGGGGCTGATGCCGCTCTCTTCAAAATCAAGGCTGGTAAAATTCTTGTTGCGGAAGGCATTAAATAAGTAAGTCCTGTGACAATTGCCATCAGTGTCGGCAGTCTCACCCGCTTTAGTCCACAGTTTAAAATCCTCACCAGTAGGAGTTTTGCGGGTGGGGTCTAGTTTAAAGCCGTTGTGCCGCACTGGTAAGTCAACAAAATTCGTCTCAATGGGCAGTGTAGATGGGTTTCTGTGGTTGGCATCCTGGTAAATTAGTTTATCAACACCGAATAAGGCCGCCGTCAGTTGCCCCGCGTTGTAAGACTTACCTAGTCCAGGGTGGGAATTATCTAAGATTTGTGTCCAGCCTTTAGAAACAGCTTCTACCCATGCGGTGATATGTTCTTCTGGTTGGCAAGAGATAGAGATATCGCCTGTAATTTCGCTTATGTACGGGATATTGCCCATGCGGTAGATAATTACATTGGGCGCGTTCGTGTTAATTTCGGGTTCGGGCGGCGGCGATGGTGGGGCTTTAAATCCTTTAAATATCTCAGCTATTGGAGCGATAGCTTGCTTTAATAAATTTTGGAAGCTGCTCAAATCCTCTCTAACTCGCCTAAGCTCCCACTGTTCACGGCTAATTACTCCTTGGTCGCGTTCGTTATATTCATACTGCCGTTTAGGGAACCGAAAGCCATACTGTTTGGCAATGTGAAACAGTGTACCGATTGAGATTCCCCCACGTCTAAAACTGCGAATCTTAGCGTGGATGTTCCAAGTTGAACCCTTGATGCTGGGCGACCACTGCTCGGCTATAATTTCCGCATCTGTTGCCCCATAATGATTAACCAGCGCCATCAACACCTGACGGCATTCGTCATAGTTGCCGCTTCCTGGGGTGCGTGGTGGGATGAATGAAAGTGCGTTCTGGATTAGCTGGTCAATGTCCCAGGCTTCATTGAGGGAAATCTCACGCCACTCTTTACGCCGTGACTCAATTTCTTGAATTCGTAGCTGATACTCAACACGCTCAATTTGCGCGATCGCGATTGCTTCCTGAATCCATTCTGCGGGTAAAGTGGCTTCAGGGTTGACAAGCGGGAATTCTGCCTCTGTGCTGCCATAGAATACACGCGAAGCATCTTTACAGGCTGGGTCATGGGGCAACTGCTGCATGAGGAAGCGTGTACAAGCTTCTACAGTATCAGCACCTTGGACATATTCGGGGAGAAGGAAAACCAACCGGAATTTATGCCAGTCTTGTTTGTGACTGGCAGTGGTGTACATTAAGGCGCAGTGTTTTTTAATGAAGGGATGGACTAGCGCT
>NZ_DASQZC010000367.1:0-1544 GCF_035638895.1 Nostoc sp. | reverse complement strand
CTCAATCATCAGCGCTGGCGTAGTGACTATCGACTACTGGCTCCATCTCCAGAGACTGGGCCTACTGTGTCTAATCCAAATGCCCCAATCATATCAACAGTCTCGTTTGAATTGCCGAATCAGGGAAAAGTAGAGCGGGTTTAATAGGTTCAAGGCTTTTTTAGATCAGGCTGGCAAGTGGAGCCAGCCTTTGATGCGATACCTACGGTGGTAACAGAGCTTGCCTTAAAGCCTGCGGCATAGCTACGCTTAGGGCGCGTAGCTGTTTTAATTAGCTGAAACTAACTCTGTCTCACCTTTCGATTCATCTCTGATTTTAAAGTAGTAATAAAGATTACCAGTAGTTAGGTCTGATGCCTGTTGCAAATTAGATGTAACTAATGTTTTATAACCAGTAATTACAGCTTGTTGACTAATATAAAATTCGTACTCTCGACGTAGTTCAGGCTCGAATATAAATAGTAACTGATCACGAAGCGAATAAAAATGAGATTTCTCGGCTAAACTCTCATACACTAATTGTTCTGGCGGTTCTGCTACATTGATTGTGGAGTAGTGAATCTCTGGACTATTAAAATCAGCGCTGCTTAAAAGCTTTAAATCTGATGAAGGAAGCGATTGTATCCAATCAACATGATTTTGCCACGAATCCAATACTCCTAAATCATGATTTTTAATGCGGATAATTTCGGGAAAGAGAAAATCAAGCTCATCATGTGATTCGCAGCGATTAATTACAGTTAGAGCATCTTGACAGATTTTATCTTGGAGTAGGATGAGGCGATCGCTTACTGCTGAAACCTCATTCTGCACTTGATAAGTTGCAACAATCGCCTGTTCAATTGCCCAAGCACATTCAAGTCTGCGTAATTGACCAGCTGCACAAGTTTCTTCTAGTAGATGCGGATTGCTGTAATCTGCTAAAGCCGTAAATAACATTCCCCTCACGCCATCAATCTCAGCGTTTCTCCGGCTGAAATCTTGCAATTGCATCGCTGAACGGAAGCGGTTAATCGCCTGGATAAACACTCCATACGCCCTCACTAAAGCCGTGCGATGTTGTTCAAATTTGATATCTTGGGCTACTTGCTCGATTATTTGTCTAATTTCTACTCCTTGGTCTTTTAAAGCTTGTTTCAAGTCAATAAAGCCGTTTTTGACTTCCAGCCTCATTTGCTCTACTTCTTTTCTTAGTTTCATTGTTTGGTGCAGATTGACTGCTGTTAATGCTACACCTGCGATCGTTCCCACACCAATCAAGGCTGTAGTTGCTTGCAGCACACCCAAGCTAGTTTGTATAGTTTGCAAGCCATTTAATACAGCTGTAAAGCCTTGCTGAGTTTGATACATCTGTGCCCCACTCGTTACTAGATTTGAAGCTGCTATCAGTGGAGATAAAGGGCTGTTGTTGACTGTAGCGCCAATAGCATGGCCTACAAACTGTCCGGTAACTGTATCTCTAGCGATGCTTAAGGGTACTCCATTGCTAAAGACTTGTAGATATTTCCCAGCATCAATACCAGTTTGAATTGCAGGCGCAAATT
>NZ_DASQZC010000366.1:0-24621 GCF_035638895.1 Nostoc sp. | reverse complement strand
ATGCTTTTTGTGTTCTTTGGTGATTGCCACAACTTTTGCTGGATCTGCACCTGGTGCGAGTTGTAATGTGGCTTGGGTGACTATGCGATCGCCACCTTGCAATAATGAAGTTCGGTAACTATAAGCTAACTGATCGGGGGTAAGAGTTTCCAACGTACCATCGGGTGAAAGTACCTGGGCACTAACTAACATATCTGCGATACAGCTATTATGTGCCCCTGCATTCATCACCACTGCACCTCCGGCTGTTCCAGGGATGCCAACAGCCCACTCCAATCCTTGCCATCCTAATTCTGCTGCCGCCAATGCCAAGCTTGGAATTGATTCTCCAGCAGCAACGGTTAATTGACCGGTTTGGGGGTCAAAGTTGCTGAAGCGGAGATGACGAGTAGCAATAACTAAGCCTGATATACCGCGATCGCTCACTAGCAAGTTAGAACCTGCTCCCAGTGTTGTCACCTTTAAATTACGTTCTTTTGCGTATTTAAGACTTGCTTGGAGTGCTTCTAAGTTTCGGGGAGCAACGTATAAATCAGCTGCTCCCCCAACTCTATAGGAAGTAAATGCTGACAAAGAAGCCTGGGGCTTGATCGTACAATCAGTATTGGGTAAGTAAATTACTTCACTGTCCACCGAATTAGTTGTTTGGGGTTTCTTTGTATTCAAAGCAGAAACTGTGCAGACGTTTCCAGCTGCCTGGGAAATGGTCATTTTTACTTTTTTTGGTAAAATTTTTACATTTATTTACCGTAAAACTACGGTAATAGAGTTATCCTATGGAACCGTTGCTAGACGGGCGCTTTGCTCAGAAATAAAACTTCGCAAAGCCTCCACTTAAGATGTGGCTTTAGCAGGTTCGCAAAGTGTCGTAATTATTTCAGGAATCACCTGATTCAAGTTCCCTGCCCCCAAAAACAGCGCCAAGTCTCCTGGGCGTAGTGTTTGCAGCAAGAACTCACACACTGAGGGTAATGTTGGCTGATAAACTACAGGAGAATGCTGTTTAGCAATTTCCGCCGCTAGATGTTCACCAGTAATTTGCCCTAAATTGGGTTCACCTGCACTGTAAATATCAGTCAGCACAACCAAATCAGCATGGGTAAAGGAATCGGCAAATTCTTCTAAAAAGGTGAGTGTACGGCTATAGCGATGAGGTTGGAAGATGGCAACTACTCTTTGTCCTGGTCTTGCTTGTAAGCGGGCTGCGGCAAGAGTAGCGCGAATCTCGCTAGGATGATGGGCATAGTCATCGATGAAGGTAATACCATCGACTTCACCCCGGAACTCAAAGCGGCGTCTTGCTCCCTCAAAGGTGGCGATACCTTTAGCAATTTCTCCAAATTCTAAGCCCAAGACGCGACCAACAGCTACTGCTGCTAAGGCATTACTGAGATTGTGCCGACTTAGCAGGCGTAACTTCAACACGCCTAAAGCTTTGCCTCTTTCCCAAACTAGAGCCGTGGTGCCATCAGCACGATAATCAATATTAGTAACGCTGTAATCAGCGTCAGCATCTGAGTATAAGCTGTAGCTGATTGTGGGTTGCAAGCGATCGCGCACTGTAGCACAATCAATGCTACCTATTAACGTTTTACAACCCTTAGCAAATGTCTGGAAGATGTCAATGACTTCTTCTAATGTCTCGTAATGGTCAGGATGATCGAGTTCAATATTGGTGATGATGCCAATCTCTGGAGCGTGTTTTACCAAGGAACCATCAGATTCATCTGCTTCGGCTACCAAATATTGGCTTTGTCCCAATCGAGCATTACCTTCCCAAGCATTGACTTCGCCACCTACTAAAATCGTTGGGTCTAGACCTGCTTCCAGAAGCATATAGCCAATCATGCTACTGGTTGTAGTTTTGCCATGTGTTCCTGCCACTGCAATACTGTGGTAATCGGCAATTAAAGCTGCCAGTACATCTGAACGATGTAAAATTGGGCAACCTAATTCTAGCGCTGCTTTGTATTCTAAATTATTCGTGTTAATTGCTGTTGAACAAATGACTTGAGGCAGTATTGAGTTAGTAGCAGTAGGTAATTCTTCTTGTGAATTTAATACTACTGCATTCGTTAATACCTGAGGACGAAAGAATTCGAGATTGCTTGCCTCTTGTCTACTAAAAATATGAGCGCCGATAGATTCCAATTTGTGCGTAATGTGGTTAGCACGAAGATCCGAACCTGATACTGGAAATTGACGCTTGGCGAGAACGTATGCCAGAGCAGACATACCTATACCACCGATGCCAATGAAATGAAATGGTCTACCACTAAAATCTACAGAATTAGTCATTTCTTGCTCCTTTTACACCACACCACACCATAATCACAAATGACACGCGTATCATAACAGGAATTTGATTTTTACCGTAACTGTCCCTTAATCATGTTTATGTTTGCTGGCCAGATGATATTTATGCTCTGGTTTTGCTTGTTCAGAATGATTTTACCTTGGTTGGAGGTTTTTACTATTTCTAAACTGTTTTTAAGATTATTCTGAAAATTTTGGCCGCATCGGGAAAGAAATTCTTGTAATGTCAAATACATCTTTTTGGCTACCTTACTGGAATTGGCTACATCATACATTGTTAGTAAAGCTGATTTTAAATTGCATCCAGTCTAGGCATGAATTGACTACAATAGTACATTGGTAATGAAACTATTTTTCAATTGCATAAAATCCACGCATAATTGGATGGAGCAACTAGCAATTTTTGGTGGCACATTTGATCCAATTCATTGCGGACACCTGCTCGTAGCCGAGAGAGCTTTGCATCAAGTATCTCTTGAAAAGGTAATTTGGGTGCCATCCCTAAATCCTCCGCACAAACAAGCAGCTTCGTTTGAGCATCGTGTGGGAATGCTGCAATTAGCCATAGAAGATAACCCAGCGTTTACCGTCTCACTAGTGGAGGCCAATCGCTCTGGGACTTCTTATGCTATTAACACCCTGATGGACTTATCTGCTTCTTACCCAAATACTCACTGGTACTGGATCGTAGGCTTGGATACTTTCCAAACTTTACCCCGTTGGTACCGTGGACACGAACTAGCACAAATGTGTGATTGGTTAATAGCACCCCGACTGCTAGGTGGTGAGACTATAACTCAAAGCAAATTAATCTGCAAGCAGGTGGAGCAACAGTTGAGGGAGCAGTTAGTCACCATTCACTGGCAACTCTTAGATATACCTTTAGTAGGAGTTTCGTCAAGTCTAATTCGCAGATTTTGCCGCGAACGCCAGTCGATTCGTTATTTAGTCCCAGAATCGGTTAGATCATATATCACTAACAACAATCTCTACTCGAACAAATCTGAATAAATTATGTGTTTTTTTGTTGATCTAACACTTTATGGTTAAAAGTGCCCCCCCCCTTTGCGATATGATTGGGGTCAACGATATCAACATATAAGCATAAATACAGAGGGCAAGACACTGTGATTAGAGTTGCAATCAACGGTTTCGGGCGGATTGGACGTAACTTTGCACGCTGCTGGGTGGGTAGAGAGAATAGTCAAATCGACCTTGTGGCCATTAATGACACATCAGACCCTAGAACCAATGCTCATCTGCTGAAGTATGACTCGATGCTAGGGAAGATCAAGGGTGCTGAGATTAGTGCCGATGATAACTCTATCATCGTTAACGGTAAGACCATTAAGTGCGTGTCTGATCGCAACCCAGAAAACTTGCCCTGGAAAGAGTGGGGAATTGACCTAATTATCGAAGCAACCGGGGTATTTACTAGCAAAGAAGGAGCGCTCAAGCATGTAAATGCTGGAGCCAAAAAAGTTCTGATTACCGCTCCTGGTAAAAACGAGGATGGCACTTTTGTGGTTGGTGTGAATCATCACGACTATGACCACAACAAACATCACATTATCAGTAATGCTAGCTGTACTACCAACTGCTTGGCACCGATCGCCAAGGTGTTGAACGATAAGTTCAGCATTATCAAAGGCACTATGACCACTACCCATAGCTATACAGGTGACCAACGCTTGCTAGACGCTTCTCACCGGGATTTGCGACGGGCGAGGGCAGCAGCGATAAACATTGTACCCACCTCTACTGGTGCAGCAAAAGCAGTTGCGCTGGTTATCCCAGACCTCAGAGGCAAGCTAAATGGTGTTGCCTTGCGCGTACCTACCCCGAACGTCTCAATGGTAGATTTCGTAGTTCAGGTTGAGAAGCGTACTATTACTGAAGAAGTTAACCAAGCTCTCAAAGATGCTGCCGAAGGCCCACTTAAAGGTATTTTGGCCTACAGCGAACTAGAACTAGTATCGTCTGATTATCAAGGTCATGATGCTTCTTCGATTGTTGATGCGAACTTGACTTTGGTCTTGGGCAATGACCTAGTAAAAGTTATGGCGTGGTATGACAACGAGTGGGGTTACAGCCAACGAGTTTTGGATTTGGCAGAATTGGTAGCCGAGAAGTGGGTTTAATTAAAAAGTTAGGAATCAGAAGTGAGGAGTTAGGAATGAAAAGTAAGCAATTAAAACTCATAACTCATAACTCCTTTCTAACTCCTAACTATTGAAATGTTGAAATCCCTGGCTAAGACTTAGAACTTGGTCAGGGAATTTTTTTTGTTCGTCGTGCAATAGTACTGTTGATCCAGATGTAATGCTACCTATGATCGCAGCACCTTCACCAAGATGTTGCACTAAGGCTGATGCTAACTCTTGTGGCAAGCACAGCACTAATTCAAAGTCTTCGCCACCGTATAGAGCATATTCCAGCGCTTGCTCTTGTGTCAGCCAATGGTTAAAAGTTTTTGGTACAGGAATTTTTCTTCGTTCTAGGATAGCGCCAACACTACTGGCGCGGCAAATTTGAATAATCGCATCTGCCAAACCATCGCTGCTATCCATACCAGCAATGGAGAGTTGGGAGTTAGGAGTTAAGATTTTCCAGAGGATTGGTAAGACATCTAATCGTGGCTGTGGGCGTTGGTGGGCGAGGATTAAAGCCGTCTTTTCTTCGTCGTTGAGGTCTTGTCCCAATTTGGGATGCAAGAGCAGTTCTAAGCCAGCTTTTGAGGCTCCATGAACGCCTGTAACGACGATCGCATCTCCCACAACAGCAGCAGAACGGCGGATAATTTGGCTAGGGTAAACTTGACCAAAAGCAGTAATTGCCACAGTAGTCACAGGCGATCGCACCACATCACCCCCAACAATTGAGGTATTGTATTTTTGCAGGCATTCTGTCATTCCCTGGTATAGCCGCTCAACCCAACTTACCCTAACTTCACCGGGTAGTCCCAACCCGACGGTAATTCCCAATGGGGAAGCACCCATTGCTGCTAAATCTGATAAATTGGCAGCAGCAGCCCGCCAACCAGCATCTTCTGGGGAAGTGGTTACATCGCTAAAATGTACGCCATCAACCAGCACATCTGTTGTCACTACTAAAGATTGCTCTGGTGCAGTCACAAGCACTGCTGCATCATCGCCGATTATTTCTGGAGGACAGAAGCGCTGCAATCTTTCTAAAAGACCTTGTTCACCAATTTCTTTTACTTGTTGAGAAGATAACTCACTGTTCACAATCGGTTTTCTGTGTTGCAAAATTACTAAGAAAACTGATGATTTGTTTTACTGTTTAAAATAAGGGTATCGTCTAGGGGTCAGTTGGGATGGTAACAACACCAGTAACCAGCATCACATTTGAGAAGTACTTAACCTATGATGATGGCAACGGTTTCCATTATGAATTGGTGGATGGCAAGCTAGAGCTAAGGAACCCACCAACTATTGAACATTTTCTGATTGTCGATTTTTTGGATACTGCCTTGGAAGCAGAAATCAAACGTTGTACGTTGTAACTCTACTTGGCTGTGTTTTCGGGAAAGTGGGGTGACAACGGGGAGAAATAAATCTAGGTTGACTGATTTGTGTGTAGTGACAGTGGAACAAGCCAGAGAATTGTTGAATGCCTCAGCAGTATTTCAGTCACCGCCGTTACTAATTGTCGAGGTGGTCAGTCCAGACTCGGTGAAACGGGACTATCGCCATAAGCGATCTGAATATGCGGCTTTAGAGGTTCCTGAATATTGGATTGTAGATCCTCTAGAAGGTAAGATTTCGGTGTTATTACTGGAAGATGGATTTTACGAAGAAACAGTTTTTACTGCTAATCAGCAAATTGTATCACGGAGTTTTCCAGAATTAGCGATCGCTCTTGATCAAGTGTTCACCGCCGGGAATCTGAATCAGGGGAGTTAGGAATTAGGAGTTATTATTCCCCTGCTCCCCCTGCTCCCCCTGCTTCCCCTACTCTCTTCTTATGCTGCTTGTGGCTCAACCAGATTTTCTATTCCGTGAACGACTGTTGCCGATTCAATTTTGTCACCCGCTTTCAGTTTATCTAAAACTTCTTTACCTTCGGTGAGATAGCCAAAAACGGAATAGCGACCATCTAATAGGTTGCGTCCGGCGGGGGTGAGTTCTGGTTCAAAGAGGAAGAAGAAGAATTGCGAAGATCCACCATTGACTTCACTTTCGGGACGAGCCATCACCACTGCACCAAAGGCAGAAAAAGGTAGAACTGGCATATCAACGTAACGACCAGCTTCTTCTAGAGTAATGCCATAAGTAGGTGCTTTATCACCCTGAACTAAGACTTCTAAGGGAATAGAGCGATATTTACCTGTGTTTGGATCAATGAAACCCACGTCTTTACCTTCTGGATCTCCAGTTTGTAGAAAGTAAGATTCTTCAGAACGGGTAAATTCTAAGCCATTATAAAAACCCCTCTGCACCAAATCTACAAAATTACCAGCAGTGACAGGGGCACTATAACCATCTACTACCAGGGTCAAATCGCCTTTGTTGGTTTTGATTTCTACTGTGGCACGACCTTTAAGTTGTGGTAGGTTGCTGTATTGGGGAGGCACTTCAAAGGGGAATTTTTTCACCATTGACTCTTCTAGCCCAGTAACGAGATTCAGAAGTTTGCCTCTCTCTTCGAGAATTTGTTCTTTATCTTTACTCTTCGCCAATTCTTCCAGTTTTCCAACCCCAGATTTCAACTCGGTAATCCAAGCTTCGGCTTGGGGTTGGCGTTCTTGGGGAACGCTTGTTAAGATTTGGGAGGGTTTATCGAGAATGCGGGATGCTTTGCTGATGTCCTTGGAAATAGCACCCCAGCGTCGATTTGCCCGTAGTTGGGCAGAGATGTCCTCTAAACTGGCTTGTAGTTGCCGTACAGGTTTGTTATCTATCGGGAGTGCATACCGCAACAAAGCCTTGCCATCGGTAATTGCGTTGCCGGCTGGCAGCGCGGCGCTACTGGAGGGAGTCCACCCAGCTGTAGTTATGCCTAAAAATATTGTTACCAGCAGTATTGCCATTAGGCTGTTCTTCAGCCAGGATTTTAATAAGTTAAGCATGGGATAACTCAAATGCAGCATTAGATTGTTGACTGGACGTAGACGTAACCCATCAATAATCTTCCCACGTTAAGGGCGGAGGATAAATGACTAATGACTAATGACAAATGATTAATGACTAATGACAAATGCCCAATGACGACCCTAGAAGGGTACAATAAATGCCGATTGTCTTCCAAAATTTGAAAGTTTCATGATATCCAGTAACGACTTTCGACCCGGTGTTTCAATTGTATTAGATGGGTCTGTATGGCGAGTGCTTGAATTCCTACACGTCAAGCCAGGCAAAGGTTCCGCCTTTGTCCGAACTAAGTTAAAAAATGTCCAGAGTGGCAGCGTGATGGAAAAAACGTTCCGAGCCGGGGAAACAGTTCCGCAAGCTACGCTAGAAAAAAGCACAATGCAGCATACCTATAAAGAGGGCGATGAGTACGTCTTTATGGATATGGAAACCTACGAAGAAGGCAGATTGACCCGTGCACAAATTGGCGATCGCGTCAAATACCTGAAGGAAGGTATGGAAGCTGAAGTTATTAAGTGGGGCGACCAGGTGCTGGGAGTAGAATTGCCTAAGTCTGTGGTTCTGGAAATTATACAAACAGATCCAGGTTTAAAAGGTGATACTGCTACCGGTGGCTCAAAACCCGCAACTCTAGAAACTGGTGCAGTTGTGATGGTTCCTTTGTTTATTTCTCAAGGAGAACGCATCAAAGTTGATACCCAGGAAGATAAATATATCAGCAGGGAATAACTTTCATCTCTACGGAGATGCTTGTTCCCGATGGAAATCCCTACATAGGGATTTAATCCCTGCCACACTTAAGATACTCATTTACGGATAGGTCGAGGTAATAAAAACTGTGCCATTGGACTTTAATGAAATCCGCCAACTACTGGCAACTATCGCCCAAACAGATATTGCAGAAGTGACGCTCAAAAGCGATGATTTTGAACTAACAGTCCGTAAGGCTGTGAGCGTCAGCAATCAGATGTTGTCGGTAGGTCAAGCGACCTTCGGCGGTGTGGTGGGTTCTGGCTCGACATCGAGTTTATCTGCGGGAAACCAGGTGAACACTAGTCAGGTAACAGAGGTGTCCACATCTCGTGTGTTTGAGAATACTGGTACTAGCACCCAATTGCAGTTGTCAGTAAATCCCCCCTCAACCCTTGACCAGAGATTAGTAGAAGTGCCTTCCCCAATGGTGGGAACGTTTTATCGCGCTCCTGCACCTGGGGAAGCGGCATTTGTGGAAGTGGGCGATCGCATCCGCAAGGGTCAAACTGTCTGTATTATTGAAGCCATGAAGCTGATGAATGAAATCGAAGCCGAAGTCTCTGGACAGGTGATGGAAATTCTTCTCCAAAATGGCGACGCTGTAGAATATGGTCAACCTTTGATGCGAATTAACCCTGATTAAGTATTAATCTATATATGAAATGAGTCATCCCAAATGAGTCATCGTTAAAACTTCAGTCCTTGCTGGTTAATCCTGATGAAACAAACGTTGCCTTTACCGCCAGAAGTGGTGCAACAAGTAGCTGAATACTTCAGTCTGTTAAGTGAGCCGATGCGCTTGCGGCTGCTCCACTTATTACGGGATGAAGAAAAATGCGTGCAAGAGTTGGTAGAGGCAACACAGACTTCTCAGGCAAATGTATCAAAACACCTGAAGGTAATGTGGCAAGCAGGTATCCTTAGCCGCCGCAGTGAAGGAACTTGCGCCTATTACCGGGTGGAAGATGAAATGATTTTTGATTTGTGTAATCGGGTTTGCGATCGCCTTGCCACAAGGTTAGAACAGCAAGCCCGTAATTTTCGCGTATTAAATAGCAAACGGTAATTCTAAGAAAGTTATGAGTTATAAGTTATGAGTTATGAGTTAAAAAACTTTTCACTCCTGCACAGACGCGATTAATCGCGTCTCTACCTACTCCTAACTTTTTTAAAGGGGATAGTTTTTATCAAAGCTTTCACGAGTTAGTGGCTGTTGTAACTCTACACCTTCACCACCTAATACATCCAACGGTTTGCCGTTCACGTCAATGTACACTTTGGCTTTGGGATTTAAAGTTGTCGCAGTATAAACAACTTGTCCTACGCGGCCTATCATTGATGTGCTTCCACCACCACTGGTAAAATCTTCAGATAAATTAACGTGAACTTCGTCATTTTCCGCCTTCAGCCCCAAAAGTTTGGTTCCTTTGGGGATGGTTGTGGAATCTGCCGTCCCTTCTGTTGGGCCTGCTAACAAACTTTGAAAAGCTGCTTCTAAAGGTTGGTTGGCTCGGATAGAAGCGACTCTAACAGGCTGGGGGACTAAAGTAACATTTTTGTCCGTTGGTTTTAGCCAATAAACGTTAGGGGTTTGCTCATTAGCTGGCTGCCTAGTTGATGGCTGTGCTGGCTGTTCGATGCGCCCAGAGGGGTTTGATGGTATGGGTGTATTGTTGGATTGGGAAGTAAACCAAGCCACACCGCCACCCACCGCTACAACCACTGCTGACACGGCTGCAATTGCGCCTGAAGAAATACGATTAGATCCTTGTTGGTCTTTCATGTTCAAAACCTTCCTGACTGAGGGCTGATATGGTAATTGTGTGAGGAGCAGCCTGGTTAAGGACGATACTTATAACTGAAGAGTTTCCCGCTACCTGGAGGAGACTTTTTGCCTCTAAAGGCGATTATTTTTAATTCTGCAAGTCCCTGATTCAATTTTAGAATTTCTATTTTTAATTCGTCACCTGCCAAATTATGTAAATCTCATTCTTTCTGGAGATGATTAATTTACAACGCAGAGGAACGCTGAGTAACACGCAGAGGAGCGCAAAGTAAAGTATTGATTCCTCTGCGTAAGTGTTGAAGTTTAATTTTTTACCTGAGTGGCGGCGGTAATCCACTTATGAAGTGTGGTTGTAACTTCCTCTATGACAATTTCTTGAGAGTTGCGGGTTGCTCTTTCTACAACTTCGACTTTGCCATTAGCGATCGCTCGTCCGGTTACAATTCGATAAGGTATGCCGATCAAGTCAGCATCTTTAAATTTAACTCCAGCCCGTTCGTCGCGGTCATCTAGTAGGGTTTCAATTCCCGCTTGATTGAGTTCTGTGTAAAGTTTTTGGGCGATTTCGATTTGTTGAGCATCCTTTATGTTGGGAATTGTGATGATCGCGTGGTAGGGTGCGATCGCAACTGGCCAAATAATCCCATCTTTATCGTAAGATTGCTCTACGGCAGCTTGCGCTAATCGTGACACGCCCACCCCAAAACAACCCATAAATAGCGGCTTTTCTTCACCCTGTTCATTGGTATAAGTTGCTCCCATCGCTTGGGAATATTTAGTACCTAATTGGAAGATATGACCTGCTTCAATTCCACGGGCGCTTTCAAGAGTTTGTTCTGGGTTATGGATGGCGCGATCGCCTGGTCTTGACTTACGAATATCTACTACTCGTTCTGGTAGTTTAAATTGCTCACCCCAATTAGCACCGACTACGTGATAGCCAGCTTCATTCGCGCCTGTAACAAAGTTTTTTAAATCAACGGCTGTTTGATCCACTAAGCGCAAAAACTTGGGATGGATCTGTTTATTGGCTTTAATATACTCATCTGCGATATCTGGCGCAATGTAGCCTAAAGGTAGAGATTTAGCTGTCCATGCTTGCTGGGCTTCTACATTTGGTACATTCAAACTAATAATAGTTTTAGCGCCATACTCAGGAGCTAATTTAGTCAATTCATTTTGCAATTTGACTTCATTAACTTCTTGATCGCCTCGAATGCTCACCAGAACTAACACCGTTATACCATTATCATAAGCTGTCTGATAAAGGACATTTTTCACCAATTGAGTGGGAGAACAGTTGAGGAGCTGACAAACTTTTTCAATCGTTTCTGTTCCAGGTGTATCCCGTTTCTCGTAGGTTGTAAACCGTGAGGTTTCGGTGTCAATTGGTAAAGAAACAGCTTTTTCTACGTTAGCGGCGTATTTACCATCCTCAGTGTAGAAAACTTCATCTTCACCAGCTTCCGCCAAAACCATAAATTCTGTGGAACCGGAACCACCAATTGCACCAGAATCAGCTTCCACTGCCCGAAAAGCTAAACCAGAACGCCGCAGAATATTGCTGTACGCTTTATACATATCCTGGTACGTTTCCTTGAGGCTGGCTTCATCAGCATGGAAGGAATAGGCGTCCTTCATGATAAACTCCCTTCCGCGCATTAAACCAAAGCGGGGACGAATTTCATCGCGGAATTTGGTTTGAATTTGGTAGAGATTTAGTGGTAGCTGACGATAAGAGCGAATCATATCACGAGCGATCGCTGTGATTACTTCTTCATGAGTTGGGCCTAATCCTAATTGTTGTTCACGGCGATCAATTAGCGAAAACATGATCCCCTCAGCTTTGGTATAAGTGTCCCAGCGTCCCGATTCCTTCCATAAATCAGCAGGTTGTAATTGTGGCAAAAGACATTCTTGTGCGCCTGTAGCGTTCATTTCTTCTCGCACAATCTGGGAAACTTTTTGCAGTACCCGCCACATTAACGGTAAATAAGCATAAAGACCACTACCGATGCGACGAATGTAGCCTGCACGGAGTAATAATTTATGGCTAGGAATCTCAGCATCAGCCGGATCATCCCGGAGTGTAACGAATAACATTTGTGACAGTCGCATCGTTTATAGCCTTTCTTTGATCACTAATTTCTATGTCAACTAAAGTATGAAGTATTAAGGATGAAGTACAAAGTATACAGTGTTATTTATTTTTCATTCTTACTTGTAAATAGGGCATTGGTTATTCTCCCTCATCTTCCTCATCCCCCATTCCCCACTCCCTACTCCCCATTCCCTTTAGGAGAAAACTACCTTGGCAGATGTAATTTATCAAGCACAGCCACCCTTAGAATTCATTCCTCCGGCGTTTAACCCCTTATTTCTACGATTTGTCCATCTGTTGCTACCCAGTTGGATAAATTGGCAAACACCTATTACCCAGATTGAAGCAGACAACGTAGAGGTGCTAGTGGATCTTTATCGCCAGTTTCAGGAGGATAAGATCCGTTTTATGCTGGCATTTCGCCATCCTAAAACAGACGATCCATTTTGTCTAACCTACTTGCTGTCTCAACTCGTGCCAAAGGTAGCACGATCGCAAGGTACAACACTACAACATCCCATTCATGCTCATTTTATCTACGATCGCGGCATTCCTCTATGGGCAGGTTCCTACGTTGGCTGGATTGCTTCTCATTTAGGTGGGACTCCGATTCAGCGAGGTAAGGCTGACTGGACGGGGTTACGTTCGGCGCGTGACTTGTTCGCCAATGGTAAATTTCCGATGGCTGCTGCGCCAGAGGGTGCAACCAATGGTTTATCAGAGAATATTAGCCCCCTAGAACCTGGTATTGCCCAATTAGGCTTTTGGTGTGCTGAAGATTTGCACAAAGCTGGACGCCCCGAACAGGTTCTAATTGTACCAGTTGGGATTAAATATAGTTACGTTGATGCTCCTTGGGGTGCGATCGCAAATCTTTTAAGTGAAATGGAAGCGGCTAGTGGTTTACCTGTGAATGCACCAGAACAAGCTTCTATAGAGTCGCTTTATCCCCGGTTGTTGACTTTGGCAGAACATTTACTTTCGTTGATGGAAAAATTTTACACGCGCTTTTATCATCTAAAGCTGCCAGATATCAAAACAGTAGTAGGAGAAATTGAGGATAGAAATGAAGCGTTAGCAGTTCGTTTACAAGCTTTGTTAAATGCGGCGCTAATAATATCAGAACAGTATTTTGATTTGCAGTCAAAAGGTACTTTGAGTGACCGATGTCGGCGCGTAGAACAAGCTGGGTGGAATTATATATTTAGAGAAGATTTTAAGGATGTAAAAGGAATATCTGCTGTAGAGAAAGCTTTAGGCGATCGCGTTGCCGAAGAAGCGAATGCGCGGATGTGGCACATGCGTTTAGTAGAAAGTTTTGTGGCTGTTTCTGGTAATTATATTCGTGAAAATCCAACAGTAGAAAGGTTTGCTGAGACAACTTTAATTTTATGGCAAATGATTGCTAAAATAAAAGGCAATAAAGGTGTACAGCGTCCACAATTGGGTAAGCAAAAAGTGAAAATTACTGTGGGTGAACCGATATCTATTTCTGAGCATTACCCAGCGTATAAGGAAAATCGTTTAGGTGCTAGACAAGCTGTTGCTGATGTGACAAATGACTTACAGCACTTGTTAGAAGGATTAATTTGATTGATGGTGAGGATCTTTCTCTCCCTCACCTATTGCAGCCTATAAAATCTCTTGAATTGTTAATTGCAATCTGACTCTGTAGTTATTTATAATTTATAAATTTGAAATATTGCTATTAAAAGTTTATACAACTTAATTGACTACCATTGGCTAACTTGTTTATAAGGGTAAAGTCTGGGGGTTAGTGCGATATGGTCTTTATCCCTATCCTGGCTCTCCAAAGTTTTTAGAGATAGAACAGATAGAAGCTCACCCTACAAGTCGAGGACAGGGGGTTGAACGCTTCATGGAACCAATCGGCAAATGGTTAATTTAGTATGCAAACAAGGTTGGATTGGAGTTGTGTCAAACAGAAACAGATGAACCGCTAGTTGTCCTGGTTGCTCTAGATACGGTTGTGTCCTATTATAGTAATAACGTGCAGATGGAGTATCTAAGGGCTGTCACAATCGCTCCGGGAGAAGATAGATATGCTTTTAGATTCTTGCGGAAAGCAGCCGCATGCTTCTGTGATCAACAAGAAAGCTTAAGAGGAGCACCAAAATTATATGGCCAGTAATACAATAAAAGCCGGGTCAAAAGTTGTTATGACTCACGCCCAAAGGCAAGCTTTCTTGAAAACGTCTCCTTTGGGACAACTATTCGGAGTAACACATTTACTACCTGAAGTCGAAGATTCAAAAAGCCACAACCATGCTTTAAGTAATCAAGCAAAATTGGTAGATATATTACCCTGTAGCGAACAGAAGTTTCAGTATTAAGATGTTAGAGCCTTGCAAAAAAGGTCGTGGTAAATGGTTCAGAACTGTATCTTGGATGCATCTCTATCACTCAAACCTTGAAAAAAGGTCATCTCAAAGAAAAACAATGGTAACAGTGTTAGTAGTAAGCTATTCCACATTTAAATTGCATAATTACGGCAGCCAAGATGCCTACCCCACAAGAATTATATAAGTTTTAGATATGCAAACTAGATGTGGTTTAGCTTAGTAAGTAAAACACTTGAGATAAATCTAGAAACAAATAATGTAAAGATTAAAGACGCGATTAATCGCGTCTTTAATCACTTTGACCAGAACAATCACTCAAGCGGAAATTAATTAAAATTTTGCAGTTGCAGAGGTTAGTTATGGAAACTACAACTAAAAGACAAGAGTTGTTAAAAGCAATCAATCAAAGACTAGAACAAGCTTATGAAGATACTTTAGAAGATATTTTAGAACTGTTAGATATTAGAAAAACAGAGGATAAAGAGGATATTAAAGCCTTTGAGGAAGCTGAAAATGAACCTACTATTACTTGGGAAGAGTACAAACAAGAATTAGAATCGTGACTTATCAAATAGAACTTTCTAACAAGGCTGCGAAACAATTAAAAAAATTATCTGCTGATATTCGAGATAAAATTAACGAGAAAATTATAGAACTGGCTGACAACCCCCGTCCTAGCGGCGTTGTCAAGCTAGAAAATACTGGCAATAAATATCGTATTCGTGTTGGCAATTATCGGATTTTGTACGAGATTCAAGATGATGTACTGATAGTTAAAGTTGTCAGAGTAGGGCATCGAAGAGATGTTTATCGAGATGAGTAAATTGTCAAGTTAATACTAAGTCGTCAATCTGCTTTTGCAGGGATTTTAAAATAACATTCCAGAAAATACCTTAGATAAATCTAGCGAAAATTCAGAAAAACAAGGCAGATTAACTGATTCATTTTGTAGATAAATTAACCTGCGGCGATAACCAAATTTAATTTGCAAATTTTGACAAGGTTCGCTGTAGCACTCCAGATAATTATCTACTAAATTAAATATCCAATAATCAGAGATACCTGCTTCTGCATAAATAAGTAGCTTTTCCTCTTGGTCATATTTTAAGCATGAATCGGCAATCTCAATTAAGAGTAAAATATCCGATGGACTGGGATGATTTGCTAGATAGTCATCATCTCTATTTTTTGCAATTACTCTATCTGGTTCAGGCTCACTGTTGTTAGACAAAGTAATTGGCTGTTGTCCTCGCAGGGTTGCGCGATCGCCTACTAACTTATATAATTCTCGCTCTAGGCGTGTTTCACAAACAGAGTGCGGTGTACCTTTTGCTGCCATCTGGATTATTTCACCCTTAATTAGCTCAACTCGCTCATTCTCCTCAAAGAAGCCGAGTTCAGCTAGACGGTGATATTCAGCTATAGTAAAGCGTTTAGCAGTGGTAAGGCTCATAACAACTACGAGAATGCAGAGTTATTTTTATCTTAATATATTGGACTTTGGATAAAAAAGAAGTGTTCGCGGATAATTAGTGCGAACAGAAAATCGAGGCATCATAAATTACTCCAGTTATTTTTCCAACTGAGTCAAGCTGAATTAAACGCCTAAAGCCTAAGAAAATTTACGCGGCTTTTTGTTTATCAGGTGTTGATTTTCACTGCTTATATGCTTATCATACTTATTTTGGAGATTATGCGTCGTCCGGCTACAACTCTGCAAATATAGCAAGCGAAAAATAGGAGATAAAGTATGTCCCAAATGCTAAATCGTCGTCGATTTCTTCAGGCATCGGCGGCGGCGGCAGCCAGTGTCGGTGTATCCGCTATTCGCACTTCTGCTGCTGGTGTTGACGAGTACATTGAAGCGATAGTAATTGGTAGTGGTTTTGGTGGCGCAGTCGCATCATTGCGCCTTGGTCAGGCAGGGATTGAAACAGTAGTATTGGAACGGGGACGAAGATGGCAAATTACTGATGCAGGTAATACTTTCTGTACAACGGATAACCCAGATGGTCGGGCTGCGTGGCTTAGTCCAAATACGGTTTTGCCCGATCCACCAGTCACAACACAGCCCATTGATGTATATACTGGCGTTCTTGATGTCAAGAGAGGTAATGGTATTGATGTTTATCGAGGTGCAGGTGTTGGGGGTGGTTCGCTTGTCTACGCTGCTATCACTTATCAGCCAACTGAAGAACTATTCTACAAAGTCTTTCCACGCACTATTAAATACTCTGAACTCGATCGAGTTTATTATCCACGAGTGCGTTCCATCCTCAAAGCATCTCCAATCCCAGACGATATTTTACAAACTGAATACTACTTGGCAAGCCGTATTCTTCAAGAGCAAGCAGCCAAAGCTGGTTTAAAAGCCCGGAAGATTGACACTGCTATTGATTGGGACATTGTTCGCCAGGAAATTGCTGGTCAAAAGGTGGCTTCTATTATCAATGGTCAAGTGTACTATGGTACAAATAGTGGTGCCAAAAACAGCTTAGATCGCAACTACCTAAGTATGGCAGAGGCAACTGGTAACGTTGAAATCCGACCTTTACACGTAGTCACTAGCATTGGAGAATCAGACCGTGGACGTTATCGAGTTGTCTGCAATCAAATCAATGAGCAAGGAGTAGTGCTTGTCCAAAAATCCTTTGTTTGTCGCTATCTGTTTTTGGCGGCTGGTTCCATTGGCACTACTGAACTATTGCTGCGTGCTAAAACCAATCGTACCCTGCGCCGCCTAAATAATCAGGTAGGGAAGTTTTGGGGAACGAATTTTGATTCAAGTACTTTAATGATTAATGCTGGTAAGACGAATTCAACACTGGGGAGTGCTGGTGTAATCGCAATTGAAGACCTTGATAACCCTATTGCCCCAGTGATACTTGAGGCATTTCAAGCACTTCCTTTCATACCCCAAGGTATTATTCCTGTTCTGGGACAGGGAATTTCCCAGCCGCAGGGGTATCTTACCTATAATGTCTCTACTCAGTTAGCAGATTTGTTCTGGCCTAGTAACTCAGCCGATACTCAGAAAAATACTCAGGCTCTCGAATATACTTACCAACGTCTCAACCAAGCCAATGGTACAAGTTTAGCTGCACCACCTGGCTACAGTTTTACAGCACACCCACTTGGTGGTGCAACGATTGACAAAGTATGTGACCCTCATGGGCAGGTTTTTGGTTATCGTAACTTGTTTGTTGTTGATGGTTCACTTATTCCCGGTTCAACAGCTTGCTCAAATCCCTCGCTGACTATAGCTGCTTTGGCAGAACGAAGTATGGATCGCTTTTTAAACCGGATTCCTTAGTATCGGAAAAGATAACCTTGTAATCGCTGAGTAAATTTTAATGCGATCGCAATGACATAGCAGTTTTGATTTAATTGAATCACCGATGTTGTAGGGGTTTAGGGCATTGCTCTTTACCGCTACAACGCGGTCTATTTACTCTTAAGTTAAGTGACTTTCTAGCAAAGTTGCGATCGCATCAGGATGAATATTCTTGTATTTCTTTTTACCAAGCTGTAAAACACAGTTGGGGGCGCTACCACAGCATTTTTGGCAACCAGTATATTCAATAGTAACTTTGTCTAACAAACCGCGATCGCACAAAGTTTTTTCTAATTCTGATAATAACCCTTTACCACCACGTTTGAGGCAACCGCCTTTTTGACATACCATAATCCTCGCTTTGGTTTGAGGTGGTAAATCTTGCTTTGGACACGCATCAATTGGTGTCACTCGATAGGCTTTAATTTTAATTTTACTTGTGCGTGAGTCTACCTCACTATGACCACAAACGCGAACTTGCTGGCCAGGAACTAAGGATGAACTTAGTAAACGGCGTAACTCTTTAGGCACTTTAATTTCCACATTTCCAGATGGAACTGCTAATTGCAAGTATTTATATTTTCCTGGTTCACCACCAATAAAACCTAGTAACTGTCCCTCAAGGTTCAATTCTGATAACGTCAAATACTTGTTACCCATGATTGATAAAAATTTAGGAGTGGGGAGTTAAAAGCGAGGAGTTAGGAGTGAGGAGTTAGGAGTTAAAATTTATAACTCATAACTCTTAACTCCTAACTATTTTTATGCGAGGCGTTTAGCTTCTACTGTTTGAGGTAAATTTGCTGTGTCTGGTAAATCACGAAATTCCAATTCCCAACCATTTGCTAGGGTGAGAACCTTGCCATCATTTCCATCGGTTTGTTTGACGACTTCTTCTTCAAGGTCTTTTTTAGCAACGTAAACTACTAAAGTACCGGCATCATTCATCCGTAGCATTACTTTCATGAGATTCCTCAACAGATTCTAGTTCTTTTTTCATACAGCCGACGACGAATCCTGTTTCCAAGAAATGCACAGCATATATATAGGAAGTCTGCAAATATGTCCCTATACTGGCTATGTAGCCGATATCTCCTTTGTTCACTAAAACTTGCCCGACTTCTTTACCAGGAAAAGTACCATCGTTCTTGAGCAGTTTCCGAACTCTGACTTTTTCACCAATTTCAAAAGCAGGTGGCAAGTTTAGTTCTAATTCATCGCGCATGAGAGTACCTCTGTTCTCTGACCAAATTCAATAGTTCTTCTGTCGTCAGGCTGCGTTTTTTCTGTACCGATTGATGGCGTACTGCGTCTAAAACAGATTGGGTTTCTTGGGAGTTCAAGAAAATCCCATGCTGTTGTAGCAAGTTTGCAACCAAATGCCGTCCAGAATGTTTACCTACTACTAAACGCCGTTCCCAACCTACTTCTTCGGGAGCAAATGGTTCGTAGGTAATGGGGTTTTGCATTACTCCGTGAGCATGGATGCCTGATTCGTGAGCAAAGGTATTTTCGCCAACGATCGCTTTCCAGGGTGGTACACTAGCACCTGATGCGGCTGCAACTAGTTGAGACAGTTCCAGCAAGTTGGGAGTGTGGATGCCCAAATCAACGCCGTAGATGCGTTTGATTGCCATAACAACTTCTTCTAAAGCTGCATTTCCCGCCCTTTCACCTAATCCGTTGACTGTGGTATTCACTGATAAGGCTCCGGCTTTGATACCCGCAAGGGCATTGGCAGTTGCCATACCAAAATCATTGTGGGTGTGGATTTCTAGGGGAATCATCAAAGCTGAAACCAGCCGTTTGACCTTGGTGTAGGTGGTGAAAGGGTCGAGAACTCCTACAGTGTCGCAGAAGCGGAACCGGGATGCACCCCATTCTTGGGCATAAAGCGCTACATCTAAAAGGAAGTTTTCATCAGCCCTGGAAGAATCTTCTCCGCCGACTGCTACCCAAAGACCTTGATCGACGGCGAAGCTGATACAGTCTTTGAGCTTTTGCAAACTTACCCGCCATTGACCGTGGAATTTGGCGGCGATTTGGATACCAGAGACGGGAATCGCAATATGCACCCGGTTCAGTCCGCAAGCGATAGAAGCCTTAATATCTGAGATGACGGCGCGGTTCCAGCCCAAAAGTTTTGCTTGTAAACCCAAATTAGAAATTGCGGCGATCGCTCGTGTTTCTTCGTCACCCATTGCTGGTATACCGACTTCTAATTCAGGTATACCAATGGCATCGAGAAATTTAGCGATCGCAACTTTTTCTTCTAAGGTAAAAGCAACACCTGCTGCTTGTTCGCCATCACGTAATGTAGTGTCATTAATTATGATTTGATTCATTGCAAATATCCCTCTCTTGGAAGTATTCTTAATATCCTTTCTCTCTACAATCCCCAGCGATGGCAAATGCTAAAAATATCACAATTCATAATGCAGGATACATGATCCTTAATTATTGACCGATTATCAGCATCACATCTGTATGGCAGGGAACTAAAAGCATGTATAATTTACTATTTGTTTTTACCGATGTCAGTTGTAATTTCTTCGATTAGCAATGAACTGATATAGCTATTAGCAAATCCTGAGCAAAGTAAAACACATAATCCAGCAATTAAGGATGTAATCATCTTAGTAACCTCAGATTTTTTAGAGCATTGGTGTGTAATTTAGGCAGGTAATGGGAAGGAAAAGCTAAAGGGTTTAAATGAGCTAACTTTGTTCTGCTAGCCAGTCAAAAATCTTTCCTAGCTGCTCTAAGTCAACGAAACCATACTGCCAGAGGAGCATCGGTAGTGGCCCATTTTCTAATTCACGGTGTCGCAGAGCTACAGCAATATCGGCATTTGAAAGTTCAAGTTCATTGTGCAAAAAATTGAGTAGTTTTATATCTCTGTTCCGAGTCGCCATAATTGATTGAACTTTCAATTTCTTAATTTGGAAAAGAATTAAAAATCAGAAATTCCCAGTCTTGTTTGGTAATTTCGCTTTTTTAATTGTCATTACTTGTCAGGAAAATTTTAGATTTAGCAGACTGGACAAAATCTAAAACTTGGTTAATCTTCATCAGTCTGCAACAAATTTTTCTATAACACAGTAACTTCAACTTCTAAACCTTGAATAGGTTTATGCATCTATGGACAAAGAGGATGAAATGCAATGCTTGTGTCATGAATTCAGGATTAATGTTGCTTGGGTTAGGACTTTCAGAGATAGTTCATTTTTCATGACTGTAAAGCCAACAACGCTCTAGCCACTCTAATAATTCTTGACGAGAAGCAAGAAATTGCATAACTATACTGCGAATCAATATCGCTTCTAGCAAATTGTTCACTTGCACCCGTAAAGAACCATCGGGGGGACAGGAACTCTTAATTTTTAACTCTTGCAAACGGTGGTAGATTCGCCAGCGATCGCTTAAAGGAATCTGCAAAACGTGATTTGTCATTTGTCATTCGTCCTTTGTCATTTGTCAGTTGTCAGTTGTCCTTTGTCATAATGACCAATGACTAATGACTCTTGACTTTTAAAGTTTGCAGTTGTTTTTCGAGTTCTTCAATGCGCGAGAGCAAAGAACGAATCACGGTTGCTTCCACATCGGGTAGCTTTCCATGTTCTAAAGGAGAAAGGCTAGGGCTTTGATTTTGGGAAATAATTCGACCGGGAATTCCCACGACTGTGCGATCGCTAGGGACATTCTGCAAGACAACCGAACCTGCGCCAATACGGACGCGATCGCCAATTTGCAGATTACCTAAAACTTTCGCACCCGCACCGATGACTGCATTTTTACCAACTGTGGGATGACGCTTACCAGTTTCTTTACCAGTTCCGCCAAGGGTAACGCCCTGATAAATCAGCGTATAGTCGCCTACGATCGCAGTTTCGCCAATGACAACACCCATTCCGTGGTCGATAAATACGCCCTGACCAATTTCTGCGCCTGGGTGAATTTCAATTCCTGTTAAAAATCGCCCCAAATGAGAAATTAAGCGGGGGATAAAACTCACACCTCGACAATGTAACCAGTGAGCAAGACGATGCAAACATAGCGCGTGCAATCCAGGGTAGCAAAACACCACTTCTAGCCAATTACGTGCTGCTGGATCGCGCTCAAAAATAATGCGAAAATCACTCAATAATGGCTCAAGAAAAACGCCAGAGAGAAAATTTTTCAGCATGGATGTATGGGCAGAATCCTGCGTTTTGGTAGTCTGGCAATCGCTAATACTGTCTAAAGACTGTTGCATCGGTAATGTCTATCTGGTAAAAGAGCCATCTGCTATTTTTATGCTTATATCAGGTGACTTCCAACTCGATACAAAACTCAATGCTGATTGGATTTATTGGATTGATTAAGGTTGTACTCAAACCCTGAAACTCGTACCCCAAGATAAACTTAAAATTTATCTTGGGGTACGGGTGCTAGCGTTTAACGATGGGGGTACTAGTATTTTTGGGGCAGGGGTTAAGAATTTCTATGCTCGCTACAAGAAACTTTACCTGCAAGCCTTTGCTAAGATTTAGTCAAGATATTTTGCAATATATTAAGCTGTACTCAGATGCACTCAAATATGAGTTTGATGAGGCTACAAATGGATTTTCTGTATATGCTACTACTATTAGTATAATATTATTTTCTAAGGCGAAAGACAGATTTCTTTATTTTCTTTTAGGATTTCCTGTCTGTATGTATATATACGTTTCAAAATATAGTTATGGCTCATAGTGAATATCTTATTATATAGATGTGTTGAAGGAAAACATTGTACTTTTGCAAAGATAGGAATCCGATTTGATTACTGAATCATTCGAGTAAAACAACAGGGTTTTCCTTGGGTAGTAAATTATAGAATGGACAAAAGTACCTATCAAATGGCGAAGTGTGCGAAATCTTTCCTGAAGCCAACCCGGAACTCAGGCGTAAGAACTAACTTTGAATACTTTCATCATTTTTTCAATTGTTCTAAATAAACAGCAAGGGATATCATAATGCTGTTACATATTCGTTAAGAATAGTTACAAATTCTTAACCCAAGGAAATATTTTTTATGTCAGTTTCACTTGAAAATAATGCACCACATCAGGTTGTTATTGTTGGTGGTGGTTTTGGTGGGCTGTATGCAGCAAAGGGTCTGAATACAGCGAATGTAAATGTTACTCTCATTGATAAACGCAACTTTCACCTATTTCAGCCGCTTTTATATCAAGTTGCCACAGGTACGTTATCACCTTCTGATATTTCCGCACCATTGCGATCTGTATTTAGCAAAAGCAAGAATACAAAGGTGTTGTTGGGAGAAGTAAATGAGATTGATCCAAAAGCGCAACAAGTTATTTTGGGTGATGAAGTAGTACCTTATGATACATTGATTGTCGCTACAGGTGCTAACCATTCCTATTTTGGTAAAGATCACTGGGAAAAAGTTGCTCCTGGTTTGAAAACTGTGGAAGATGCGATAGAAATGCGTCGCCGGATATTTGGCGCATTTGAAGCAGCAGAAAAAGAAACTGATCCTGAAAAACGCCGTGCCTTCTTGAATTTTGTGATTGTGGGGGGTGGCCCGACTGGTGTAGAATTAGCAGGTGCGATCGCAGAATTAGCATACAAAACTCTCAAAGAAGATTTCCGCAGCATCGACACTTCAGAAACGAAAATTTTACTATTACAAGGGGGCCCTCGCATCCTCCCACACATGGTGCCAGAGTTATCGGCATCAGCAGCAGTATCTTTGCAAACATTGGGTGTAGAACTCCACACTCACACCAGGGTGACAAATATTGAAGGTGATATTGTTACTTTCAAGCAAGACAATGAATTTACAGAAATTGCCTCAAAAACTATATTGTGGGCAGCAGGTGTTCAAGGTTCCCCAATGGGGAAAGTCTTAGCAGAAACTACAGGTGTAGAGCGCGATTACTCTGGGCGTGTAATTGTAGAACCTGACTTGTCTATCGAGGGTTATAACAACATTTTCGTAATTGGAGATTTAGCCAACTTCTCCCATCAAGATGCTAAACCTTTACCTGGTGTCGCACCTGTAGCTAAACAACAAGGAGAGTATGTAGGTAAACTAATTCGACGACGGCTTCAAGGTAAGACTTTGCCACAATTTCATTACAACGATGTGGGTAGTTTGGCGATGATTGGGCAAAATTTAGCTGTTGTAGATTTAAGCTTAATCAAACTTACAGGTTTCATTGCTTGGGCCTTTTGGCTACTAGTCCACATCTACTTCTTAATCGAGTTTGACACTAAATTACTAGTAGTATTTCAGTGGGCGTGGAATTATATCACTCGTAATCGTCGCTCTAGATTGATTACAGGCCGGGAAGCTTTTGTGGAACCAAAAACTGTTAACGATAGGGTGCAAGAGCCTTCTGTGACATCTCTGTAACTTCAGGTATCACAGCTTAGTTAACGTGTATAGTGGCAAATCTTGGGCGAAGATTAGCTGTTCCACGAAAAGAATATGGGGATGAGATACCGCCCTAAGCTATTTTGGCAATTTGGCATTTTATGACTTCGAGTTGCAGTTTAAATGGAGATATCAACACAACGGGACAGTAAAGAAGTTGTACGAGGGATAAGGTAAAACTTTCCGCTTCTCGTGTCCCAGCTATGCCAGTTGTCAAGTGAGTGCTGTAGAAATGCTCTACATAAATGATACAGCGCTCACCAGAGTTCAGTTCCCGCTCTACAACTGGCTAGAAATCAACAAAACCAAATATAGCCTAGAGGGCTTTGCCCTCGTCAGCACTATTAACTCTGATTATTCTTCTCTTGCTGGATTCTTTGAGCGATCGCTTCTGCAATTATCTGATTATTCTCTTCTATAGGTTTACCAT
>NZ_DASQZC010000365.1:0-2299 GCF_035638895.1 Nostoc sp. | reverse complement strand
TGGCTATTTTTGATTCTTATATTCACATGTTCTGATAATGCAGCTTAGAGGCGGGGACAAAAATCCAATTATGAACAAAACCTTTGCAACCATCGACGGGAATGAGGCTGTTGCCCGTGTTGCTTACAAATTAAATGAAGTGATTGCCATTTATCCGATTACCCCCTCTTCAGCAATGGGTGAATGGGCAGATGCTTGGTCAGCAGAAGGTCGTCCCAACCTTTGGGGTACTATTCCTAGCGTCGTGCAGATGCAGAGCGAAGGGGGAGCGGCTGGTGCTGTGCATGGGGCATTGCAAACAGGCTCCCTGAGTACCACCTTCACGGCATCTCAGGGATTATTGTTGATGATACCCAACTTCTACAAAATTGCTGGTGAACTTACTAGTGCCGTAGTTCACGTTGCCGCCCGTTCTTTGGCTACCCATGCGTTATCAATTTTTGGTGATCATAGCGATGTAATGGCAGCTCGTGCAACTGGTTTCGCCCTGCTATGTTCTGCTTCGGTGCAGGAAAGCCAAGATTTTGCTCTCATCGCCCATGCTGCTACCCTGGAGACGCGAGTCTCGTTTATGCACTTCTTTGACGGCTTCCGTACTTCGCATGAAGTGCAGAAAGTCAAATTGCTCTCAGATGACGATTTGCGATCGCTAATTCACGATAACCTAATACTCGCCCATCGTAGCCGTGCGCTCACCCCAGACCGTCCAGTATTGCGGGGTACTGCCCAAAATCCTGATGTTTATTTTCAAGGGCGTGAAGGCGCTAACCTTTACTACAACGCCTGTCCAAATATTGTCCAGCGCATCATGGATGAATTTGGAGAACGCACGGGAAGGCATTATAAAATCTATGAATATTACGGGGACAACAATGCTGATCGCGTTATCGTTCTTATGGGTTCAGGCTGTGAAACCGTCCATGAAACAGTAGATTACCTTAACGCCCGTGGTGAAAAACTTGGCGTAGTGAAAGTGCGACTTTACCGCCCCTTTGATGTTCAAAGGTTTGTTGCAGTATTACCAACTAGTGTACAAGCGATCGCAGTTCTCGACCGCACCAAAGAAGCAGGTAGCGCCGGTGAGCCTTTGTATTTAGATGTTGTAGCTGCTATCCATGAAGCGTGGGGAGATAAGAGAGCAGGGGGAGCAGGGGAGGCAGGGGGAGAAAATACTTTCTCATACCCTAAAATCATCGGTGGTCGTTATGGTCTTTCATCTAAGGAATTTACTCCGGCGATGGTGAAGGGCATTTTTGATAACCTTGCTCAAGCTAAATCGAAAAATCACTTTACTATTGGGATTAATGACGACGTTAGTCATACTTCCTTGAGCTTTGACTCTAACTTTTCTACAGAATCGGATAACGTTGTTCGGGCAATGTTCTATGGATTGGGTGCTGATGGCACTGTTGGGGCTAATAAAAACTCCATCAAGATTATTGGTGAAGAAACCGACAATTACGCCCAAGGCTACTTTGTCTTTGACTCCAAAAAATCTGGCTCAATGACCGTCTCTCACCTACGTTTCGGGAAAGAGCCAATTCGCTCTACCTACTTGATTGACCAAGCCAACTTTATTGGTTGTCATCACTGGGGATTTCTAGAACGCATAGATATTTTGAAGGCTGCTATTTCTGGGGCGACTTTGCTGCTTAACAGTCCATACAATGCAGATACCGTCTGGGAATATCTGCCGTTGAAGGTACAGCAGCAAATTATCGACAAACATTTGAAGTTATATGTAATCAACGCTAGCCAGGTTGCCCGTGACAGTGGCATGGGTGGCAGAATTAACACCATTATGCAGGTATGCTTCTTTGCCTTGGCGGGTGTCTTGCCGCAAGAAGAAGCCATCGCTAAAATCAAACAAGCAATTGAAAAAACCTATGGTAAAAAAGGCGTAGAAGTTGTCCGCATGAACTTGCAAGCTGTAGACAACACCTTAGATAACTTGCATAAAGTAGATGTCCCCCAAACAATCCTAACTCCTAACTCCCCACTCCCCACTCCCCACTCCCCACTCCCCATTCCCAAATTTGTGCAAGAAGTTCTAGGCAAAATCATGATTTGGGAAGGTGATGATTTACCTGTTAGCACACTACCTGTTGATGGCACTTTTCCCGTAGGTACTGCCAAGTGGGAAAAACGTAACGTTGCCGAAGAGATACCTGTATGGGAGCCGGATGTCTGCGTTCAATGTGGTAAGTGCGTGATGGTTTGTCCCCACAGTGCCATCCGTGCAAAGGCTTATCAACCTGATGAATTAGTCAATGCGCCAGGAACCTTCAAGTCAACTGGT
>NZ_DASQZC010000364.1:0-4918 GCF_035638895.1 Nostoc sp. | reverse complement strand
ATTATTACCATGCACAAAGCCAAAGGGCTAGATTGGGACTATGTGTTTCTTCCCTTTCTCCACGAAAACTTGATTCCTGGGAGATTTTGGGTTCCTCCCCAAAGCCAATTCTTAGGGGATTTTACCTTATCAGAAGTAGCCCGCGCCCAAATTCGTGCTGCTCTCCACGGAGAATCTACCATACCAGATGTTACACAAGCATGGGAACAAGCAAAGCACTTGAAAATATCTGAAGAGTACCGTTTACTATACGTTGCGATGACACGAGCAAAGCGTTTGGTGTGGATGTCAGCAGCGCAAAAAGCCCCCTTTACTTGGAGTAAACCAGACAATTTACAAGAACAAGCGCCTTGTCCGGTTTTTCCTGCATTAAAGCGCCAATTTCCTGAATGTGTGATGAATTTAGGAGTAATGACCAAACAAGTGTGATCAAAACTTTTAATAAGTTAATTGAAAGCCCTGGTTAGTAGCGATCGGATTGTGAATATTTGTACAAAATAAGCTACCTATAATGGAAGTTGCCGTTTGAAAATTGGTGTTATAAATTGGTGCTGAGATTTTAATCAGAAATTGATTTACCAATGAAAACCCAACAGTTGACAACGACACGAGAAAATAGACCCAGCAAGACAAAAAAACAGTCTTTTCCTAGCATTAGTATTGGTACTCCTATACCATTCCGCCAATGCAAGAAAACTGTACAACAGCATGAGTTACTCAGTGACTGGGAAGACGCGAGTTAATTTTGTAACATTCTCTCATACCAACTTACCAGTCGTGATGCATAAATTAGGAGTGCAATGGATTCTTTCTTTCTATTGCCATAAGCCAACAATCTGAGTATTCCCCTTCATGTAGCTCATGGGCGGGCAATAACTTTACTTTGACAAAACCACATTTTTCATAGCAACGGATAGCGCGAGGATTGTCAACATGAGGATCTATAACAATTTTATGAGCTTGCCGTTGTTCAAAAAGATAACTGATAACTGCTGACAAGATTTTTGTACCAATTCCCTTGTTCCAATAGTCGGTTTCGCCTATGAACAAGTCAATTCCGTACACATAATCAGTTTGATCGAGATGATACAATTGTCTATCGGTTTGGGATAAGTCATTGAGCGCACAATACTGCAAGTAACCAATGGGGGTATTTTGATAGCAGAACAGACACGGAACAACCGGGTCATCTCTCCTAATCATTGGTTTGTACGTTTCTATAATTTTTTCTAAATCAAAAGGATTATCTCTTCCTTCATAAAATTCCAAAACTTGTGCATCAGTTAGCCATTTTGCCATCAACTGATAATCATATATTTCATCTTCCATTAGACGAATAGCAATTTCGTCTTGTTCTATTAGCATTTCCTGTGTAGATAGATTTTTCTAGCCAATATTTAAACCAATTCGCAATTCGCAATTCCCTTTGGGGATGGGGAATTAACCCCTCTTGTTTGTTAAATAATTATAGTTTGTTTAAAATCTCTATCATCTTGTTGCAAAAATTCTGAAAAAGCAAAAGGGAATTCCATACCCGCTTCGTAAAAATGGAATTCCCTTTAAATTTTGCCTTACCTCTAACAAAAGATGCCTATGCCAAGCTTAAATTTACTCAATTGCCACCAGAGACAACAGATTTATTATGTATAGCAGTATCTTCAGGCTTTCTCTGCCATTTACCATCGCTGCCTGGTTCGTATTCATTCTTTACACTATTCCAAGCAATTTCACGCGCACCCTCTTCACTCATACCATTACTTTGAGCTGCATTTAATGCAGCTAGAAAAATCTGCTGTGCGTGTTCGGGCAATTGTTCTGTAATATCACCAGGCAATTCATTTATTGTTTGATCAGCCATAAACTTACTCCGATTATCTCAACTTAAGCTTATGTTAAAAAACTTGCAATAGAATTTCATCTTTCTGGAAGTAGAGAAGCAAATAATCATACTTTTGGCTGAGTTAAGCGATTTTTAAATCAGCGAAGCAATAATGTTGATGCTCATCGCTACAATTGTGGTATTGAAAAAGAAGGATAATATGCCATGTAACAGAGTCAAGCGCCTCATCTCGCGTGATGTCGTCTGCACATCTGAAACTTGGCTAGTCATGCCAACTACAAATGAATAATATAAAAATTCCCAATAGTCTGGATAGTCGTTATTAGGAAAATCTAACCCTTTGGTGATTTCTTCTCTATTATTACAAGTAATATATTTATAATAACTGTGTGCATATTGCACTGCAAACATCGTATGCACTAGTAACCAGGAACCAACAATGGTCATAATTGAAAGTATGACATGTAGGCTCAGGAGAATTGTTGACAAGCCTTTTTTCTCAGTTAGTAAAAACCCAATGGCTAAAACACTAGCACAAGCCGCAGCTATCACCAGCATGAATATAGCTAAATGTCCTTCATATTCATTCTCAGCATAACGGCGAATTTTTTCTGGGGTAGCTTTGATCATCTTCCACCAGGTTACGGCTAAGAAAAAGTCAGCACCGGAGTTCCAAGCGCAGAGAATGCGAGTAGGTAAGTGCAGCCAAGACGGAAGAATTATTGAAACTAATCCAGCTAGTCCGATAGCAATTATCAGTCTGGGGCGGGAGTCAAAATTTTTAAATAAATTAAGTTTCACAAATATCTTGCACCAAGCCGTATAGATTAGAAATCCTACTCTAGTAGCTATCCTTTGGAGAACCCGAACCCTTATTTTCACCTTTTTTCCAAAAGTTCGTGGTTTTCTGGTTTAGCTATACAAATATTTCATAAAGCTTTGAGCTAGAAAAAGATTTTCTTCTCAATAACCTCGAACGTAGTCGCATTAGTTGTAATTCTCAACTGGGAGAGGGAACGGAATTTGCGATCGCGCTCCCAATTTAACCTTCTAAGAAAATAATACTTACTTTAACTTCGCTCTAATCGTCTCTATTCGTTGACGATTAACACCCAAATCGCTTTGACCTAAGCGTGAAGCTGAACGTACTTGGATAACATTAGTATTCCGGTCTAGATAGAATTCTACATCGTCTACAAATCCCAGTAAAGCACTTTTAAATTCTGCATATAAATAATCTTGGCTTTCGGTAATTATTTTAGTTCTTGGTAAAGACTCAATAATCTTTTTAAGATTATTAATCGCTTCTTCTGGACTAGATGTAAAAGTCAGTGGTGCAATTTTGTGAACTGCATCTGTACTTTGACTAGAAACACAGTTAGGAGAATTAGGGCAGGGTGCTAATTTACCGTTGCTAATACCTAAATTATTTGGTCGTTTGCCAGCAAAAACCATAATTATGTATTCGGGTAAGTGAATAAGTATACTCTCGCACATTTTGCCGTAATGGCATCTTTTGGCAAATGACAGATTCATTAAAACATGGGTGATGCGTTCGCCTCTGGCGTTGGCGAAGCCATCGCTCTATGATCCGGTAAGTATTGTCTAAGCGAAAACAGATTATGACGCAAACAATTTCAATCAACGACTCTGGGCGCTTGCAACTCACACCGTTAGAAATTCCATCCCGTTTGCTGTTGGGGCCTGGGCCCTCCAATGCCCATCCCGCAGTTCTCCAGGCGATGAATACCTCACCAGTTGGGCATCTTGACCCAGCTTTTCTTGCACTCATGGATGAAATTCAGTCGTTGCTACGCTACGTATGGCAAACAGAAAACCCACTCACCATTGCAGTCAGTGGTACAGGAACAGCCGCAATGGAAGCAACCATCGCCAATGCTGTAGAACCTGGTGATGTGGTTTTAATTGGTGTAGCTGGTTACTTTGGTAATCGCCTTGTGGATATGGCTGGACGTTATGGCGCGGATGTACGAACCATTACCAAACCTTGGGGACAAGTTTTCAATCTAGATGAACTCCAAACTGCCTTAAAAACTCATCGTCCAACTATTTTAGCCCTAGTTCATGCCGAAACCTCCACCGGCGCACGTCAACCATTGGAAGGTGTCGCTGATTTGTGTGATGAATTTGGCACTTTGTTGTTGGTAGATTCAGTCACAAGTTTGGGTGGTGTCCCCTTGTTTTTGGATACTTGGGGAGTTGACTTAGCCTATAGTTGTAGCCAAAAAGGGTTGGGTTGCCCGCCTGGTGCTTCGCCCTATACAATGAGTCCGCGTGCCGTTGAGAAATTGCAACAGCGTCAAACAAAGGTTGCAAACTGGTATTTGGATATGTTGCTACTGGGTAAGTATTGGGGCGCTGAACGCACCTATCACCACACAGCACCGATTAATTTATATTATGCATTGCGGGAAGCACTGCGTTTGCTTGCAGAAGAGGGATTAGCAAACTCCTGGCAGCGTCATCAGAAAAGCGTAGAATATCTCTGGGAAGGGTTGGAGAGTTTAGGACTGAGTATGCACGTTGAGCAACAGTATAGACTACCAACGCTGACTACTGTCTGCATTCCAACAGGGGTAGATGGGAAAGCGATCGCTCGGCAGTTACTCAATGAGCATAATATTGAAATTGGCGGTGGTCTTGGCGAACTGGCTGGTAAAGTTTGGCGCGTCGGATTGATGGGCTTTAATAGTCGTAAGGAAAGTGTTGACCAACTTTTAGCAGCACTGCGGCAAGTTTTACCTAAGTAGTTTTCGGGTTAAACTGGTGCTTTAACAGTAGCTAATTTGTCTCTTAGTAAGGGCTGAAACCCTTACTAAAAACCTATAATTATTCACGCCCACTTACTTAGCGGTTTTCTCCCTTGTAAAAAGGCCTATGTCCTATTTACTGCCGTATCCAGGTGATACCCCTATATCCCTAGATAGAGGCGCAAACTGCACTTGCCCTGTTGCACCTGAAACACATAAGTAACTACGCAAAATTAATTACAGTCATTGCGAGCGTTCGCGCAGCGTCTCGTAGAGAAGCAAAGCAATCCCAGCCCTTGCGATTGCT
>NZ_DASQZC010000363.1:0-31845 GCF_035638895.1 Nostoc sp. | reverse complement strand
TATTTTTCCCAATTCACATTTATTGCTGGGATTCAATCATTTAATTGCTGCAATGAATCAATTTAAACCTTGTTATGCTTCTGGATGATTTCACTTATTTACTACTAGCTCACTCCGGAAAGTGACAGAAGAGGGGTATGCAGCCGATGAAACCACACCTTGGGCTAAATTCCGTGAGCAAATTGTCCTCTGGGAAGAAGAACAGTTGAAAGAGTTAGCTGCTGAATTCCCGAATCAAGCTGTAGAAAAGACTTCTATGGGTGATGCTAGTATTGTTATCTTGGGTTGGCACTATCACCAAAAGGGTTTCCATGTAGAATTTTTGACTGATGACGACAAGCTAAAATCTCAGGAACCACCTCCGCCACAGCTACCTACGCGTCGTAGCAGTCGAACAAAAAGGTAAAATATCCTTGAGCGATCGCCCTTTGCCTATAACATCACGTTATCATCGGATATTGGGGAATTTCCGTGCGTAACTCGATAGCATCTATGACCGCCTCTCACTCTGAAACTCCATCTAACAAGCCCGATGCAAGTACTTTTATTTCTGACCATCAACAGGTGGATCGCAGTAAGCTAAGTCAAATGTACTTGCATTATGTCGAGACGAAGGATAAATATCCTCACGCGGTATTGCTGTATCGGGTAGGAGATTTCTTTGAATGCTATTTCCAAGATGCTGTAAAACTAGCGCAAGAATTGGAATTAGTTCTCACTAGCAAACAAGCTGGGGAACAGGGACGGGTGGCGATGTCTGGAGTTCCTCACCATGCTTGGGAACGCTACACGACGATGCTAGTAGAAAAAGGCTATGCAGTCGTAATTTGCGACCAAGTGGAAGATGCTTCTGAAGCAGCTGGTAGATTGGTGCGACGGGAAGTAACACGCATTCTTACCCCTGGCACTTTGCTGGAAGAAGGAATGCTCAAATCCAGTCGCAATAATTACCTCGCAGCAGTGGTAATTGCCGCAAATCATTGGGGTTTAGCTTATGCAGACATCTCCACAGGGGAATTTCTCACAACTCAAGGCAGTGATTTAGAACATCTGACACAGGAATTAATGCGCTTGCAACCTTCAGAGGTGTTAGTTCCGACAAATGCGCCTGATTTAGGTAGTTTGCTGCGTCCGGGAGAAACTTCGCCGCATCTCCCCCAGTGTTTGCCACCATCATTTTGCTATAGTTTGCGATCGCAAGTTCCTTTTTCCCAAGGCGAAGCTAGACCTAGATTATTGCAGAAATTTAAAGTGCGATCGCTTGAAGGACTCGGTTGCGATCATCTTCCCCTCGCCGTCCGTGCAGCTGGTGGTCTTCTAGAATACTTGGAAGATACTCAAAAAGAAAACCCAGTTACCCTTCAAAGACTCCGCAGCTACACTGTCACCGACTACCTAATTGTTGATAATCAAACCCGCCGTAACCTGGAAATTACCCAAACCGTCCGGGATGGCACTTTTCACGGTTCCCTACTCTGGGCATTAGATAAAACTAGTACAGCAATGGGTGGGCGTGCTTTGCGGCGCTGGTTGTTGCAACCTCTACTCGATATTAAAGGCATTCGGGCCCGTCTTGATACCATCCAAGAATTGATGGAAAATACGCCACTGCGTCAAGATTTGCGGCAATTGTTACGCCAAATTTATGATTTGGAACGTCTCACAGGCAGGGCGGGTTCTGGTACAGCTAATGCTAGAGATTTAGTAGCTTTGGCAGATTCCCTCTCACGCTTACCAGAATTATCCAGATTGGTAACTGAAGCGCGTTCTCCATTCCTCAAAGCTTTGCAGAAAGTCCCAACTGTATTGGAAGAATTAGCACAAAAGTTACACGCGCATCTTGTCGAGTCGCCACCCATACTAATTAAAGAAGGCGGATTGATTCGCCCTAGCGTAAATCCCCTATTGGACGAAAGGAAGGCAACTGTAGAAGCGGATCAGCAATGGATTGCCAATTTAGAAGTTGATGAAAGGGCTAAGACAGGAATTCCGACTTTGAAAGTAGGATTTAACAAAACTTTTGGCTATTATATCAGTATTTCCCGTACCAAAGCTGACCAAGTACCCGCTAATTATATCCGTAAGCAAACCCTGACGAATGAGGAACGTTACATCACCCCAGATTTGAAGGAACGGGAAGCACGGATTCTCACAGCGCGGGATGATTTAAATCAGTTGGAATATGAGATTTTTACAGCATTGCGGGAAGAGGTAGCACAAGAGGCGGAGGTAATTCGCAATCTGTCTCGTGCAGTCGCGGCGGCGGATGTGTTGTGTGGTTTGGCTGAGTTAGCGGTGCATCAAGGTTACTGTCGTCCAGAAATGTTGTCAGGAAGGGAGATAAACATTGTGGATGGGCGTCATCCGGTAGTGGAACAGTCTTTACCTGCGGGTTTCTTTGTGCCGAATTCGACTCAATTGGGGAGTGGGGAATCGGGAATAAGCAGTAGTGAAGAAGAAATTTACCCACTCCCCACTCCCTACTCCCCACTCCCTGACTTAATTATTCTCACCGGGCCAAACGCTAGTGGCAAAAGTTGTTATTTGCGTCAGGTGGGATTAATTCAGTTAATGGCGCAGATTGGTAGTTTTGTACCAGCGAGGTTTGCCAGATTGGGAATATGCGATCGCATTTTCACTCGTGTAGGTGCAGTAGATGATCTTGCAACTGGTCAATCTACGTTCATGGTGGAGATGAATGAAACGGCGAATATTCTCAACCATGCCACATCTAGGTCGCTGGTGTTATTAGATGAAATTGGTCGGGGAACGGCAACTTTTGATGGTCTTTCCATAGCTTGGGCGGTGGCGGAATATATAGCAGTAGATATTCGGGCGCGAACAATTTTTGCTACTCATTACCATGAATTGAATGAATTGGCTAGTATTCTGCCAAATGTGGCTAACTATCAAGTGACGGTGAAAGAATTACCCGACCAAATTATCTTTTTGCATCAAGTCCAACCGGGAGGCGCTGATAAGTCTTATGGGATTGAGGCTGGAAGATTGGCGGGTTTACCAGCCGTAGTTATTCAACGAGCAAAACAAGTGATGGGGCAAATTGAGAAGCATAGTAAGATTGCGATGGGGCTGCAAAATTTGGAGTAATGTACTGTTGATTGACTAATTATTTGTCCGCGTTGATAGATTTGTGACGAGGAAACTGCCTTAATTAATGAATTACAGATAGAGAATCAAGATAAAATTATTGTAAGCATAATTCATAAATGGTAATTTATAATCTTGACCATCGAAACCTAAGTAATCAGCAGGATTGTGATTATTTATCGCCTGAGCAGTTGGCTATAGATATATTAGAAAAAGATGGTGTATAGCTGAAATAATAGTAGAAAATCAAGCAATTTTGGAGCAGTGTTCATGTTAGGTTTACTAGAAAAGTTTAGCCGCCTAGAAGAATTAATGAGTGAGTCAGCATTAAAGAATGTTGATTCCGATCAAATTTTACTGATGAATGGGATTAGCTGGGATATATATGAGACACTATTACAAGGTTTTCCAAATAATTCTCATTATCGGTTGAAATATTTAGAAGGTACTTTAGAAATAATGTCCCCTAGCCGTCGTCATGAGTTTAATAAAAAGATTATTGCTTTATTGCTAGAAGCTTATTTTTTAGAAATAGGGATTGATTTTTATCCTTTAGGCTCAACTACTTTTAGAAAACAAACAGCCGCTAGAGGAATAGAACCAGATGAGTGTTATTGTTTTAATTCTGAAAAATCTGTTCCTGATCTTGCTATTGAGGTGGTTGTAACAAGTGGCGGAATTAATGATTTAATTATTTATCAAGGTTTAGGAGTACCGGAGGTTTGGTTTTGGCAGAATCATCAATTTTCATTATATTATCTGCGTGGTGATAAATATGAGTCAATATCAAAAAGTGAATTTCTACCCAATTTAGATTTAAATCTATTGGCAAGTTTTATTGTGTCTGATGAGAAACCAAGAGAAATAATATTAAAGTTTATTCAACATATCCGTAGGGGCAATTCATAAATTGCTTATACCATAATTTGGTTGAAGCCATCGCTATTATGAGTAAAATTTATCCTCGCTAGGGTTAGTGCGATTGCTGAAATCGCTGGATCAATGATTCTGGCACTTTCATTGAGCAAGTATTTTGGGTAATCAGTAATTAGTTGCTCAATACAGCACTTACGGCAGCTATGAGGTACATCCTCAAATCTGAAAGCTTTGATAGGAAAGGGCAAGGAGAAAAACTGTATTGCATAATAGCCGGAAGCGCTGTAAGTTATGATTTCAGCAAACTTATGAGCTGCTATACGTTTAGTTTCTGAATTTGCTGTTTTAGCCTGTGCAATGTGATTACCTGTTTCTATAACAGCAGCTAAAGGAAGTACCAGCGTTGTTAACGTGTCGATTTCTGCCTGAATTTTCTGATTTACACGCTCAAAATCCCCTTCATTATTACCAGCAGTTTCTCTACCTGGAACTTGTAACCAAACGCATAAAAGCGATGTATCGATGAGTAGCACCTTTCTCATGTTAGTAACTATTCATTACGAGAAAGGCTTCTTTCAATTGCACCCTTAGTTGTCATATCACCCAAAGAATATGATGCAAATAACTTAGAGAAATTATCAATATCTTCTAAAAGTGTAAGTTTGCTTTCTCCAGTTTCTTTATCGCGGTGTGCGACAACCACAAAAGGAACTATCTCTGGGCGCATTCTTACCCTTTTGGTGCGATCGCTCCAGTGGATAAATTATCCAAAAAAATTTAAACACTATAAATAGAGTTAGCATAAATTGCCATCTGCGATCGGTTACGCAAGCTGAGGCGGCTTAAAAGGTGAGTCACATGATTTTTCACCGTCCCTTCTGCAATGTAAAGTTGTAGAGCAAAAAGCGAAAAGGATTGGGGCGGATAGGAAGTAACAGACTCATAAAAGTAGCTGGATGCAAGGCTTTCTTTAATTAATACTCTCAACTGTATCTTTAGCACCACAGCAAGTCAGATGTTTACAACTTTCGTTGTAACAGATGTTTTGACCTATGACGTAAGTTATAAGCATATTTACTTAGTAAACAACGAAAGTCAGAAAGAATTTATCTAATTAGTTGTACTAAAATCCAAGACGTTTTTTAGATGTTTATTTTTTGTGGAATCTCTATAATAAATGGAGTTCACAAAACATAAATTTGCAATTGTGAAAGGATAGCAGCTATGGCGAATATTGTTGGAAATGACGCTAATAACATCTTGTCTGGTAAAGCCGACAATGACTTTATTGATGGCAAGGCAGGAAATGACTTTCTCTACGGAAATGCGGGTAATGACATTCTTGAAGGCAGGAATGGAAACGATAACCTTTACGGTCGCACAGGCAAGGACACTTTAAGAGGTGGTAATGGCAGTGATTTCTTAGATGGTGGTACTGGTGTTGATGTACTAACGGGCGGATCTGGTCAAGATACTTTTGGCTATTATGATCCCCCATTTGCTAACGGTTCCCCAGCCCAAACTCCCAACGGGATTAGAGTGTTGAATCAGCCAGATATAATTACCGACTACCAAATCGGTGTAGATAATTTCGTTTTTGAAACTGGGAAACTCGGACTTGATTTTAATGCCCAGGTTAAATATGCAGAAGGGGTTAGCTCTAAACTATCGGGTAATGCCAATGTATTGGTGTTGTTCGATGCATTTCCAAATGCTGCCGCTGCTGCCAAAGCGATTGCTAATAACAATAAGATTACATCTGATGAAGGGTTATTTGTCTATTGCAACTCTACACTTGGCATTTCAAGATTAGTGTATTCTAATGACTTAGATGACGGCGGCTCGATTAGTGTTTTGGCTAATCTGACCAATCTCACAAGCACGTCTAACCAACCTAAGTTTTCGCCCCAAGACTTCTCTTTTATCACCCTGTAATATCAACTTTAGCTCTAGCTAGTTTCGTTTGAGCTTTCTATAGAACTAATATTTGATTTTTGAAATACATGTAGGGTGTATTAGACGAAAATATGCCACCGTCCGAAGACTTTGGTATCTTACGCTTTGCTAACACGCCCTACATAAGATTTTTTCAAAAATTAGATCAGATTGCTATATATTCTTTCAGTAAAAACAGCAAAGCCAGTTAGATAAAGTAAAAAACTGTGTAATTACTCTATCTAACTGGCTATATTTCACTCATTTTTTAATGATTTATTTTTCTGGCGGTAAATCTACACTGTAAACGATTTTTCCTACTAAGTTACGCAGTGTTACCGTCATCACTTTTGTATTTCCATTAATTTTAACTCCTCCAAAGAATTGCAAACCTTCACTTGGAGGTCGATTTGCTTTCGTACCTGGAGGAATGCTTTGAAATATTAATTGTGGGCCAAAAGTATTTTCCAATACATTGGGCCCAAATGTGCCAGAGTTAAGAGGCCCAGCGACAAACTCCCAAAAAGGCTTAAAGTCAGTAAACTGTGCTTTAGCGGGGTTGTAATAGTGGGCAGCTGCATAATGTACATCAGCAGTTAACCAAACAACATTCTGGATATTCTTATTTTTGATAAATCGTAGTAAATCAGCAATTTCTAGTTCTCTTCCTAAAGCTGGGCCATCTCCGTTAGCCCAAGCTTCAAAGTCCGTGCTACCGTCTCGAATTATCAGTCCCAGAGGCATATCACTAGCAATCACTTTCCATGTTGCTTTTGATGATAACAATTGCTTTTTTAGCCATTGTATTTGTGTTCTGCCCAGCATTTCTGTTTCTTTACTTGGTACTGGCTGACGGTTAGGTGTGTTTGGCCCTCGATAGGTGCGCTCATCTAGCATGAAAATGTCTAATAATGGACCATAGTTGAAGGAGCGATAAATTTTCGCTTTATCTGGCTCATTTGTTTCATACCCAATAGGCAAATATTCCAAAAATGCTTGCCTTCCTCTTTCTGCTAGCAAGTTAACATCCTTAACTGTGTAGCGGTCATCGTTCAGGAGAAATTCTCCAGGATACCAGTTATTTGTGGTTTCGTGGTCGTCCCACTGTGCCAATATGGGAACTTCAGCATTGAAACGCTTGATGTTTTGATCCAGCAAATTGTAGATGTAGTTACCACGATATTCTGTGAGAGTTTCTGCTACTTTGGATTTTTCTGGCGTGGTGATGTTTTTCCAAATAGTGCCGTCGTCTAGAGTTACTTCTGATTGAATGGGGCCATCGGCGTAAATATTATCGCCAGAATGAATGAAAAAGTCGGGATGAAGTTGGCGCATAGTTTCGTAAATTTTCATCCCACCAAAATCAGGATTAATCCCCCATCCTTGACCAGCAGTGTCACCACCCCACACAAAGAATATATCTCGCCCAGATTTGGGGGGAGTACGGAAAGTGCCTTTGACAGGAGCGCTGTAAGTGCCTTTATAATCTAAATCTTGGAAAATCACCCGATAAAATAATTTTTGGTCTGGGGGCAAGTTCCTCAGATAAAGTCGTGCTGTAAAGTCGCTATCTTTTAAAGCATTGGGCCCCAGAACTCGCCGGACATTTTTAAAAGATTCGCTAGTAGAATATTCTACGATCATTTTGGCGGGGCGATCGCTACGACTCCAAATAACAATGCTGTCTTTGGAAATATCTCCGCTAGCTACACCATAAGGTATAGTAGGACGCATTTTGTCAGAGGTGATAATTGCAGGCGCTTGGGCAAAAACTTGTGATTTCGATACAAGATTTGTGGCAATAATTCCACCTGCTGTGATAGTTGAACGGAGCAAAAACTGGCGGCGGTTTAGTTGCGATGGGCGATTAGATTCCATGATAAACAATGGCAAGCTTAAGAAGTATTACAAGATAAGTTTTTAGCACATCCTGTTATTCCAACAAGTAAAGCTTGGGTTATCTAAGGGTTAATAGAAAAATAAATTTATTTTATAATCACAATTAATACAAATTAACTTACAACGATTATTTGTAAGGTTACATATAACAACTTATTCAGACTTATTTTATTCTATTTTGAAAATACAATTCTGATAAAGCAGTGTCTAACTACAAGCCGCTAAATACCTACGCAGGCAAAAAAGTATTAGATTTCCTGAATTACTCTATATTCCCACATTGATCTTGTGAATTTTGGATATCAATCTGGGAAAGATAAGTTTGTAACGATTGAGAATTTTGAAATTATAGAGACGGATATTCAGGATGTTACCAGAAATATTACCTCAACAATCAAGACTTGACAATATGCTGACTATGCGTGAAGTGACAAATGCTAATGAGTCGAACCTGCGACTAGAGTCAACTTTGCAAGAATTACCTTTTTGGCAGGTTCACATCGAAGTAGAACGTCCGGGCGATGATTTAGCTATCCTCTTTAAGCAAGAGCCTTTATTACCGGGAATTATTCTAAATAATAATCAACAGTATATTGGGATGATTTCGCGGCGGAAATTTTTTGAGTATATGAGCCAGACTTATAGTTTGGCACTATTTTCTATAAGACCGATTAAAACTCTTTACAAGTTTTTCCAACAAGAGATATTAACACTTTCTGAAGATACGCTCATTATCGATGCTACTCAGGCAACTTTGCAACAACCACCTGAAATTGCTTATGAGCCAATTTTAATTAAAACTATGTCTGGAAAGTATAAGCTCATCGATTTTTATCAATTACTTTTAGCCTACTCTCAAATTCATGCCTTAACACTTGTTGAACTAAAGCAGGTAGAGGAACAATCTAGAGTCGCTAAAGCAGGCTTTCGCGATCTTCAACAGAACTATACGCAATTAATCCAGAATGAAAAAATGGCTGCTTTAGGACAACTCGTTGCTGGTATTGCACACGAAATCAATAATCCTGTCAACTTTATTGCTGGTAACATTGTCCACGCCATTGAATACAGTCAAAATTTACTCGATCTGATTAGATTGTATCAACAATGTTATCCTGAACCCGAAGCAGAAATTCAAACTGCGATCGCACAAATTGAACTAGACTTTTTAAGTACTGATCTCCCCCGTCTTCTCACCTCTATGGAGGTTGGCAGCAAGCGAATTGAGCAAATCGTTCTTTCCTTACGAAATTTTTCTCGTCTCGATGAATCTAATAAAAAATTAGTTGATATTCATGAAGGGATTGATAGCACCCTGCTAATTTTACAAAGCCGTCTCAAAAATGCTCCATTAGGTCAAAGCATAAACATAATTAAGGAATATGGTGATCTTCCTGAAGTTGAGTGCTACGCTGGGTTACTTAATCAGGTATTTATGAATATATTGGCGAATGCTATTGACGCTATAGAAGAGTCATTAGTTATTACTCATCCGTCATCGGTAAGGGATAAAGCAAAAATTTGCATTCGGACTGAAATCACTGATGACAAACAAGTAATTATTCGCATTTCCGATAATGGCCCGGGAATTCCAGAGAGTTCCCAAAACCGATTGTTTGACCCATTTTTCACCACTAAACCTGTTGGTAAAGGAACTGGGTTAGGTCTATCTATCAGTTATCAAATTGTTGTGGAAAAACACGGTGGACAACTGCAATGTATATCTGCTATTGGCAAAGGAACTGAGTTTATTATTAAAATTCCCCCTCAACTTAATTCTTAGCAAAGTCAGGAGAGTTTACCGTAAAGTTTTAGGGGAAAAAGCAAGCAATAAGCAAAGGATAGACATTTTGACAAATAGTCAATATTGTCGATTCTCCTTAACTTACATATTTATTTTTAACTATAAGTTCCTGCTGTTTCACTTGGAATCTTTATAGGCTCTGCCACGATATCATCTATCTTGTTAAACTCTCCAGCCCGCCAGCTATCTGTTATATCCTTGATAAAACTGGCAATAGGAATCGCAATTAACAAACCCAGAACTCCTCCCAACTTTGCCCCTAACAGCAAAGAAATTACTACCCACACGGGATTTAGCCCAGTCAAATTGCCGAGAATTCTAGGCGCTATAAAATTAGAATTAACTTGGTCGATCGCAACAGCTACACCTAAGACTTCAACTCCTAGCCAAAAGTTTTGCAGCGCTACCAACAAACTTACTATAGCGATACCTACTCCTGTACCAAAGGGAAAGAGAGAAAATAAACCAATACCGATACCAAAAAGTAGAGCTAAGGGAACTTGCAACGCCAAAAACGCCAGTATAATTGTTACCCCTAAGACAGCTCCCAATGTTGCTTGACCGATGAAGTAATTGTGGAAATCCTCTCGGAGTAATTCCCGCGCTCTTAACCCAATGTTAGGGGGAAGCCACTGAAAAACTCCGTCCCAAAGGCGTTTACCGTTCAATATTAGGTAGATAGTCAGCACTACCGCTAGCAGCACGTTCAGCACAATACCAATGGTATCGACAGCAAAACCAAGAATTCTACCAGTGAAGGACTGAAGCTGGTTAGATAATCGCTCAAGAACTTGGGTAAATAAACTACTTAAATTAATCGGAAGTTGTTGTTGACTTAACGCCCAATCTTGGAAAGTTTGCAACTGTTGAGTCCCAGAATCAATCCAACTGGGCAATATATTAGCTAGCTCAACGAGCTGTTGGATAATCAGGGGAACCAAGGTGATGCCTAAAGCCACTAAAACCACTAGAGTCAAAAGCAACACTCCGGCGATCGCCACGTTGCGTTTTACCCCTTGTTCTTGAAGAAACTGGATTGGATAGTTCAAAACAAAAGCTAGCAGGATGGCGGCAGCGATAATGCTAACTAAAGGTTGAAAGTATTGTATAACTTGGAGCAATAGCCAGCCGTTGAGAATAATAATTGGAAATGCCAATCCTATACTTAACCATCGCGGTAGTTTATTTGCTGATTGCATTAGTGATGACTCCACAAGAGTTCTAACTTTATTTTGGCTTTGATTTTGATTCATGAAAAAGCATATAATTATTTAGGAGATCATGCTGCAATTGCAATATACGCAAGCAGGCATAAACTAGTACAGATCGGCAGAAATAGAGCAACCATTTAAAATCCTTAAAAATCCATCCCATAATACTTTTGACTTCCCTCAAGGGGCAGGCTTCCGCCTTGCGGCACTAGGTTTGTTGGTATGTCTCAATAAAATCCAACATAATTTTTTGATGCATATTGCCTAAAGGTCGCACTTCTCCAGCGTTTTGCGAATAACAGTTACCTTGGTAAATATTTTCTAGGGTCAATAATCCCATATCCCAGCCTTCATTCAAAACAAGTTGATTTAATTCCACCGAGAGTGGTGCATGAAAGACATGACGAACAACTCTTTCGTCGGGATAACAACCAAATTCACCAAAGGGTGGTAATATGTAGCCGATTTCTTCTATAATTTCACGCTTCACTGCTACCTCTGGTGTTTCCCCAGGTTCGATATGACCGCCAAATAGCGCCCAGTAACCAGGGTAGAGAATACCGGGGATGTTATCTCGCAGTTGCATAAGAAACTTGTTTTTTTGGTAGAGAATTGCGATCGCTACATGTATCGGTTGATTGTTCATGTCTTATTTTTAATTGCTAATTACTCTTCTTCTAGATAAACTTCCCCCAATTCTTTACCAGCTAAAGGGATACTTCGGTAGCGAATTTTACCTTTAATAACGACTTGTGCCCCCTGGCTTAGATTTTTTTGATTGGTGACAACCCAAATTTTGCCAGTTGAGTCATTAATTTGATAAGCCCACTGCTTCATCAAAGGAGCTTTCTTTTCCACCTTACCTTGGATGTAAACTGTAGCCTTATTGTCTTTTTCTGGTTTAATTTCTCGAATTGGGGTGACATTAGTACCAATTGTAAAATTAGTCCCATTCAAGCCAGACGAGGTTAAACTACCACAACTACAAAGTCCCACCACCAATAAAAAAATCAACCCCAGGCGGTAGGAAACAATACTGTGCCCGTACAAGAACGGAAGAGACATTCTCGTTTGTTGCATGAAAGCCACCGATTGACCAAATTTTTGCTTCACTGCTTGTGTCGCCAGTTTCATCAGGTCTGTTCCCATCTATACTATTCTCTGCACTTTCAGAAACACACTCTCAACTGAGCAAAAAATGTTCTGAATTCATCCTTAACTCTTTATTCTTCAGATCACGCCATTGATCTGAGAAAATAAAAATTATGGATTTACTGTGGGAAAAACGCTACGACACCGATTAAGAGGCAGGGGGCAGGGGGAAAGAAAGACTTGTTGCAAGTATTTTGACAAAAGGCGAATATAGCTGGGAATTCTCATGGAAACAAAAACTGCCAAACTCCTTGATGGTAAAACTTTAGCTGCAAAAATTCAGCAAGAACTTTCTGTTGCCATTACACAATTACAACCAAAAATGGGGCGATCGCCTGGTTTAGCAGTACTGATGGTTGGCGATAATCCAGCCTCAGCTGCTTATGTTCGTAATAAAGAAAAAGCTTGCGCTAAAGTCGGGATCGCCTCTTTTGGTAAGCATTTTCCTGCCGAAACTACCTTTGAGGAGTTAGAAGAAGTCATAGCTGCACTAAACCACGATGAACGAGTGGATGGTATTCTTGTGCAGCTGCCCTTACCTAACCACTTGGATGCTGTAGCTTTGCTACATCAAATTGATCCCGATAAAGACGCTGATGGACTACACCCAGTTAACTTGGGGCGACTAGTCCGGGGAGAAACTGGTTTACGCAGCTGCACCCCGGCTGGTGTGATGCGGCTTTTAGAAGAATATGAGATTCCTTTGCAGGGAAAACAAGCAGTAGTAGTGGGACGCAGTATTTTGGTGGGCAAGCCAATGGCACTGATGCTACTAGAAGCTGATGCTACAGTCACGGTCGCTCACTCGCGATCGCATGACCTCAAAACTATCACCCAAAATGCTGATATTCTAATTGCAGCAGTAGGCCGTCCCGGACTGATCACTGCTGACATGGTAAAACCGGGCGCTGTTGTGGTAGATGTGGGAATGAATCGCGTCACCGATGCTAGTGGCAAAAGCCGTTTAATTGGCGATGTCCACTTTGAATCAACAGCTGCTCTAGCAGAATTTATCACCCCCGTTCCTGGTGGTGTTGGCCCTATGACTGTCGCCATATTGTTGCAAAATACATTTGCCAGCTATTCCAGGCGGCAAGAGAAGAAAAAGAGTGAGGAGTAATGAGTTTAAAAGTTAAGAGTTATTAATCTTAATTTTTGTACAGACGCGATTAATCGCGTCTCTCCTAATTCTTCATTTTTTCAGCGCCACAGCACCTTAAAATTGTGACGTATAAGACAAAATCCCAAAATGTCAGGAATTTAAGAATGGTAGCAACTGATAACGTTCAAAAGACACCACCAGAGGAAGCCACATTTAACTTAGCAGCTTATCTGAAAGAGCGCCAAAAGCTTTGTGATACTGCTTTAGATAAGGCTATCCCCATCATTTATCCAGAAAAGATTTATGAGGCGATGCGCTACTCGTTATTAGCTGGAGGCAAGCGTGTACGTCCCATTCTTTGCCTTGCTACCTGTGAAATGATCGGTGGAACCATCGAAATGGCCATGCCAACGGCTTGTGCTGTAGAGATGATTCATACAATGTCATTGATTCATGACGACCTACCGGCGATGGATAATGACGATTACCGTCGTGGGAAGCTGACGAATCATAAAGTCTATGGCGAAGATGTAGCGATTTTGGCTGGCGATGGCTTGTTAGCTCTCGCTTTTGAATTTGTTGCCATTGAAACCCCTCAAAGCGTTAAGAGAGAGCTAGTCTTGCAGGTTATTGCTCGTCTTGGTCGGGCGCTAGGGGCAGCTGGTTTAGTCGGCGGTCAAGTTGTCGATTTAGAGTCGGAAGGTAAATCAGATATTTCCCTAGAAACGCTAAATTTCATCCATCAACACAAAACAGCCGCTCTTTTGGAAGCGTGCGTAGTTTGTGGCGGGATCATAGCTGGGGCATCACCTGAAGATGTGCAACGACTGACCCGTTATGCTCAAAATATTGGGCTAGCATTCCAAATCATAGATGATATTTTGGATATCACTTCTACCCAAGAGGAATTAGGCAAAACTGCGGGTAAAGACCAAAAAGCCCAGAAAGTCACCTATCCTAGCCTTTGGGGACTTGAAGAATCTCGCTCAAAAGCCCAAGAGTTAGTTAAAGCAGCTTGTGCGGAATTAGAACCATTTGGAGAGAGAGCCAAATCACTCCAAGCGATCGCTCATTTTATAATTAGCCGTAATAACTAGTGACGCTTTGGGTAATTCGTAATTCGTAATTCCTATACCGCAAGCGTTTCATTGATTTGGAATGGGTGGTTTATTTACGCCATGCTATACTACACCGTCTAACGAAATTCAAAATTCACTCATATCAAAATCCAAAAAGCTTTTAACTAAGCTTTTGGGTGAATTTGAATAGTTGGTCTATTTCCACCGTGATGGACTAGGTTAATTTTGGATTTTGGGTTGAATCTAGATGTTTCCTCAACCAACAACTGCTGCTAATATTTACTAACCTAACCAAAATACCATGCAGGACATAGGCAACATTTTAGACAACCGGGTGCTGCTGGTTGCTCTGATAGCTTGTTTAATTGCTCAAGCCCTAAAGCTCGTAGTCGAGATCGTCAAAAATCGCAAACTGAATGTGCGTGTTTTAGTGACAACCGGAGGTATGCCCAGCGCCCATTCAGCTTTAGTTACAGCTCTAGCCGCAGGTGTAGGGCAAACACTCGGTTGGGCATCTCCTGATTTTGCCGTTGCGATGATTTTTGCCATCATCGTCATGTATGATGCAGCCGGAGTTCGCCAAGCAGCTGGTAAGCAAGCTCGTATCCTCAATCAAATGATTGATGAATTATTTCATGAAAAACCAGACTTTAGCCAAGACCGTCTGAAGGAATTACTTGGACATACACCAGTTCAAGTAATAGCAGGGTCGGCTTTGGGCATAACCATCTATTGGTTAGCTAGGTCTGCTTATTAGTCAATAGTCTACAGTCTACAGTTTATTAACGAATGACTAGTGACTAATGACTAATGACTAATGACTACAACCGTACAGTTGAGCGCAGCAAAATTACCTTACGACTATCTACTATGCTGGCAACAAAACCGCCATTGTTCAGTTTCTGCAAGGTGTTGTATGCTTCAGTTTGGTTAGTCGTATAAACTGCCAACAAGTAAGGGCGTTGTCCATAAGAAACAAAACCTACGTTCCCTCCCACTACTTGTTGCACACTATTTACTAGTTCTGGACGGTTGTAATAATCTACCAGCACTGCATAACCTTCTCCTAATGCTTGAGGATTATAAGCTGTCTGCTGAGGCTGCTGTAGCTGCTGTGCCTGCTGTAGCTGTGCCTGTTGCTGTGGCTGCACATCTGGCGTTGTTGGTCTAGTGGTGATGATGGCAGACAAGCCAACAATATTGCTGACATACCTTGCCCATCGATTGGCATCATCAATTTTATTAAAGCCCCCTATCCGGGTCACAGTTTCGTTGAGATATTTGCAGTTAATCGTCTTCAGTTCTGGTGGTAAGGCACTACGCAACTGCTTTTGATTATCTGCTGTGGGACTGACTACCAGTAAAAGATACTCACCCGCATTTGGTGGTTGACAAAGGGGGACGGTTTGTTGGGCAAAGACAGAACTCATGCTACCAATCAACCCTACGTAAGCGAAGCTCATCGTAGACATCGCTAATCCTAAAACACTTGGTAAAATCTGAAATCTATGCACAAAAGTTAGATTATGTAAATCAAGGTGTCTTAGAAGATTTTATAAGAAAAAAGCTGAAAACCCAGTTACTTCAGTATGGGGATAAAATGAGTGTCAAAAAATATATTTTTTTACTCAAAAAGAAAACTAGGGAGTGGGGAGTGGGGAATAGGGGGCAAGGGAGAAATTTTCTCCTTTTCCCCCTGCTCCCTGCCTTTCTGCCTCTTCCCCATGCCTCATGCCTAAGAGACGGCAGCCAACGATGCCAATGCATCTGGTATTGTCTCAGAAGGAGCCTGGAATTCACCAGTACTGACGTATTCTAAACGCAGTTTTAACCAAGTAATAAATTGGGGATTAGTAGAAATAATTGCTACTGCTGGTTGAGGACACTTTGCCTTTAGCTCTGAAAACTGCGGTGTCTCCAAAAAAGCTGGTTGCTGAACCAACCAAAAATCTATTTGTTTTTCTTGTTCGTGGTAGTGGCGGGTACGTTCTTTGAGAACTTCGTGTGTCGGTTCTTCTTCGAGAAGAAATTTTTTACTGGCTAAAACGTAATAATATGTTTGCATTTTCATCCTTATGGTTGCTACGTGAATAATTTAAGGGCACAGTGCTGCACTCTGTACCCCTAAAAACTAACTCTTGTGGGATTTCTTGAACCAAGAACTGAACGGACAAGCACTTCCCTGCTTTTGGGCATTTATCTGTTTGCCACCAGATGTTAGCTTTTCCAAGAACAAATTATTGTCGAAGTAATGTTCCAAGGAAATAACCTTTAAGTCATCGGTAACTTTTGCAATGCTCATGCCGATAATTTCTACTGTCTCTCCAGTAGGTGCATGGCCTTTGTATTCTCCTTTAAAATGTCCCCAATGGCGCCACTTAAATGTGACGTTTGGTGGCCCTGAGAAAACTTCCAGCACTTCCCAAGGAAATCCTTGGGGAAATGTTGTGTGGAAGACTTTTGCGGATGATTCAAAGCTTTCTTCTGAAGCCTTGTAGTGTTCTGAATCAGCCATAAATAAATTGTAAGTACCTTGGGCTGATACATCTGCTGCTGTGTACTCTACTCCGCCATTGGTACTTACACGAAACTTGTCATTTACAATAGATAACCACTCTTGCGGGTTAGCTTTAAAGGATACCTCCATCTCGAAGGTTCGCACCAAGTTTTGCACGATCGCTTCCAGTGTACCTTCAAGGTGATTATAGGTACTTTCTTGAGCGAGATTCTCTTTGGAACGGGAATAATCAGGCGGTGTCTGATAACGCCACTCTACATCAGTGCTTTCTGCTATCACCTTATCTCTATCCTGTACCCAAAGCGGCAGGTTGTTAGACTGTGTTGCGCTCATAGAAGTTTTTGCTGAAGGTTTGCTCTCAATTTCTAGATTTCGCAGTAGACAACCCTCTTTTAAGATATGGGAGTGGGGAGTGGGGAGCAGGGGAGGCAGGGGAGGCAGGGGAGGCAGGGGAGGCAAGAAAAAATAACTAATTCCCAATGCCCAATTCCCTATTCCCAATGCCCTATTCCCTATTCCCTATTCCCTACTCTCTAATCCCTCTTATAGCTTGTTTCATCTCATGGACTGCCCTTTCCATGCCTACTAATGCTGCCCGACTGATGATGGTATGACCAATGTTCAGTTCTTCTATACCTGGAAGCGCAGCTACCGGATAGACGTTCCAATAGGTGAGTCCATGACCAGCGTTGACTCGCAATCCAGCTTGAATTGCTTGTTCACACCCCTTAGCTAATATGGCTAATTCTCGCTGGCGATTGGTTTCATCTTTAGCCTCAGCATATTGTCCGGTGTGCAATTCTATAAATCGCGCCTGCACCTTGACAGATGCTTCAATTTGTGCTATGTCAGCATCGATAAATAAACTAACTGGAATGTTAGCATTTTGCAATTTATCGACTATCTCACCTATTCTAGCAATTTGGAGGGTAATATCTAATCCGCCTTCTGTTGTGACTTCTTCGCGCTTTTCGGGGACTAAAGTTACATAATCTGGTTTGATATCGAGAGCGATCGCTAGCATTTCATCTGTAGCGGCCATTTCTAAATTAAGATGCGATCGCACTGTTTCTCGCAATATACGCACATCCCTATCTTGGATATGCCGCCGATCTTCCCGCAGATGCACCGTAATCCCATCTGCACCCCCTAATTCTGCCAGCACCGCCGCCGCCACGGGGTCAGGTTCCACTGTCCGCCGTGCTTGCCGGATAGTGGCGATATGGTCAATGTTAACGCCAAGTGTAGGCACCCCAAATTTCCCCCAAATCCACAGTCCTCAGAATTTGATTTTACCGGAAATACTGGTCTTGCATAGCGAAGTAGTCAACATAATTCATTATTTGGTCAAAGCGAAGACTAAAAGCAGAAGGCACAGGAGTAAAGTTATGCTCTGCGTTGGCAAAGTATCAAAGACCCATTAATGGAGTTCTAATAGGACTTAAACACGACTTGAAACAATGTCTGCAACAGTATAATTCTGGGACGATCGCACTTCTAGAATGCACAAATTTGCCCAATTTACTGTTAAACATTATTAGTACATATTATTACTAGATTCTTTTTTTACTTTGTCCACTGTATAAATGCTAGAATCCTCAAGTAGATACTTAGGATACTTAGGATACTTAGATGCCAGTTGTAGCTAACTCAATCAAGTTTGGTACAGACGGCTGGCGGGGCATTATTGGTGACGAGTTCACCTTTGAACGCCTAGCCCTGGTCGCGCCAGTTGCCGCAAAAGTATTATATAATACATATTTTTCTACGGTGGGTAGCCGGACAATAATTGTCGGTTACGATCGCCGATTCATGGCCGAAGATTTTGCTCGTGCTGTTGCTGATACTGTCACCTCTGTCGGATTTGATGTGCTACTGAGCGAAAACTTTGCCCCAACCCCAGCTTATAGTTGGGCAGCAAAACAACTCAATGCTTTAGGGGCGCTAGTCATTACAGCTAGCCATAATCCTGGTAAATATTTGGGGTTAAAAGTTAAGGGTTGTTTTGGTGGTTCGGTGCCGGAAGAAGTCACAAAAGAGATCGAAGCGCAGTTGTCAGTTGGAGTACCATTAGCAGCTACTCCAGGCAAGCAAGAGAAATTTGATCCTTGGCCCAGTTATACTCAAGCATTAGAAGGTAAAGTTGATATTGTCAAAATTCGAGAAGCGATCGCCTCTGGAAAATTGACATTATTTGCCGATGTTATGCATGGCGCGGCGGCTGGCGGATTGGCGAGACTATTAGGCAATCAAGTCAAAGAAATCAACTCAGAACGCGATCCCTTATTTGGTGGAGGTGCGCCGGAACCCTTGCCGAAATACCTTTCAAAGTTATTTGAAGTCATCAAAACTCACCGAGAAAGAGATAAATCAGGTTTAACTGTGGGGTTGGTATTTGATGGGGATTGCGATCGCATTGCGGCTGTAGACGGGGAAGCCAACTTCCTAAGTTCCCAAGTTTTAATTCCGATATTAATCGACCATTTAACCTTGCGGCGCGGCTGTAAGGGTGAAATAGTCAAAACTGTTAGTGGTTCCGACTTAATGCCCTTGGTGGCAGCACTACATAACCTGTCGGTATTTGAGACAGCAGTTGGTTATAAATACATCGCTGACAGAATGTTAGCAGCAAAAGTTTTGCTGGGCGGTGAAGAGTCGGGAGGAATTGGCTATGGCAGCCACATACCCGAACGCGATGCACTGCTCTCAGCATTATACGTTTTAGAGGCGATTGTAGAATCTGGTTTGGATTTAGGTGAGTATTACCGCTACTTGCAGAAACAAACAGGGTTTATTTCAGCTTACGATCGCATTGATTTACCCTTAGCAAGTATGGAAGTGCGATCGCGTCTTTTGCAACAACTGCAAACCCAACCCTTAACAGAAATTGCTGGGTTAGCAGTAATTGATTGCCAGACGATTGACGGCTACAAGTATCGCCTCGCTGATAAAAGCTGGTTAATGATTCGGTTTAGCGGTACTGAACCAGTTTTACGCCTCTACTGCGAAGCCCCGACAATTGAGCAAGTGCATCAAACTCTTGCTTGGGCGAAACACTGGGCAGAGTAAAATTAGTGAGGAGTTGAGAGTTAAGAGTTAGGAATTAATTAACTCATAACTCATCACTCCTAACTCCTAACTAATAATTTGTAATTCATGACATTACTTGTAGTAGCTACAGGAAATCCAGGTAAGTTGCGGGAAATGCAAGCTTATCTGGAAAATTCTGGTTGGGAATTAACCCTTAAACCTGAAGAATTGGAAATCGAAGAAACGGGCGAAACCTTTGCCGCCAACGCTTGTCTAAAAGCATCACAAATTGCTAAAGCGACAGAAAATTGGGCAATTGCTGATGATTCGGGCTTGCAAGTAGATGCTCTAAATGGCGTACCAGGGGTATATTCTGCACGTTACGCCAAAACCGACTCAGAACGCATTGCTAGGCTATTGAGGGAATTAGAAAACGAGGTAAATCGACAAGCTCAATTTGTTTGTGCAGTAGCGATCGCTCGTCCTAATGGTGCGATCGTATTAGAATCCGAAGGTATTTGTCGCGGCGAAATTCTCCATGCACCGCGTGGTGATGGTGGTTTCGGCTATGATCCAATTTTTTATGTACAAGAGTTGCAATTGACCTTTGCTGAGATGACACGGGATCTAAAAGGGTCAATTAGCCATAGAGGCAAGGCTTTTACAGCTTTACTTCCACAGCTAGAGAAAATTAAGAGTTAGGAATTAGGAGTTTAGATTTATGAATTTTACTAAATCATCACTTAATTTAGTCTTGACTCACAAATCATAACTCCTGTACAGACGCGATTAATCGCGTCTCTACTCATAACTTTTTTAAACTGCTTCTGTGTTCTTTTCGCCGGTGCGAATCCGAATCACTTGCTCAACAGGCGAGATGAAAATTTTACCATCGCCGATTTCACCAGTGCGGGCAGCAGCAATAATTTTGTCCACCACCATATCAACTTGATTGTCATCAACGACGATTTCCACTTTGAGTTTCTGTAGAAACTCAACGGTGTACTCAGAACCGCGATACCGTTCAGTTTGGCCTTTCTGGCGTCCGAATCCCCGGACTTCAGAAACAGTCATGCCGACAATACCAGCGTTAACCAAGGCAATTTTTACCTCATCTAGCTTGAATGGGCGGATAATAGCTTCTACTTTTTTCATCTTTTTGACTCCTGACTTCTACTAGCTTCGTTTATATATCTAACCAGATCCTTTGTCTGAAGCTGTAACTAGCAGTGCTTTTCCTAAAATATATGTAATAATTGTCACTTTTTTAAAGTGTAGATGCTTTGCTTAAGGGTTTGGGACATGAAAAGCGGCAAGGATTTATTAATTAGATAATCTTTAAGGTTGTAACATAAACAAGTTGCTGTCAATTTAGCATTTTATGTAGCTTTCATAACCTAAAAATAAATAAATTACGCCATTTAGCAGATATGCTCAGATATTTTAGAGAATGATTGCAGAGAAATTGCTCGGTAGCTTGCAAGCTTGGTGCTGCTGACTGTGGGAGTGTCAACTAACGTTTCTGATGTTCAAACAAGGGACGCACAATGAAATATCCAGCACTAAAGGCAGTAAGCATGATTAACAATATGGTGATAATTAGCCACCAGCCATTGAGTTCCTTAGCATCTGGCTCAGTAGTGGGATAATAACTTACTTGTTGCTCTTCTATATAAACTGGTTGTGGTATCGGAAAATTCATTTCCATTACAGGTGTAGAAAAGTCTTGGCGGCTTTTTTTGGGTGGTGTTTTGGGAGTAACGGGTGGATGCGAACGAGAAACCTGCTGAGGTGGACGCGCTTGTGTTACTGGCACTTTAGCAGCATTTTTGTCATTAGAAGCTTGGGGAAATTGGTGATAATCAGGCGCAGTATGGGAATCCACAAACTTTTGTAAATGAGAAAAAGACTCAACAACTTTGGTAATTTCTTGGCGTAATAGTTGATTTTCTTGTACTAATTGCTGATTTTTGGTGGTAAGTGCATCTAGCTTCGCCTGTGTTGCTTGCAACTCTGTTGACAATTCCCTATATACAGAAAGTGGTACAGAGGGAGGAGAAGCTTGAGTAGCCGGTGTTGGCGAATTCCTGTGAACTGAACCTATGGTTGTTCGCATCGGGGACTTGGTATTAAAAATCAAAGTAAGTAGGTCGTACAGAGATGCTAACAAAGATAGTCAGCCCTGAAACTATGCCCAAGAATAATAGAAAAATGCTGAAAGAGCAAAGATTTAGTATTGGGAATCGAGAATTAGGTATTGGGGATTGGTACTAAGAAAACTTTTCCCTAGTCCCCAATCCCTAGTCCCCAGTCCCCAGTCCTAACAATGGGAAGAAATGTCCTACAGGGCCTTGCCCTTCGCCAATATCTAGGGCGTAAGTGAGTGCAGTAGTCACATACTTCTTTGCCTCTTGTACTGCCTGCCACAAGTCTTGTCCTTTGGCCAGATTAGCAGCGATCGCAGCCGATAGTGTACAACCAGTACCGTGGGTATTATTTGTCTCTACCTGCTGGCAAGTCAAAAGTTCCAACTTGTCCCCATCAAACCAGATATCAACACCACGTAAGTCTCCCTGCATACCTCCGCCCTTGACTAAAACAGCCTTCGTCCGTAAAGTCTTGTGAATAATTTCAGCAGCAGCTTGCATATCCTCCAAGGTATTAATTTGTAAACCGCTTAAAATCTGGGCTTCGTAGCGATTCGGCGTGATCACAACCGCCTTGGGAATCAGGGCATGGCATAGAGTCTTTACAGCATCATCATCAATCAATTGTGCCCCTGTACGTGAAACCATTACCGGATCAACTACTAAATTATTGATTTGTAAAGCTTCTACCTGCTGGGCAACAGCAAAGATAATTTCCTGATTAAGCAACATTCCCGTTTTGGCAGCTTGTACGCCAATATCCTCAACTACTGCCTGAATTTGCGCCACAACAGCCTCTGTTGGCATGGCATCAACCCTTTTGACTCCTAAGGTGTTTTGTGCCGTGATGCAGGTTATGGCGCTAGTACCGTGGACACAGTGAAAAGCAAAGGTACGTAAATCAGCTTGAATTCCTGCACCGCCACCGCTATCTGAACCAGCAATAGTCAAAGCAACAGGTATTCTAAAGTTTATTTGAGTGTTCATATTATGAAGATTAAGTAAGTTGGCACCATCAAACCAAACTATCTCAAAGATTGATGAACTAGACCAAAACCTTCTTCTTTCCAGCCTCCTTTGCGATCGCAACCGCAAAAATTTACGATAACTTGACTTAAAAGTGCTGTTAGGGGTAGCAGGGCGTTTAGTAAAGAAGGCATCGCTTCTTCAAAAATTTTTAGAGAAATTTCATCAAAACCTTGCACAAATCGCTCTCCGCTCCCATATCACTCTGAAAATTAACAGGACTCCAGCACGACATCTCCATAAAAATTTTGACTTTATTGTAAAAAAAATAACTATATTCAGAATATTTACTGATTTCCATCTGCTATGTAAAGGTTAGTTTTAATACATGAGTTCACGAGGCTCAGTTACACCGCTTACAACAAGTTCAACCAAGTTGTTACATTAGTTCCCTTTAAGTTAAGGGGTAAACCTACTAAAGTTTCAACTTTGACCACTCAATAAAACGCAGAGATGATAGAAAACGTCTTTAGCTTTGCGCTGCCTTGTCTGCGTGCAAATTGTCCGATTACCCTCAATAAAACACTGACGATTGACGGTATCGACATCCCTACTTTAACCATCAACGGTTAATAAGATAAAAATTTTCAGTTTTATAACTGTTTTTCTACAAAAAACGCGATTTCAAGTTGCGCCACCGGAAAGGGCGGGTACGCCATCACACAACTGCGACTGTCTTGAAAAGTCCAAATAAATTACCCATTCAAATAATTACTTAGCAACATAGTTTCTTGCTGAGAACTTAGTACCAATTCACCTTACAAATATTCGGAGTTAATCTCATGGCTGGCAACACATACTACGTTTCTGGAACAGGCAGTGATAAAAATGATGGTTTGAAAGAAGGATCTGCATTTCGCACCCTCCAAAAAGCCGGGGACTTGGTGAAGGCAGGTGATACCGTCTACGTCATGAATGGTACTTATACAAATATTTACCCTAATATCCTGAGTATTTCAGATAAGCACGGTACCGCTAGTGCGCCGATCACATTTACTGCTTATCCTGGACACACACCTGTTCTAGAAGCACACGAGAAAAATTGGAATGCTGTCTCAATTACAGGCTCTTCTTATATAGTCATTAATGGACTGAAGCTCGTAGGAGCACGAGATGATACTACATTAGAATATGCGTTAGAGCATAAAGATAATTTGAACAACCCAGCAACATCTGGGAATGGTATTAACGTTACATATATTGATGGCGTAGAAAAACAACGTTCACATCACATCACAATTAGCAATAACAACATTTCTAAATTTCCAGGAGGCGGGATTGCAACAGCAGAAGTAGACTACATTACAGTAAAAAACAATGTGGTTTCTGGAAATGGTTGGTACTCACCTTTTGGAACCCAAGGAATTACAATGCTTCACCTTTGGAATTCCGATGAAAACGTAACAGATTACAAAGTAATTATTAAAGATAACACGGTCTTTGATAATAAACAATTAGTTCCTTGGATTAATGCCGGAAGAGTAACAGAGGGTCATGGAATAATGCTTGACACTTCTTCTATTGGAAATGTTGCTTACACCGGCAAAGCCTTAATCAGTAAGAACTTAATTTATAACAATGGTGGCGCAGGTATTCAGATTTTCAAAGGAGAAAACCCTGTAGACATTGTGAATAATACAACTTACCAGAACTCACAAGAAATCTCAGACGGAGAAATTTTCCTTAACAGTGCTAAAAATGTTCGAGTCCAGAACAATATTATGTATGCAAGCAACGGAGAGTCTGCGACTTCTGTTGTTAGTTCTACTAATGTTTCATTTGATAATAACCTTGCTTACAATGGACTTTTTAAAGGCACAGGTTCAGGAAACGTTTTAAACAAAGACCCGTTGTTTGTTAATGCAGCGAATCGTGACTTTAGGCTCAAACCTGGAAGTCCTGCTATTGATGCTGGTTCCAGCACCTTCAATAGCATCACTAAGATTGTTCCCCTAGATGGCGATGGCAACGGCAGTGTATTAACTGATATTGGTGCATACGAAGCCCCTACCGATAACACTCCTACCCCCGAAATTGAAGTTCTCAATGGCACAGTTGATATTGCAGATAACAGCACTACTGCCATTAACTTTGGTGAGGTCGTTGTTGGTAGCACTGTAACTAAAACTTTTACTATTAAGAACATAGGTATAGCTGCACTCAACCTGAGTAACCTCAAACTCCCCAACGGCTTTAGTTTGGTAGGAACTCTTCCAGCTACTTTGGCTGCCAAGACTTCAGCGAATATAACAGTGGCACTAAATACGACTATTGGCGCAACCTACACTGGCAACTTCAGTTTAACCAACAACGATGTTAACGAAAGCCCCTTTGACTTTGCTATTAGTGGTAAAGTGAACGCTCCCGAAATTCAACTTTTCAATGGCACAGTTGACATTGTAGATGGCAATACTAATGCTATTGACTTTGGTGAAGCTGCTTTTGGCAGCTACGTAACTAAAACTTTCACCATTAAAAACACGGGTAAAGCTGCACTCAATCTGAGTAATCTCGAACTCCCCGACGGCTTTAGTTTGGTAGGAACTCTTCCAGCTACCTTGGCTATCAATAATTGGACGGATATAAGGGTGGCACTCGATACGAAAACACCTGGAACATATTCTGGTAGATTCAATTTGATCAACAACGATCCTAACGAAAGCCCCTTTGACTTTGCCATTAGCGGTAAAGTAAAGCCCGCTCCTACCCCTGAAATTCAAGTTCTCAATGGCACAGTTAACATTCCAGATGGCAGCACCACTGCCATCGACTTTGGCAACGTCACTTTCGGTAGTACCGTAACCAAAACTTTCATCATCAAGAACATCGGTACAGCTACGCTCAACCTCAGTAATCTCAAACTTCCTAGCGGCTTTAGTTTGGTAGGAGCTTCTCCATATAGTGTGGCTGCCAACGATTCAAGAAGTATAACCGTGGCACTCAATACGAATATACCTACACCTGGAACCTATAGTGGCAGCCTCAGTTTGACCACCAACGATAGTGACGAAAGCCTCTTTAACTTTGCTATCACTGGCACAGTTAAACCCCCTCTTGCTAGCGAAATTTATCTTCTCAATGGCACTGAAAATTCTGAGTACTTAAAAGGCCATGCCCCAGCTAACAAGATTTATGGGTTTGGCGGTAACGACAACATTGTAGGTAATGTAGGAAATGACCAACTTTTCGGAGGCGACGGAAACGATACTCTCTGGGGCAATGATGGTAATGATCGGCTGTATGGCGATAGCGGCAATGACAGACTTTCAGGTGATAATGGTAACGATACGCTATTTGGTGGTATGGGTGATGACCAACTATTGGGGGGCGCAGGCGATGACTGGCTTTATGGAGGCAGTGGCAAAGATGTACTTACAGGGGGTTATGGCGCTGACACTTTTGTGTTTGCTTCTGGTGACGGCACAGACTCCATTACTGCCTTTGAAATAGGTAAGGATAGAATTGCCTTGTCAGGAGGTCTTGAGTTCGGTCAATTGTTGATACAACAACAAGGAAGTCAAACCTTCATTATGGATAGTTCTGACAATCAAGTGTTGGCGAAGTTGGATAATGTCACTGCAAGTATACTTTTGGCTCAACCTTCCGCTTTTATCACTATTTAGTTGTCTCTTTTGATAACCAAGTCTCTTCTCTTCTTAGGCTACGCCAACGGAGCAGGTGTAGAGGAATAACTAGACAAAGAAGATTTAATATTGAGCAACTAAATTCTTTGCTAGGCTTCCCTACACCCTATCCTTATAATGGGTTGCGTTCAAAAACTGGCATTAGTCTCTTGAAATTCTCCCTGGCCTTTAGGTACAGGGATTTTAATTATCACTCATTAAGTTTTCTCTTTCATTGAGTCCCCTTGCAAGTATGAGTTCCAGACAAAAGTCTTTTAACGACTATTACTTAATGAGGACGCTGGCAACACTCCAGCAAACTCTAGAAAATCACTAATCGCGCGAATTTTGCCACCAATTGACAACTTGACACATTTGGAGGAGTTTCAAACAAGGTCATGCTTATCCTCAAGCTCGTTGAGGTAGGATGATGGGCCGTCAAGTGAGGTATATAGCAAGGTAATCATTAAACATGAAAGAAAGGACTTCCCCTGCTTTCTTACGAGTCCGGTAATCCCCTCTGATATGTTAGTAGAGTTACATTGAGGACATTCACACTAAAATCATGACATTTCAGATTATTAAAGCCAAGTACCCGTTTGGGTATTATTGAGAAGCAAAAGGTCGAGGCGGTTTGGAGTCATGATTACGATGAAAAGTTACTCGCTTGGAAGTACTAAAGCGATCGCCTGTAATCATCCAGACTATTTTTCCTGCCTACAGTTGTGATACAACAAATCATTGCTAGTTCAGTTAAGCTGGCAACAGCAGTTTCATCCTCAAAACAATGACAGCAAGTAGTCCCACAATTTTAGCCCTAGACTTTGATGGAGTCATATGCGACGGACTAATTGAATATTTTGAGGTAGCATGGCGTACCTACTGTGAAATTTGGTCTTTTGCTAACGACACACCACCAGATGATTTGGCTTTAAGATTCTATCGCCTACGACCTGTAATTGAAACAGGTTGGGAAATGCCCGTTTTAATCAAAGCCTTGGTAGATGGAATTCTTGATGATAAAATTCTTTATGAATGGGCAAGCATCGCCCCAAAACTTTTGTTAAACGACAAGCTGCAAGCAAAAGAAATTGGCGCAAAACTAGATAAGCAACGAGATAAATGGATTACCACAGATTTAGATGGTTGGCTAAGTCTACATAGATTTTATCCAGGTGTAATAGAAAAAATCAAATTAACTCTTGCCAGTGGAGTTGATCTATACATTGTGACAACTAAAGAAGGGCGTTTTGTCCAACAATTGTTACAACAAGAAGGAGTGAATTTACCAGCAAAATCAATTATTGGCAAAGAAGTCAAGCTTCCTAAATATGAAATTTTACGAAATTTAAAGCAGGAAGCAGAAAATAAGGCAGTTAGTCTCTGGTTTGTAGAAGATAGACTCAAGACTTTGCAGTTAGTCCAACAACAAGCAGACCTTGCAGAGGTAAAGCTCTTACTCGCAGATTGGGGTTATAATACCCAAGCAGAACGAGAAGCCGCCCAAAATGATTCGCGAATTCATCTGTTATCACTGTCTCACTTTTCTAAAGATTTTCCTACTTGGCTTTAAATAGATGAAATACGTTGCAATAATCTCTTGATACCTTTACCCTAAAAGGGCTTGTCATTGTCTAGATTTCTGTAATAGTCAAATTCTTGCGTTTCCCGATATCCCGCCAGGAACTTAAGTTCCTGGCTAATAACCCAAGTCCACTCAAGTGGACTGAAATGATTTATTTAGTCGTCTGAAAAAGTTTTAATTATTAGTTTCGGAATTTATTACGAGGCGAAATGGTAAAGAAGTGGGATAGATAGCAAAGATTAGAAACCAGAAGCTTACGTTTTTCAATTTAGGTGAAATAATAACTCATAACTATTCACTTCTCACTCAGCACTTACTTTTATGCTTGACCTTACAAAACTGGCGCGACAAATGCAGGGTTTAAGTCAGCATCTTACTTTAGAAGCTGTTGCCAGTCGTCAGCGTTTAGAATTGGCGCAACAACATCTAAAAAATGCTTATGAGTCTCAACAAGATTTAATTGATCGCCAGGAAAAATGGCGCGATCGCATTCTCTTTGCTAATGCTACCCCAATTGAGCCGTTAGAAACCTGCATTGATATCCCAGTTCCTCCAAAAATTCATACTGTCATCGCTACCGATGGCTCCCAAATTGCCCCTAACCATCACGAAATTGCTTACTGTTATCTTTTAAATATCGGTAGAGTAGTCTTACATTACGGTCAAAATCGCCATCCGTTACTAGATAGTTTGCCAGAGGTTTTTTACCGCCCAGAAGATTTATATATGTCTCGGCAGTGGGGAATTAGAACCGAAGAATGGATGAGTTTTCGTCGCACTGCTTCAGAAACAACGGTATTGGCAGAACTTGCATGTGCAGCGAAAGGGGAAGCACCAGCATTGGCGATGGTAGATGGTTCATTAATTTACTGGTTTTTAGAACAATTACCGATGGATGCACGCGATCGTATTTTACCCCCCATCCTGGAAGCTTGGCAGCAAATGCGTGATGCTCAAATTCCCCTCATGGGCTATCTTAGTGCCTCTCGCAGCATTGAGACAATGAACTTTTTACGGTTGTTAGCTTGTCCTCATCCAGTACCAGATTGTAAAACCTATTGCCCAAATCAGCTAGAAAAAGTAGCTTGTAAAATTTTTGAACAGTTGCGAGATACTTCTGTTTGGGCGACCCGACTCAAACCAGGACAACGCAGTACCCTGTGGCGCAGTAATTCCCCCATTCTTGAACTCTACGGAGACCAAACCATTTACTTTTGCTATGTCCACGTTGGCACCGAAATCGCCCGAATCGAAGTCCCAGCATGGGTAGCAGAGAATGTAACCATACTAGACCAAGCATTGGGGCTAATGCTAGCACAAGTGCAAAAAGGATATGGTTACCCAGTAGCGATCGCAGAAGCCCATAATCAAGCAGTGGTAAAAGGTGGCGATAGAACACGTTTCTTTGCCCTCCTCGAACAACAAATGATTAAAGCTGGTCTAAAAAATGTAGGAACTTCCTACAAAGAAGCCAGAAAGCGCGGCAGTATTGCTTAGGAACCTCCAGAGTAATCTATTTAACATCCAGTTAGCCTTTAAATATACGGGTCTTGAAAATGGCGATCACATTTGGACTAATAGTGAAATGAGCCTGCTACAAGCTGTTTGCGATCAACTAGCGATCGCCATCGATCATGCACAACTTTATACCCAAAGTCGCTCTGCTACTTTAGCTGCTCAAACTCAAACCGAAAAACTCACTGAAACCTTGCATAAATTGCAGCAAACTCAATCTCAACTGCTCCAGAATGAAAAAATGTCTAGCTTGGGACAGTTAGTAGCTGGAGTTGCCCATGAAATCAACAATCCAGTTAACTTTATTCATGGCAACTTAACCTATGCTAACGAATACTTTCAAGAGATGTTAACTTTATTGCACCTTTATCAGCAATACTATCCCAACCCCCAGACAGAAATTCAAGATTTTGCTGAAAAAATTGATTTAGGATTTATTAGCGATGACCTTTCTAAACTCTTGTCTTCAATGAATATGGGTACTAATCGTATCCGTGAAATTGTTTTAGGATTGCGGAATTTCTCTCGTCATGATGAAGCAGATAAAAAACTAGTTGACATTCATGAAGGAATTGAAAATACACTATTAATTTTGCATCATCGCTGGAAAAATAATGGCATTGGGCTGGATATATGCATTGTTAAAAAATATGGTAAATTGCCCTTAGTTGATTGCTTCCCTGGGCAGATTAATCAAGTATTAATGAATGTTTTGACTAATGCGATCGATGCTTTAGAAGAGTCAATGGTCAATTTAAAAATAACTTATAAACCGCAAATTATAATTCGGACTAAAATTTTAGATAGTAAATTTGTTGTAATCCGAATTGCTGACAATGGATTAGGGATGGAGGAAGACGTTAAAAAACGCTTATTTGATCCTTTTTTCACCATAAAACAGGTGGGTAAGGGAACAGGGCTAGGACTGTCAATTAGCTACCAAATTAACATGGTGGAATTTTAACTTGTCTATCAGAACCAGGAAAAGGCACAGAATTCTGGATTGAAATTCCAATTTAAATAGGCTTTAATAAGCCCGACAGAAAAAGTCTGGCGGTTTTACTTGCATTTTTTTAGACTTTGATCCTGCTGAAATGTAACATTACACCGATTTTGCAGTTGGATTATTCAGATTATTTATTTTAAAGTACAATCCTCATACTCAAATCCAACCACTTCGACTGAGTAATCGGCGCACTGCTAGAAATATAGTCAACACCCGTTTCTGCTACACTGCAAATAGTTTCCAAAGTTACATTTCCAGAAGCTTCAATTTTTACCCGGCTATCCTGCTGGCGAATCAACTGCACTGCGTCACGCATCATATCCAAAGGCATATTGTCCAACATGATAATGTCAACTTTGTACTGCAAAGCTTCTTTCACCTGCTCTAAACTTTCCGTCTCTACCTCTATAGTCAAGGGGTAAGGAATCTGAGAACGAATACGGGTAACAGCTTCTCCAATTCCCCCAGCCGCAGCAATGTGATTATCCTTAATCATTACCGCATCATCCAACCCCATGCGGTGATTAATCCCCCCACCCAAAGCAGTCGCATACTTTTCCAACAGTCTCAGCCCTGGTGTAGTTTTACGCGTATCCACCAACTGAGCAGGTAAATCAGCAATTCTCTCTACATATATATTAGTCAGCGTAGCAATCCCACTCAACCGCATAGCTAAGTTGAGCGCGACTCGTTCCCCCATGAGTAGGGCATCCAGCGAACCATGAATTTCAGCTACTACTTGTCCTGGCTCACACCATGTACCTTCAGCTGCAACCGCCACAAAGCTGACTTTTTCATTCAAAATCTGGTACACCCTAGCAGCAACTGGTAAGCCAGCAATAATCCCAGAAGCTTTAGCAATCCATCTAGCCGAGCCGAGCGTCACATCTTGTACGAGTAGCGAATTAGTAGTGCGATCGCCCCTGCCAATATCCTCCAACAACCAGCCATGCAAAAGTGGATCTAAAACCAACCAGGGCGGCAAAATAGCAGAATTGCTCACAAATCTATTGCTTCCTTAGTAACTTCCAGAAATACTATAGCTTAAAACTCTTACTCTGTAAGGCTTTGATAAATAATCAAAAGTTGTTCCAAAATATTTTTGGAAAAAGAGTTGACACAAGGAGTTGTGTTCGTTATATTGAATAAGTGCCTGAAGCGGAGCGAACAAAAGCGACGCTTTGAGGTGAACCGAACCTTGAAAATATTATAGTTTGAAAGCGAAAAGA
>NZ_DASQZC010000362.1:0-32971 GCF_035638895.1 Nostoc sp. | reverse complement strand
TGGCTTTCTTTTTGCGATAGCTCAATTATTCTTCCTTGGCGATAGGCTACTTGATTTTCACAATCGAGTTCTAAATCAGCGACGGTTAAACGTCCAGTGGTGGTTTCATAGGTTTGGGAACCGGAACGACGCAATAAAGCCCGGACTCTCGCTAGTAACTCCCGCAGTTCAAAAGGTTTAACCAAATAGTCGTCTGCACCAGCATCTAAACCCTGTACGCGGTCATCTAAAGTATCCTTGGCTGTGAGAAACAGCACGGGAGTAGTTTTACCTTGGCATCGTAATTGCTGACAAATTTCTAACCCCGTTTTTCCTGGCAACATCCAATCTAAAATTAGTAGGTCATAACTACCTGTTTGTGCATGTTCGTTGCCACTTGTGCCATCGTAAGCGGCATCCACAATGTAACCCTCACGAGTTAATAAGCGACTCAAGGGTTCAGTTAGTTCAACTTCATCATCAACTAATAAAATTCTCATGCTGCTTGTGGTAAGCATATAGAGATATTCTCAATATTATTAAACTGCCAGAACGCTAAGGATATTAAGAAAAATAATGCTGACTGTTGCATTGCCAAAAGGGGAACTCCTTAAAAATAGCATCCTGCTGCTACAATCTGTGGGATTAGATTTTAGTGCTTTTTTAGATTCAGGAACTCGCCAACTTCAAATTCCTGACACTAAGGGACTTGCAAAAGCTTTGTTGGTGCGGGCGCAAGATGTGCCTGTTTACGTGGAATATGGTCAGGCACAACTGGGTGTTGTTGGTTACGATGTGTTGCGGGAGAAGCAGCCGCAAGTTGCCCACTTGGTAGATTTGCAGTTTGGGCATTGTCGGATGTCGGTGGCAGTAAAAGCATCCAGTTCTTACCGATCGCCTTTAGATTTACCAGCGCATGGTAGAGTTGCTTCAAAATATGTGAATTGCGCTCGTGAATATTTCCACAGTCTAGATTTACCTGTGGAAATAGTGCCGTTGTATGGTTCAGTTGAACTAGGCCCGATTACTGGAATGTCAGAAGCGATCGTGGATTTGGTTTCTACAGGGCGGACTTTGCGCGAAAATGGTTTGATTGAAATTGCGACTCTCTATGAAAGCACGGCGCGGTTGATTGCCCATCCTTTGAGTTACCGCCTGAACACGGGTAATTTAAGTGATGTGATTGCCAAGCTGCGAGAAGCGGTTTTGGTAGAGGTGTAATAGTAGTGCTGTCAAGGTGACGTAATTCACGGTTTATCAAATAGCCCAAAGAAACCTCACCCTGATTTTGCTTGTGCAAAACCTGTCCCTCTCAGAACTCACGGCTACGGTGTACACACAAGTCCTAAAAACTTAGCTTGATGACGCTTTCTTTATTCTCATGTAGAGCATTGTCAGTCGATACAATGGCATTGCAGGTTAAGAACTTGTGGGTGTACAACGTAGCCTTGTTAACGAGAGGGATGTGTGTGAGGACAAGGTGAGGTTTTAATGATTAGTAGATAGTCTGCAACAATTAAATCTCCTTATACAGACTAAATTTGTTTACACTAAAATTAGCGCGATATATACCGAAGAGCTATGCCTACGCAATAATTTTGCGGCGTATACAGGGAATGCTTGGTACTAAAAATCACTTTTAATGCGAATTTGGCATTTTGATAGAATTTAACAGGCTTTCCTGAACAGCCAGAGGCGGGGAAAAGACTAAGAATTATTACAAGAGGTTAAGCTATTCTTGAGATAGCCACCCTCATGACTGGATATTACATTTAAATTTATCAAGAAAAGTTAATGAAAGCTGGACAAATTGATACAGAAGTGGCAAGGCTAGAAGCTCTCCGCCAGTATCAAATTCTTGACACCGAACCGGAAGAAGCTTACGACAATCTTGCTCAGTTAGCGGCATTTATTTGTGGTACGTCCATATCCTTGGTAAATTTCATTGATGAAAACCGTCAATGGTTTAAGGCAAAAGTAGGCTTAGATGTATCAGAAATGCCGCGGTGTATTGGGTTATCTTACCTTTGCCAAGAGCGGCGTAATGTTGTGGTGGTTCCTGACACCCTTGCTGATGAAACATTAGCAAATAATGCGGTCGTAATTGGCTATCCATATATACGGTTTTATGCAGGTGTACCCCTAATTACTCCCAAGGGAGATATGCTGGGAACTCTGTGTGTAATTGACCAAGCCCCAAAAGAATTGAGCCAAAAACAAGTGGAGGCGCTTGTAGCTCTAAGCCGCTTGGTAATCGACCAATTAGAACTCAGGCGTCATGTAACTGAGGTATCTCAAGTTACCGAGAAGCTCGTGGTACACCAGCAAGCAGCACACGCCGAGTCAGAATCGGCGAGAATCCGCATTGCTAATTTGCTCGAAAGCATCACTGATGGGTTTTTTGCTTTAGACAAAAAGTGGCGATTTACTTACATTAATGGTCAAGCAGAACGGCTGTTGCAAAAAACCCAGAATGAATTATTAGGTCAAAGCATTTGGAGGGTATTTCCAGAACTTATAGGCACAACATTCCATCGTGAGTATCACAAGGCAATGTTAAAACAGGTGAGTGTGGAATTTGAGGAGTTTTATCAGCCACTAAACTGCTGGCTTCAAATCCACGCTTATCCTGCAAAAGACGGCTTATCTGTTTATTTCCAAGACATCACTGAACGACGGCGAACAGCAGAAGCACTACGAGAGAGTGAAGAACGTTGGCAATTGGCATCAAATGGCAATAATGATGGTATTTGGGATTGGAACCTCAAGACTAATGAAGTGTTCTTCTCAACTCGGTGGAAGGAAATGCTCGGTTATAAAGACCACGAAGTTTCCAACGCTTGGGATGAATGGACAAAACTAATCCACCCCGATGAGCGAGATTGGGTACTTCAAGCCTTCCAAGACCACTTTGCCAAGAAAACACCGTTTTATGTCTGTGAATATCAAGTCCAGTGCCAAGACGGCAGCTATAAATGGATTCTAGATCGAGGACAGGCACTTTGGGACGCATCAGGTGATATAGTGCGGATGGTGGGTTCTTATACTGATATCACAGATCGCAAGCAGGCAGATGAAGAATTAAAGCGGCAGAATTTGCGATCGCAATTATTTGCTGAAATCACTCTGAAAATTCGAGAATCTTTACAAATAGACGAAATCCTCCAAACCACGGTAACAGAGGTACAAAAACTGCTACAAGCTGACCGAGTTTTAATTTTTCAACTAGAGCCTGATGGTTCAGGAACAGTAGTGCAAGAGGCGGTGCTACCTGGTTGGCCGGTAATTTTGGGAAGAAATATTTTTGACCCCTGCTTTAAAGAAGAATACATAGAAAGATATCGCCAAGGCAGAGTGAGTGCGATGGAAGACGTTGAAACTGCTCATATTCAACCATGCCATCGAGAATTTCTTCAGCAGTTTGCTATCAAGGCTAACCTCATAGTGCCAATTCTCGTTAGGGACGGCATTTGGGGTTTGTTGCTGGCTCATCAGTGTGCTGCACCTCGACGGTGGAATAATTTTGAGACGGAGTTGTTAAAGCAACTAGCTAACCAAATTGGGATTGCTTTATCTCAAGCGCAACTATTAGAAAAAGAAACCCAGCAAAGTCAAGAACTTGCTCGTTCTAATGCGGAATTAGAACAGTTTGCTTATGTAGCTTCCCATGACTTGCAAGAGCCATTGCGGATGGTAACGAGTTATTTACAACTACTAGAGCGAAGATACAAAAATCAACTAGATACCAATGCTGATCAGTTTATCAACTATGCAGTAGATGGGGCGCGGCGGATGCAGACCCTAATCAATGATTTGTTGAATTATTCTCGCGTTAGTTCCCGTGGACAGCCCTTTACGCGAGTAAATTGTAGTATTGTCTTAGAACAGGCGATCGCTAATTTGCAAATTGCGATCGCCGATAGTCAAGCAATTGTTACTCACGAGCCTCTACCTGAAGTTATGGCTGATGCTACCCAATTGATCCAAGTATTTCAAAACCTGATTGGCAATGCGATCAAATTTTGCCAGAATCAGCAGCCACGAATTCACATCGGGGTAACGAAGACACATGCAAATCCAGATGGAGAAAGTTTAAACGTTATCCAGTCAGTAGATGAATGGTTGTTCTCGGTGTGCGATAATGGTATTGGTTTGGAATCCCAGTATGCTGAACGTATTTTTATAATTTTTCAGCGCTTGCACGGTAGAGATAAGTATCCCGGTACTGGAATTGGTTTAGCAATTTGTAAAAAAATTATAGAACGCCACGGCGGCCAGATTTGGGTTGAGTCAACACTGGGTCAAGGCTCGACTTTCTACTTGACAATTCCAGATAAAGCAGGTAAGCAATCGTGGGCATTATAACAGGGATTATGCCTATTGAGGTTTTGTTGGTAGAGGATAATCCTGGTGATGCTCAACTCACACGCATCGCCTTGGAAGATAGCAAAATTTCGATTCACTTGAATGTGGTCGAAGATGGTGTAGAAGCAATGGCATTCTTACGAAAGCAGGAAAAATATGTCGAAGCAGCTCATCCAGATATTGTCCTGCTCGATTTAAATCTACCCAGAAAAGATGGGCGGGAAGTACTGGCAGAAATTAAAGGAGATGAAAACCTCAGGCGAATCCCTGTAGTAATTTTGACAACTTCCCAAGCTGAAGAAGATATCCTCAAAGCCTATAATTTATGTGCAAACTGTTATATAACTAAGCCAGTAGATTTCGATCAATTCGTTAAAATTGTCCAATCAATAGAAAATTTTTGGTTTGCGATCGTAAAACTGCCACCGGAGTAGTGGAAATGGCAGGTAAAAATATTAAAGTCTTATTAGTAGAAGATAACCCTGGTGATGTCTTTTTATTACAGGAGTTTTTAAAGGAAGTTACTACAGTTGTAGTTGATTTGATGCCCGTTGAGCGCCTTTCAGAAGCCCTCAACTACTTAGCTAAAGAACTTTTTGATGTAATTTTGTTAGACCTCTCGCTGCCAGATAGCCAGGGACTAGAAACTTTTGTCATCGCTCACCATCAAGCAAAAGCCACTCCGATAATTGTGCTGACGGGTATAAACGATGAAACCCTAGCAATTAGAGCAATGCAAGAAGGAGCGCAAGATTATTTGGTGAAAGGGCAAGTAACTGGCGACTTGCTGGTGCGCTCCATGCGTTATGCCATCGAACGGCAACGGGCAGACAACGCACTGCGACAGAGTGAGGAACGATTTCGGGTGGCCCTGAAAAACTCTCCCATCTTCGTCTACAACCAAGATTGCGAGTTACGGTACACCTGGGTTTACAATCCCTCTTATGGATTGACGGTTGAAGAAATGTTGGGCAAACAAGACTTGGATATTATCCCACTTGAAGATGCTCAACGTCTCACTACAATTAAACGTGGAGTGTTAAGTACTGGTATAGGAACGCGAGAGGAAGTATCAATAACAATCAAAGATACAACTAGATATTACGATTTGACAGTTGAGCCATTGCGGAATGAGTCGCAAGAAATTGTCGGCGTAACATGCGCCAGTATCGATATTAGCGAACGACAAGCCGCACTGCGCGAACAGCAAGCTGCGCTACGCGAACGCAAATTGGCAGAAGAAAAAATCCGCGAACAAGCAGCATTACTTGACGTTACCACAGATGCCATTTCCCTGCGAGATTTAAACAATCAAATTATCTTCTGGAACAAAGGCGCAGAAACACTTTACGGTTGGAAAGCGGCAGAAGCTTGCGGCCAAAATGCTAGTGAGCTTTTGTATGACGAATTTTCACCAGAAATCGAAGCGGCTCTTTTACAAGTTCTTAGTAAAGGAAAGTGGCAGGGCGAGTTAAATAAACTTACTAAAACTGACAAGGAAATCCTTGTTGCTAGTCGCTGGAGTTTAGTGTGCGATGAACAAGGGAAACCCAAATCAATTCTCACCGTTGATACAGATGTTACCGAGAAAAAACACCTAGAAGCTCAATTGTTTCGGGCCCAACGCCTGGAAAGTATTGGCACTTTAGCTAGTGGCATTGCTCACGACCTCAACAATATCCTTACACCGATTTTGGCAGGAGCGCAATTATTACCACTCAAATTTCCTGATGCAGATGAGCGAACTCGCCATCTACTAGAGATTTTGGAAATCAACGCTAGACGCGGTGCTGATTTAGTCAAACAGGTGCTATCCTTTGCGCGGGGTGTAGAAGGGAAGCGCATCACTTTGCAACTCAGACATATAATTGTGGAACTTGGCAAGATTCTCAAAGAGACATTTCCCAAATCCATAGAAATCAGCACTGATGTACCACAAGATTTGTGGATGGTTTCTGGAGATAGCACACAACTGCATCAAGTGCTGATGAACCTCTGCGTTAACGCCCGCGACGCTATATCCAATGGTGGTAGTTTGAGTATTTATGCTGAGAATCTGTTGATTGACGAAAATTATGCCCGCATGAACCTGGAAGCCAAAGAGGGGCCTTACACAGTGGTTACTATCTCCGATACTGGAGGTGGGATACCTAGAGAAATCTTAGATAGAATTTTCGAGCCATTCTTTACTACAAAAGAGGTAGGACAAGGCACTGGTTTAGGACTTTCCACCGTACTGGGGATAGTTAAAAGCCACGGAGGTTTTGTGAATGTGTATAGCGAAGTGGGAAGTGGCACTAGCTTTAAGGTTTACTTGCCAGCAGTGGAGGGAATGGAAACACTCACTCCAGAAGAATTGCCACCACAGACAGGACATGGAGAATTAATTTTGATTGTGGATGATGAAGCTGCCATTCAAGAGATTACCAGAACATCACTAGAAGCTCACAACTATAAAATCTTAGTTGCCAGTGATGGCATTGAGGCGATCGCGCTGTACGCTAAAAATAGGGACAAAATTAGTGCTGTACTAATGGATATTATGCTACCCTCGCTGGATGGTTTAACTGCCATCCGTACCCTGCAAAAAATTAACCCCCAAGCCAGAATTATTGCCACCAGTGGACTTATGTCTGACAAGAAGCTCAGTGCATTAACTAACATTGGTATCAATACCTTTTTGCCGAAGCCCTATACTGTCAACGAATTATTGCTTTCTTTACAGAAAGTGCTATCTTGAGTCAAACAATTTTGGATTTTAGATTTTAGATTCACCTTATGTCTAAAATCATTGGCTTTGTCATTTGATTTTAGATTTGTTTCATCTCACGTCCGCATAAATAGTTATGCTAACCACAGTCATTAATCGAAAATCCAAAATTTAAAATCAGGTCAATTGATTACGTAATTTTACTAATGGCTAAGAGTACAAAAGACTGCTTTATTGATGTGGGTGCAAATTGTTTTGATTTGATATGATTGAGCATCCGTTAACACCCTCCTTTTACCGATACTCACAGCTTGGCTAAATCAATATGCCTCGGTTTCTTAGGTTAATTATCAATATAGTAGTCTTAGGTGCATTCTTACTTATATCCCAGCAAGTTTGGGCGCAAGATTGGCGTCCGGTTCGGGGTGGTATCCCTTTTGGTATCAGTGGTATGGCTTTGATAGAGCAACAAAACAATACGCTCGATTTTTTGATTGTCCATGACAACAAACAAAAAAACCAAGGTCGTTTAGCAATTATCAGCATAAAGGGTAAAAACCAACTTGAATATTTTCCATTGAACTGGCCAGGTAAAATAGAATTACCCATCGATTTAGAAGCTTTAACATCTGTTCCAGAAAAAACAAAGTTATCATTTATCGCTTTAAGCAGTTCTGGAAAAGCTTATTACATCAGGTTAGAGGCTGCCAATAAGACCATCTCTATTATCAAGGAATTCGATTTACCAGGAATTATTCAAGGAGATAATTTTGAATCATTTGGATTACAAAATATAGACGGCAAATTAGTTGCTATTTGGGGACATAGAGGTGAAGGAGAACAACCAGCAACTATTTTTTGGGGAATATTTGACTTAGCTAAATATCAAATTACTCTCGCAGGTTCTGCCAATCTGAAAGTACCGTTTCCATCTGGCAAAGTTCGTCATATTTCAGATATTAAAGTAGACCCCGTAGGAATTGTATACATCACCTCAGCAAGTGATGCCGGAGATGATGGGCCATTCCAGTCAGCTGTCTATGTCGCTGGTTACTTGGGATTTCGTGGGAACAAAATTGCATGGCGGCAAAACCCTCAACTTGTTCCCCTTTACCGCTCTGATTACCACAAAATTGAAGGTATGGAACTTGTTCCCGGTGCAGAAGGCGGTGTGATTGTTGGTACAGATGATGAGAATTTGGGTTCTTATGTATACATTGTAGGTGGAAATAGCTGAACTATGTCCAATGAGTATGAGAATAGGCAGACATTCTGTCTACCTACTTTTAGCTTGTTGAGGGTGCGATGCCTACGGCGGGCAAAGCCTACGCAACTTATTGTAAGTTGACCATTATCTTATCGATAACAGCCACTCATTAATTACATTTACACATTAAATCGGAACAACATTACATCCCCTTCTTGCACAACATACTCTTTCCCTTCACTGCGAACCAACCCTTTTTCCTTCGCAGCATTCATCGAACCAGTTGTTACCAAATCTTTATAAGCGACAGTTTCGGCGCGAATAAATCCCCGCTCAAAATCACTGTGGATTACACCAGCAGCTTGAGGTGCAGACATTCCGGTATTAATTGTCCAAGCGCGGGTTTCTTTAGGGCCAGAAGTGAAATATGTCCGCAAACCTAAAAGTGTGTAAGTTGCCCGAATCAATGATTTCAAACCGCCTTCTTCCACACCTAAAGACGCGAGGAAATCAGCTTTATCTTCCTCTGGTAATTCCACTAATTCAGCTTCAACTTGAGCCGAAACTATCACAACTTGAGCATTTTCTGTCGATGCAATTTGCCGCACTGTTTCCACAAAATGATTACCAGTTGCCAACTCATCTTCAGATACATTCGCGGCGTAGATAATCGGCTTATAAGTAAGCAGTTCTAATCCTTTAATAATTTCTGTTTCTTCTTCATTCAAGCTCACCTGACGCACCGATTTACCTTCATTTAAAGCCGCAGCTAATTTTTCTAAGACTGTGATTTCAAACTGTGCATCTTTGCTTGTACGAGCTTGTTTACGAGTGCGATCAATTCGCCGCTCAATTTGTGCTAAATCTGATAAGCCTAGTTCTATATTAATGATTTCAATATCTCGCGCTGGATCGACAGAACCAGCAACGTGGATAATATCGTCATTCTCAAAACAACGTACCACATGGACGATCGCATCAACTTCCCGAATGTGGGACAGGAATTGATTCCCTAGTCCCTCACCCTGACTAGCACCTTTAACTAAACCGGCGATATCTACAAATTCAACCCGCGCCGGGATAATTTGTACCGAACTGGCAATCTTAGCAAGAACATTTAACCGTTCATCCGGTACCGCGACAACGCCGACATTCGGTTCAATCGTGCAAAAAGGAAAGTTAGCTGCTTCTGCTTTGGCATTAGCAACTACAGCATTAAATAAAGTAGATTTTCCGACGTTGGGAAGTCCGACAATTCCGGCTCTTAGCATTTTGGATTTTAGATTTGAGATTTTAGATTACATTACCAAGTTAATCTAAACAGGTTCCGGTATGGTTTGGGGAATTGGCCCTGGAACCGTCTGAGGAATGGGAGCAGGTACAGGTTCAGGACTAGGTAGCGGATTCGGCTGAGGATTGGGGCTAGGTAGTGGATTCGGCCCAGGCGTAGGAATTTGTGGTTCTGGTATAGAAATCGCAGTAGGATTAAGCATGATAAATCTAAATTAAATTATTCAACCTTCCCACGCTAGATGAAAACCTCATCTGTTGACATCTCCCCAAATAGCTATACTCACGAACAAATCATTTAATAATCTACCCCTCTTCTCATTCTCTGCGTCCCTCCGCGCTCCTTTGCGTTTAAACTCCAATCCTCAAACTACTCCTCCTTCACCTTTTCCACCACCTCTGGCACTGGATCGTAACCACCTGGATGAAACGGATGACAGCGCAAAATCCGCCGAGTTGCCATCCAGCTACCACGCAACACTCCAAATCGTTCAATAGCTTCAATAGCATACATCGAACAAGTTGGTTGAAAGCGACAAGTGGGGAGAAACAACGGCGAGATAAACATTCGGTAGCCCCGAATCAGCCAAATAAATAATAATTTCATTGCAGCTACCCAAATCTTATAAATTAGTAACAAGGGTAAAACTTTTCATTTTGTTGCATCTTTGCTAATTACATTTTCTGACTTCACCTCAATTCCGGTTTTCTGGCTGCAAATTGCGATAGCTGCAATTTGGGTGTTACTCATCCTCCTGATTGCATGGGTGGTAAACCGCTTCGCCGACAAGCCAGAAATCGTGCGGAAGATAGTTCATATTGGCACTGGTAATGTAATTTTAATCGCTTGGTGGCTCGATATTCCCGCCAGTGTAGGGATTACAGCTTCTATTCTAGCCAGTGCAATCACCTTATTATCCTACCGATTACCAATTCTTCCTGGTATTAATAGCGTTGGACGGCAAAGTTTAGGGACATTTTTTTACTCTGTCAGTTTCGGTATTTTAGTTGCCTGGTTCTGGTATTTACAACAACCCCAGTACGCAGCACTAGGAATTTTGATAATGACTTGGGGAGATGGACTAGCAGCCTTAATTGGGCAACGTTTTGGTAAACATAAGTATAAAGTTTTTGGGACAGAAAAAAGTTGGGAAGGCTCCCTAACTATGATGCTCGTTAGCTATGTTGTCAGTAGTTTGATTTTAGTTGGAACTCAAGGAAACAGTTGGCAAACTTGGGCAGTATCACTGTTAGTAGCAGTTATCGCTACGGCTTTAGAAGCTATTTCATTTTTGGGTATTGACAATTTGACAGTTCCCTTAGGCAGTGCAGCCCTTGCCTACTTTTTAAGTCAGTTAGTTTTGAGTTACTAATCTTTCCATTATGTGAAAATTGAGTCAAATCTATTACCGCGATCGCTCCAAAATCCAATTGAGTAAAATCGGATTGACTAACTCCGGCGCTTCATCCTGCGGACAATGCCCCACTCCCTCTAAAGGAATAAACTTTTCTACTTGCCCAAAGTTAGCTAATTCTCTCCCTAACTTAATTGGTTCCCACGGATCGGCTGTTCCCCACAAGATAATCGCCGGACACGGTAGCAGTGGCAAAAGGTCTTCTGGTAGTGGCCCTGTAGAATAAGAAGTAAAAGCAAGAAACACAGCACTAGCCCCCACATCGCTTGCTGGTGAAGTGAGAATATCTACCAACTCATCTGTCACCATCTCAGCATTTGCATAAGCTTGCAGCAGAATTTTCCGCACCGTTTTCGGTTTGGCGAGTTGATTGAAAAAGAAATCACCAACTGGTTTGATAGATAACAGGCGTTGCAGTATAGGCGCTCCGTAACGACGAGATAAAGGTAAAGTTACCCGTTTGCGATCGTGCAACAGCCGTAAAGAACAGTTGAGCAAAGCAACTCCCAAGGCAATATCTGGGTTGCTTACTGCTGCTTGCATGGCGACAATACAGCCTATTGAATTTCCCACTAAAAAAGCTGGCTCACCGACAACTTCGCGGCAAAAATCTGCCACTTGCTGTCCCCAAGTTTCTAGAGTATAGGCAATTTTTTCTCCAGGTTGAGGTTTTGCGGAAGCACCAAAACCAATCAAATCGATCGCATAAACCCGGCAACTTTGTGCTAATACGGGAATATTTTTCCGCCAATGCCACCAAGAAGCACCAAATCCATGCACCAGAACAACAGCTGGCCCAGTGGTTCCTTGTGTTTGATAGCAGATAGGGAAATCTTGCCAAATCCAGGTTTTTGTAGAGTTAAGTGCTGTTTTTGAACTTGAGGTTGTCATAAAAATTTGATGAATAGAAGGGTAAAAGCCTTTCAGCAGCAAGACGCAAGTAAAATTGTTGTGAATTTGAATAAAATTTATCAGATTTTCAAAGTAAATCCTTTGCTCTAGTGATAGCTTAGACAGACAGCACGAAAGCTTCTTGGCTGATAATTTTATTCAGCATAGATTTCCGTCTTGTTGATAAAGGTAATTTACTCACAAATTAGATTATGTCAGTATTTAGAAATCATAACTTCTAGAATATGAGTAATATTTTCGCTATTTTTAGATGTGAGCGAATTAGCATCACTGCTAGATTCAGTAGTTTCACAATTTACGATCGCGAATTTGGTATATAACATTGTCGAATATGAGGCATCGGCTAAGGGGTGGGTTTGCAACTGGAAACTGACGCTGAATTTAACAATATTTTTCTTGTTCCTAGTTCTGCGAGCCAGAAATCATGAATCTACTAGAAACAATCGATACTCCCGTTGGGAGCTATGCACCCGATTTTGAACTGCCAGGAATTGACGGTCAAGTACACCATCTTAGGCGTTATCTTGAGAAGTTCCGAGCAGTGGGCGTTATTTCTCTATGTAACCACTGTCCTTATGTAGAGTGGTATATAGACAGGTTAAAAAACATTCAAGCCGAATTTGCCCCAAAAGGCTTGACATTAATTGGGATGAATGGTAGTGATGGTAATCACGGCACTAGACCAAGCTTTGAAAATATGAAAGCTTTTGCCCAGCGTCACGATTTGAACTTTCCTTACCTGTGGGACTCGACGCAAGATGTAACCCGCAGCTTTGGTGCTACAAAAACACCAATGGCATTTTTAATAGATACTAATGGTATAGTACGCTACAAAGGCAAAATTGATGATCATCCCCAAGATCCATTATCGGCGGGAGAGGATTATTTAAGAACTGCGATCGCTTCTCTGTTTCTTGGGGAAAAAATAGATATTCCAGAAACACAACCAATAGGTACTACATTGATTTGGCGTAACTAGACATAGATAGTCCCTGTAACTGCTATCTTAAATTGGAGGCAATTGCAACTTTTTTGATAAAGCGGAACTTCATGGGAACGAATTACCGACGGGTTTTACTCAAACTGAGCGGTGAAGCCTTAATGGGCAACATGGGCTATGGCATTGATCCCGAAGTGGTCAAAGGCATAGCACAAGAATTAGCAGAGGTGATAGCCACTGGCACTCAAATCGCCATAGTTGTTGGCGGCGGCAATATTTTTCGTGGCGTCAAAGCAGCGTCGGCGGGGATGGACAGGGCAACCGCTGACTATATTGGGATGATTGCCACGGTAATGAATGCCATGACGTTGCAAGATTCGTTAGAACGCATAGGAGTACAGACGCGGGTGCAAACTGCGATCGCTATGCAAGAATTAGCAGAACCGTATATCCGTCGTCGTGCCATCCGCCATCTTGAAAAAGGGCGGGTGGTAATTTTTGGTGCTGGTTCTGGAAATCCCTTCTTTACTACGGATACTACTGCGGCATTAAGAGCCGCAGAAATTGATGCAGAAGTGATTTTTAAAGCTACCAAAGTAGACGGAGTGTATGATGCCGATCCTCATATTTATCCTGACGCCAAGCGTTACAATAGCCTTACCTACGCGCATGTTTTAGCCAAAGATTTGCGGGTGATGGATAGTACTGCGATCGCCTTGTGTAAAGAAAATAATATCCCAATTCTGGTATTTGACTTAACGGTGCGAGGTAACATCCACCGAGCCGTCTTGGGAGAATCCATCGGTACCCTTGTGGGAGGTTCTTGTGATATTAGCTGACGCGAAAAGTAAAATGCAAAGTTCTGTTGATTCAACTCAACGAGCTTTTAACACGATTCGCACTGGTCGCGCCAATGCGAGTCTATTAGATAAGGTATTAGTGGACTATTACGGTTCGCCCACGCCCATAAAATCACTGGCAAATATTAGCACGCCAGATGCCTCGACAATTCTGATTCAGCCCTACGAGCGTAATACCCTAAACATCGTTGAGAAGGCTATTTCCCTCTCAGATGTGGGTTTAACCCCCAGTAACGACGGTTCTGTAATTCGGCTGAATATTCCGCCTTTGACTAGCGATCGCCGTAAAGAATTTGTCAAAATGGCATCTAAATATGCTGAAGAGGGTCGTGTTGCTATTCGCAACATCCGCCGTGATGCCATAGACGCCATTCGCAAACAAGAGAAAGCCTCTGAAATCTCCAAAGATGAATCAAAAGACCAACAAGATAGCTTGCAAAAACTCACAAACGAGTATAGTGCCAAAATAGACGCACTCTTGGCAGAAAAAGAAAAAGACATCACGACTGTTTAAAGTTTAATGTCTCAAGCATAAAGGCTGAAGGATGATGGATAAATTCTTCAGCCTTTATCATTTGTTAGATATTTAACAAAAATTAATTAAACTAATTCAGGAGCAAAAATTCAGCCTTATGTACGATTGCATCATCGTCGGCGCTGGGCCAGCTGGTGGAACAGCTGCATATCATTTAGCTAAACAGGGCCGCTCAGTATTAGTCTTAGAAAAAGAATCCCTACCAAGATATAAACCTTGTGGCGGTGGTGTATCTCCAGCGATCGCTCAATGGTTTGACTTTGATTTTAGCCCAGCAATTTCTGTCAAAGCCGACTCCTTTCGCTTTACCTGGAAATTAGGCGATCCAGTGGAAGCAAAAATCGCCACAGAAGAACCAGTCTGGATGGTGCGACGAGATATTTTTGACCATTTCCTAGTGCAGCAGGCGCAGAAACAAGGGGCTGAACTACAAGATAATACTGAAGTAACGGGTATTGAATTTAAAAGTGACTATTGGCAAATTAACACAACCAATGGGCCCATTACAGGTCGCTACTTAATCGCGGCTGATGGTGCTAAAGGGCCAATGGCAAAATGGTTAGGCTTCAAAGACCGTAAACGCAGTTTAGCAGCAGCTTTAGAAGCAGAAGTTTCTGCAACTGTCAAAGACAAATCCACAATTCACCTTGAGTTGGGATTGGTGAAAAATGGTTACATTTGGAACTTCCCGAAGGCGGATGGTTATTCCATTGGTATCGGTACATTTGTCGGTGGCCAACCCCAAGATTTTAAAAAGATTTTAGATGAGTACGCGCGATCGTTTGATCTAGATATCAAAACTAGCAAGCAGTATGGTTATCCCCTTTGCTTGTGGAATGGAAAGCAAAAGTTGCATACCCAAAATGCAGTTTTGGCTGGGGAAGCTGCTTGTGTAGTTTATCCCATGACAGCAGAAGGCATTCGTCCGTCAATTTTTAGCGGTTTGATTGCAGCAGGAGCTATTAATGACGCCCTTTCTGGTGATAGCAATGCTTTAGAAAAATATACTGAAGCTATTAATGAAGAATGGGGTACTGAGATGGCTTGGGCACAAAAATTAGCTGGAGCATTCTACCGCTTTCCTGCTATTGGCTACAAAGTTGGTGTTAAGCATCCCTCCGGTGCCAAAATTATGGGTAAGATTCTCTGTGGAGAACTGCGGTATAGCGACGTTACCGATCGCGCCCTCAAGCGTTTAATCCCTGGCTTTGGAGGTTAAGTATTAGGGATTAGGTAACGAATATCTAGTGGATGAGACGCCCACCTCACGAAAATTAATTAATCATCTCTTCTAGGGTGGGCGTCTCACCCGCCCTATTTTCACTTTAATTATTGTTTATCTACTTAGTATTTCTCTAAACTAGGGTTTTAGACAAAGAACTCTCAAAGGTCTGCAATATAATTCCTAGAATTCTATCGACTGCATTAACATGATATTCTATTGAGTCAATGCAAACAGTATTCTGTTCTAAAGTCAGGAATTTCCAAGCAGTTCCACTTGTTACAACTCCATATATGACTTTAATATCATTTCCTGCTCTTTCATTGAATATCTGAGCAGCAATCATTGTAGCTGCACATTGCCCCAATCCACCGATGATATTCTCATTTTTGGCCTTTATAACAGTGACTACAGGGGCACTGATAAAATACTGTTCACGAGATGCGCTGAGAATGAAGTCACAAAAACCTGAGAGTCCTTTAGCAGGATCAATATTGAACTCTGTACCTGAAAATAAGCTGATCTGATAATTTAACTGTCGCCTCACCTCAGACAGAATAGGAGCGATTAAGAACTCAGAACGAGCTTTTTCGCTGTTAATAGCAGTTGCTAAAGTTAGGTTCTCATCCAGCAACCGCTTTAGCAAGTCAGAGGGCTGCACCCCGCCTACAGTCAGAAACAGATTGCGTGTCTCTGACAAAGTTAAGCTAAATGCATCTCTAACTTTAACAAGACTAAAATCACTGTATGCCATAGACTTCTGCTCCAGTTCTATTTTAATAATGCATGGCTTGTCGGTCATTGCAAGATATTATTTGAAAGGCAAGCTTCGTTAGCAGGCTCGCCTCTCAAATATTGCAGCCTAAAGCGAAGTTAAAAATACCTAGAGAAAAGCCAGATAATCACTCCAGTTCCCAATACACAAAGAATTCCTGCCAAGCCAGCGAGGGGTTTTTTATTCTTACCTGTGAACCAGTCAGAGACTTTATCTGTATAAGTAATTAGTTCTGCTGTATCTATGGTAGCGATCGCCCATATCCATCCCGCGTGCAGCCCCCAAGCTAAACCCAAATTGTTGCTAGAGGCAAAGCGTGCTAACACCAGCACCATTCCCATCAGCCACAATCCAGGGAGTTGCGGTGCGGTTTCGCGTTGCTCCCAAACCAAATGTAGCAAGGCAAATATCAAGCTAGAAATTACTGCTGCTACCCAAACTGGATAATCTTGCGCTAATTCAGTAAACAGGAAACCGCGAAAAACTAACTCTTCTATCCCACCGACTAATAACGCTATCAAGAAAATCGGTAGCAATATGGGTAGCGCTAACTTGAAATTCGTCTTTTCAAAAGAACACCACCCTAACCCAAATTGCCCACTAAATACAATAGCTAGGCTCACCACTCCCAAAGCAAAACCTAGTGCTAAAGAACCAATAGTTGAAAGATTCCCAACAAAGCCATAATCCGAAAAAGATTTATTGGTAAGCCAACTAACTCCCCACAGAATTGGGGGAGCTAATAGATAGAGTGACACCAATAACGGCATCTTTTGCTCTGGCTGTAAAGGTTTAGGGGGTTGCCAATTGAGCAATATTGCTGATACTGTTGCCACTGGCAACCAGCAAACTATCCAAAAAATAAAAAATGCCATCACTACAACTAGTGCTGGTGCATTTCCCATAAACGCCAATAAAGCGTTGACAGAAGACTCAAAGTAAGTTACTAAACTAAACAAAAAAAACACGATAGACTTCTTGCACTATAGATTTCTTGCTGATTAATCAAGACTCTACTAGAATTGGTGACTTCTGCAAGGGGTCTAATCGTATTTTTTACTTATGACAAAATTTTCTAAATAGAGCTACTAGTGCCGCAAGGCGGAAGTCAAAAGTCAAAAAGCTTTAATTTTGAGCTTTATGGCTGTAATGAAATAGTACGTTTATTTCCGCCGACCTGCACTAGTTTTCTGTCGGGGTAAGGACAAGTTATCATCACCTGAAACTTATCCCTACCATCACCAAATTTACTCTTCGTCTTCCAAATCTTCGTCCGATTCGTCGGAGTCTATATCTTCTGAGGTTAGTTTTTTGTCACTTTCACCCAGTTGAATCAGGTGAATATGTTTGTATCCCAACCTAATTTCAAACTCATCTCCAGCCTTTAAGCCCATTGCTTTGGTATATGTGGCACCAATCACAATCTGACCATTTTGATGGACACTAACCCGATATGTCGGTTCACGACCACGACCATCTTTAGGTGCTTCTGGACTTAGAGGAATCCCTCTAGCCGATAGCAAAGCGTCATAAAAATCAGTGAGATTGACACGAACCTGGTTATTTTTAGTAACAGTGTAATAGCCGCACTGTTTAGCTCTTTCTCGGCGTGGTAAAGTGGAAAGTTCTTTTACTTTAGCAAGTAGTGCTTTTCCGGTTAATGGCGCGGTTGCAGTTTCAGTCATTATGCTCAAATTTTCCTTACTCTCTCCAAACTGAAAAACGATGTAGTCAAATGCTGGCATTTAGCTTTTTAGCATTTGCATAGAGCTACTTAGGACTCTATTGTAACGGGTCAATTTCTGCCGATAGGAGCCAAAAGTACTTCTATATATGGTTGTCCACAACCAGTTAGAGGTCATAGTTGCCATAGAAATTAATTTTGCTAATTTCACGGCACTTTTAACCATTATTCGCCATCAGAAATGAAATTATTTTCTCTTTTGGCGCTACTGTAGCGGTGTGACTTTCAGCCACCTTTACAAATTGGGTTAATTCTACTCCAAATAAGTTGTAGATCCCAAAAAATGCAGGTTTTCCACTTCTAGTGCTTATCCCTCTGGTCAATGAGAAGGTAGAGTTTTTTCTACTTATTCTCTCAAGCTTAGGACAGCATAGTATTTCAATAGAGTCCTACGGGCTTATGCCCTTTTGTCCTGCCAGTAGAGACATGAATTTTCTTGTCTCTACATTACGATTTAACAAAGCAGTAGTAGCCGCGCTGATACGGCTATTGATTCTGTTTTGTGTCTTCGTAAGTTTATATTAAATACTAGCATGGACTAATAATAGCAAAATAGTTGTTTAATTTTGAATTAAAGTTGCTGGTAAATTTTTATTTAAATTCCTGGACTGAAAGCTTGGAAAAAGCACTGAGGAAAATCCTCACCCTTTATTGCAAGCGTGAGTATTGCTCTATGCCTTTTATAAAAATTTATCTAATTTAGACGAGCAGTTTTGACCAATGTGTTAAATTCAAGATTTTCTTGATTGAGAGGAAGTAAAAATTTAAAAGTCTCGCGCATCCGGGATTCCCGGTACAATAACTTTTATTTTAAACTGGTAAGGATTTTTCCTCGGTTTATTATCTTTTGCTCAAAAGCAGTCAGAAAATTTTGTACGTCTGTCTAGGGGAAGAATAAATCTCTTAACATCTGCCTATCGCTTGATTGCCACTACTATATATTGAACATAGCCTTTTACACTTCTATATAATCAAAAAATTCCGTCAAGCGTGGCTTCTGCTGAATTTTCTAGTTAGTTGCTCTAACTCAAGTTGGCATCAAGAGGTGTCGCTAACCTGACATGCATTTAATTGGGATATGATCGCTAAGTCAGAGATGAAGGTAAATTGCTCTTTCGTTTACATTCCTAAGCAGGTAAATTCAAGGCAAAGGTATGATTACATTTTTGGCGTTTTATCTGAGAATTTGACACAAATCTTGCCTATAGCGCTGCTACAAGTAAACTTTGAATAGTTATCGTTAAACTAGAATCAGTCGCTCTTTCATGGTCAGCCTATTAACACTAGGCTTTGAATAAAGATCAAAAAAGTATAGCTCACTTTTCAGAACTACCTGCCTTTACTCATGATTGTTGAGGCTGGTGAAGCAATTTTAAAATATTGGTTAGTGGTCATGGAAGTTATTTTTAAGGTCATTCGACAGCAACAGAATTCCTCCCCAGTGGTGCAAACCTACCTCCTAGAGGCAGAACCAGGTAATACAATCCTGGATTGCCTCAATCATATTAAGTGGGAGCAAGATGGAACTTTGGCGTTTCGCAAAAATTGCCGTAATACAATTTGTGGTAGCTGTGCTATGCGAATTAATGGGCGTTCGGCTTTAGCTTGTAAGGAAAATGTTGGCAGTGAACTTGCCAGATTACAACAAATAGCATCATCCCAAACTAAAGTAAATCCCATTCCCGAAATCACGATCGCTCCTCTAGGGAATATGCCCGTGATTAAAGATTTGGTTGTAGATATGAGCAGCTTCTGGAATAATCTAGAAGCAGTTGCTCCTTATGTGAGTACGGCAGCACGACAAGTACCAGAAAGAGAGTTTTTGCAAACACCACAAGAGCGATCGCGCCTCGATCAAACTGGTAACTGTATTATGTGTGGTGCTTGTTACTCTGAATGCAACGCCCGTGAAGTTGATCCAAAATTTGTTGGTCCCCATGCCCTGGCTAAAGCTTACCGGATGGTAGCAGATTCCCGCGATAGCGACACCGAAAATCGTTTAGCAAGCTACAACGAAGGTACTAAAGGCGTATGGGGTTGCACCCGTTGTTTGTATTGTGATTCAGTTTGTCCAATGGAAGTTGCACCATTAGAACAAATCACCAAAATTAAACAAGAAATTCTCACCCACAAACAAGCCAGTGATAGTCGCTCTATTCGTCACCGAAAAGTATTGGTAGATTTAGTTAAAGAAGGTGGTTGGATTGATGAACGTCAATTTGGTTTACAAGTTGTTGGTAACTACTTTAAAGATTTAAGAGGATTACTCAGTCTTGCACCCCTCGGTTTGCGGATGATCATTCGGGGTAAGTTTCCCTTATCCTTTGAACCATCTGAAGGCACGGAACAAGTGCGATCGCTCATTGAATCTGTGCAACAAGTAGAAAACAAAAGTTAGCAGTTATGAGTTAGGAGTTAGGAATTTTAACTCATAACTCCTCACTCCTAACTCCTAACTTTAGTTCAACGTGGTTCTTGAGGTATATTCAACGGTTGCCCATAACGGTCATATACTAAAACATCCCACTGACCGTTGTTACTGGATTCAAAAGCAATCCTACTACCATCAGCGCTAATTGTAGGGTTGCGGACTTCAGATTGTAGGTTATTAGTCAAATTTCGTGATTGGCGTGTTTCTCTGTCGTAGAGAAAAATAGCCGATCGCCCCTGACGGCTAGCACCAAAGACTACATAACGGCCATCTTGTGAAACGCTAGGATGAGTTGCGATCGCATCAAGGGAGTTTAAACCCGGCAAATCAACCAAATCACGAGTCACTGTATCAAACATGTAAACATCTTGGCTACCGCGTCGGTCAGTAATAAAAACAATGTATCTCCCAGAAATTTGGGGGTTTAATTCCGACGCTAAACTATTCAGACTCCGCCCCCCCGGATCAAAGGGATAACTCAAAAGGCGAGGGTAGCCAAAACACCCAGTCAATAAACTTAAGGATAAAAATACAGGTATAAAAAAAACACGTTTCATATAATTAGTCATTAGTCATTAGTCAATAGTCTCACAACTCCTAACTCCTAAGGGGTCTGACAATACTTTTTTAGGTGTAAATATCTTGAGTTAGCAGGGTACTGCATTCGCGGATTCTACAGGCGCTAAATAGGCATACGGTAAACAAAGTGCGATTGCGGTCATTGTCTAAGCCATCACTGAAGATTAGCTGTATCTCTTGCTGAGTAAGAACCTTGGCGTGTTCATGCCGATTTATTTTCATTGGCAGACTGTAGACCCTGTGATCCACAGCCTATAATGTTTTGACACATGATTTGCATAACTGTTTGACCTTTAGGTGAAACTAGAAGTGGTAGTACAAAAAATAAAAATTCTAAGGAGGTTTGATTCAAACCACTAAATCCTACAATAGAACAACTAGAAACCTTCTACCGCGTATGTGTACGAGCAAGCAATCTATTAAGAACAATTGAATTAACTCGCTACGATACACGCTCTCAAAGAATCGTAATGTTAATAGGCGAAACAATTCAAGTAGAAATTTTAAGTAACGGCGAGGAATTAATTCAATGAGTAACTATCAACAATTAAGCGAAGCCGAACTGAGAACTTATGTAAGAACACATCCTGATGATGAGGAGGCTTTTCAACATTATTTAACAATTATGAGGGCAAAACCTAACCGGGTTGTAGTTAGTACAGAGGAACAAGCCCTAATTGAATTTAGGAAGAGAATACAAGCAGAGTGAACACCCTAACCCGCCCTAACCCCATCACACCCATTCAATCGCCCTATTCATACACCCCAATTCTCACCCCGTAGCGCGTCTCTAGCTGTGGGGTTTTGTATTTGGTGGTTGAGTGCGATCGCTGTTTGTTTGGATGCGTCTCTCCAAACTCTTAACTCCTAACTCCTACGGAGGTGAACCTACGGTTGCACCATTAGGAATATCTAACTCAATATTTGGCCCTCGGTCTAGGACTTCAATATCCCACTGACCACGGCTGGCGGTTTCAAAGACAACATAACGTCCATCTGGGCTGATATTTGGTTTTCTGACCCAGCCGCGATAGGTTGGTGTGACGATTTGCGACTGTTGTGTAGCGCGATCGTAAAGCGCCACTACTGGTCTACCTTGGTCACTAGTAAGATAAGCAATATAACGCCCGGTATAGCTCAAGCTAGGACTTTCAGCAATTGTCTCCGCTCGGTTTATCCCCGGTGTGCCAATAAACAGTTGCCTCTCCAAATCGAAAACCAGTAGCTGCTGATTACCATTCCGATTAGATACAAACGCTAAAAAGCGCCCATTTCCACTCAAAGCAGGTTGCTCCTCAGTGTAGCGACTGTTGAGGGAAGTAGGCCCTATAGAAATATCGTTATAACCACAAGATGCAAGCAAACTGCTTAAACCAAAAACCAGGCTCCAATGAATTGGTCTTTGGAGCCAAAATGTAGGCGTAAATTTTTCCACCTCAACTGTTTTCCGTCGCCTTTAAACCTACTTATATGCAAACTGTTTTAAACATCGTCATCAAAATCGGTTGAATTATCTCGCCCCTCATTTGGCATTTCAACCGGGTTATATGGTACATAATCAGTTGGGATCGCCTCATCATCTTCGCGCGGTCTTCTAGAAGTTGAGTCCGTTGGTGGACGACGCCTTCTTGGTCTGGGAGCAACATCATCTTCCCGGCTTTCTGGACGCCCAGATCCGTTATTATTACGCCGAGAAGGTTTTCTGGCTTCTCCTCCCGAACTTTCCCAATCATCAACTTGCCTAGATGAAGAACCCCAATTTTCTTCTTCAGAGCTTTCAGAAGGGCGATTCACAGGACGCCCAGAAGTCCGCCGCCGCGTTCTATCAGCTGGGGCCTGTCTTTCACTACTGCTGCTGTTGCGGCGTTCTGAACGACGGGGGGGTTGCTCCTCGTAGTAGTCATCACGAGTCGAAATCTCATCCCTGCTACCGCGAATCCGGGCACGCACGGGGCGGTCTTCCTCGTCTTCATAAGGCAGTGGATCTAAGTCTGCCTCCATCTCAGCCCCATACTTCTTGCGGTTGCGGTTCATTGAATAATTTCCGCTTACCTCTCGCTCATCGTCCACAATCGGAGTGTTGCGCTTTGCTTGCTGGGTCGCTATACTCCGCAGACGAATACTTTCAACTGCAAAAAACACAGTTGTGCCAACTAATAGCAGTTGACCAAATTGTAGAATCGGGTCTAAGCGCCATCCTTGAAACACGAGAATGAAGCCGCAGAGCAAACCGACTGCCGCAAAAAAGATATCTTGATCCCGTGACAATTCTGGACGCACAGTGCGGAGAAAATACAGTGCTGCCCCAGCCACAGCCAGGAAAATTCCTAGAATACTGGCTGAGTTTGCCCCAAAATTTACCTGAGCCAGAAAACTGGCTGAGTTCAGCCCAAAATTTATCATTGCTGTTTTCCCAATATCAAATCTATGTTAGCGAGTCACAATTAAAATCACTACTGTAATTAGTCACGATATATTGAAGCTTCAAAGCCTCTGGCAAAGAAGCTCTGAAGCTGTTCACCAAAAAATAAAAAAACCTATGTCTGTTAGCCACAACTGCTTCTAGCGGCAAACACTGCTGCTTTTAGTGCAATTATAAATAGCTAACAGACAATCGGTTGTGAGAGTCAAACTGACTCTCATAAGCATTATGAGCGCTGAATTTTATCTTTTTGGCTAATGAAAATTAGACCAACTGTAACGGGTATCACAACAATTGCAGTACCCCATAACAGACTCCAAAGAAAATTTGCTAAAGAAGGCGTCATACTTCTAAACCTTTTTTTACACACTTCATCCTAATTTTAATAGTGTATTACTTTCTTGAGAAGCCTCTAACTCTCAACTGTCAAACTTGGTAACTGCTGTGAGCGAGTTTGCTTTTCTATTCCAGAAGGAAGTGGCAGCATTTGGTTAAAATGATGATGAGAGTGCTTTACAAAGCTTCAAATTTTGTGGCGTTAGCGAAGCGCGGCTTGCCGTTGCCTAAATTTTTTTTCTTTACGATAGATAGTACCTTAAACCGATGACTGGTGTTGACCTGACTGCTTGGATTCTTGGCCCTATATTAGGGCTGATGACATTTTTATTTATATTTCGGATCATTCTCACTTGGTATCCGCAAGTGAATCTGAATCGTTTGCCCTTTAATTTAATAGCTTGGCCCACCGAACCATTTTTAGTGCCATTGCGAAAACTGGTACAACCTATAGGCGGAGTGGACATTACACCTATTATTTGGGTTGGTATCTTCAGTCTGGTGCGAGAAATATTACTAGGTCAACAAGGATTGCTGACTATGCTATCTCGTGTGAATTAAGGATTGGCATTGGGAATGGGGCATTGGGCATTAGGCATGGGGCATTGGTTACACTCCATCTCCCTCATCTCCCCCTACTCCCTACTCCCCACTCCCCACTCCCTAGCCGTTCATTTCCTGCACAAAACTTGTATAGACATTACCCTGCAAAAATTGTGGAGTTTCCATAATTCTTTGATGAAACCCAATTGTGGTAGGTAAGCCAGTGATAGCACATTCTCGGAGTGCGCGTTTCATGCGGTTAATAGCAGTGGGCCGGTCTGGGGCCCAAACAATTAACTTGCCGATTAAGGAATCGTAGTAAGGCGGGATTTGGTAATCTGTGTAAACGTGGGAATCAATGCGAACACCAGGGCCTCCAGGGGGAAGATAGCCACTAATCCGTCCAGGAGAAGGGCGAAAGTCATGATCTGGGTCTTCAGCGTTGATCCGGCACTCAATAGAATGACCCCGCAAGACTACTTGCTCTTGGGTAAGCTTAAGTCTTTCCCCTTGAGCAATCCGGATTTGTTCGGCAACCAAATCTATTCCAGTAATCATCTCTGTTACAGGATGTTCTACTTGAATCCGGGTGTTCATTTCCATAAAGTAGAATTTACCCGATCTATCCAAGAGAAACTCGATAGTACCCGCCCCACTGTAATTAATAAATTGGGCAGCTTTGACAGCCGCTTGTCCCATTTTCTCACGCAGGTCTTGGTCAAGAGCCGGGCTTGGTGCTTCTTCTAGTAGCTTTTGATTCCGGCGCTGAATTGAGCAATCCCGTTCGCCCAAGTGGATGACATTACCGTAGTTATCCGCCAAAATTTGAAATTCGATGTGGCGGGGACGTTCAATAAATTTTTCTATATAAACGCCAGAATTACCAAAAGCTGCTCCTGCTTCCCCTTGGGCTGCTAAGAAAAGTTTGACAAATTCATCTTCAGAACGAACTAGGCGCATACCCCGTCCGCCACCACCGGCTGTGGCTTTGATCATCACTGGATAGCCGATATCCTTGGCGAATCTTAATCCTTCTTCCTCGGATTCTACTAACCCCTCACTACCTGGTACTGTAGGAACTCCAGCTTTTTGCATGGTTTCTTTGGCAGTGGATTTATCCCCCATCAGCTTTATAGCTTCTGGAGTTGGGCCGATAAAAGCAATATGATGGTCGGCACAGATTTCTGCAAACCGGGCATTTTCTGCCAAAAAGCCATAGCCTGGATGAATCGCAGTCGCATTGCGTGTCAGTGCGGCAGCAATAATATTGGGAATATTCAAATAACTTTTACTGCTAGCAGGTTCGCCAATGCAAACCGCTTCATCAGCAAGCTGGACGTGGAGAGCATTGCGGTCAACGGTGGAATGAACCGCAACTGTCGCAATTCCCATTTCTTCACAGGCGCGGAGAATGCGAAGGGCGATTTCTCCCCGATTGGCAATTAATATTTTGTCAAACTTCATTTTTTAGTTTCGATATCATTACCAGTAGATTGACATTTTCTCTGATCCAACTTGAAACGACGCTTTCGCATTATTTCAAATTATCGCAGGAGATTCGCCACCCTGATTACTAAGCAAACTCGCATATTGCAGGCTTGCTGCCTCTACGAGTCTTACTAGACTAACAACATTGCTGCTGTAAGTCTTAGTTAGCTAGCTTACTAAACTGGGTTTTGGCGTAGGCGTAGCCCGTCGTAGACATCGCCTACAACGGGTCGGTACGCGATGATCGATCGCACCACACCTCTCACAGTCGCTCTACCCTTTTTAATATCACTTGTGCAGATGCTAGATTTCTGTCAGTCTGATACAGCCTTGAGGAAATTTATATTTTTGAGAAATATAACTTTAGATTTCACCTTACTATAATTATTTTCTTATGCTATAGTCTATCTTTAGACAACTCGTGCGGATGTGGCGGAATTGGTATACGCGCACGCTTGAGGTGCGTGTGGCTTTGCCTTGCGAGTTCGAGTCTCGCCATCCGCATATTTTGTTGATTAGTCAAGGGTCAATAGTCGAGGGTCAATAGACCTTAGACCGTTGACCCTTAAATCTTGGTATACCTCTGGTTTTTTATGCTTTTATAGAGATACGTGAAGTTTTGTAAAAAGCATTGAGTATTACTTTTACAGCGACAAACAACTTAACACTGCCAGCAGCTTGGCATCGCCTCACTCCGATTTGGCACGGAGGGGAGGAAATAATTCAAAAAAGTTTACCTCATACTCAGCTAGCACCTGCTTGGCAGCTAATGCTTTTGGGTGACGGCTCTCCAACACGTCACCTAGAATTGCTTACAGGTGAGCCTGTAGAAGTAGATGTTATTGATATGTCATTGATTGGCATGGACTTAGATGGCGCTCCTGATTTAATCCAAGCTGTACCAGGGCCGCGATTACGGCGGCAAGTGTGGCTGCGTACCGCTTCTGGTCAGCGATTAGCCTATGCTACTTCGTGGTGGGAAGCTAGTCATGTAGATGAGTATTTGCAAAATCGTTCATTACCAATTTGGGCGAGTTTAGCTCGTCTCCGCACAGAGTTGTATCGGGATGTTCGAGGAATTTACTATGGTGACTCATCGGCGCTAGAGTCTGGTTTTGATGTAACTGGCCCTTTTTGGGGTCGCCATTACTTGTTTTGGCATCATGGACAGCCTCTAACCTTAATTTATGAAGTTTTTTCGCCTTATTTAACTAAATATTTGGGAGATATGCAATTAAATTCCAAATATCAGTAAGAAGGCATGATGTGGTGCGTAGGCGCAGCCCACCGCAGGCATCGCTTGCTACCGCGCAAAACCAAGTAGCTGAAATCGTACAATGAAATTATTAAAGAGACGTTGAATTATTGTTGCAGCGATCGCTTCTAATAGTAGTGCCGTTGAAATAATCAGTTTTCGGTGATGGTTTGCCGTTTTAGGCGATCGCATCCTCTCTAAAATAGAGTCATTTCCCAAGTTCAGCCATGATTCAACTCAAAACCCAACTCACCCTCGAAGAATTTCTCGCACTTCCCGAAGGAGATATTACCTACGAACTCATTGATGGAGAAGCTGTTCCCAAATTCAAAAACGATGAGATGGCACCAAAATTTTTTCATAGTTCTATAACAGGTGCGTTATTTATACTATTGTCTGCATGGGCGCAAGGAAAGGGGCGGGTTGTAATTGAATGGGCAATTAAGCTAACAAGAAATCAACAAGACTGGGTTCCTGTAGCAGATTTGACTTATGTTTCTTATAATCGTCTTTCTGCTGATTGGTTGCAAGATGAGGCTTGTCCTGTTGCACCCGAATTAGTCATTGAAATTATCTCCCCCGCTCAAACGTTCGGAGAAATGACAGAAAAAGCCACTGATTATCTAAAAGTTCAAGTTCAACGAGTTTGGATTATTGATTCTAGAGCAAAAACTATTACTATTTTTTTTCCTGATATTCTCCCTCAAACCAAACGCGGTACTGATAGTTTAGAAGATCCCTTATTTGAAGGGTTGCAAATTACACCTCAACAAATTTTCCAACAAGCAAGAATTTCCTACTGATGTTAGCAAGAAAAACACGAGGGAAGGTTTAATGAATACTGTTGTGCTAAATCTAGAACCGATTGCTCATTTAACCGATGAGCAATTTTATCAATTGTGTATTGCCAATCGAGATGTCAGCCTCGAAATGAATGCAGCCGGAGAATTAATAATTGTGCCACCAGTAGGAGGAGAAAGCGGAAATCAAGAAGCAGATTTAATTACAGACTTAAATAATTGGAATCGTCAAGTAAAATTAGGGAAAGTTTTTAGTTCTTCAACTATCTTTATACTTCCCAACGGTGCAAAACGCTCCCCTGATGCTGCTTGGGTAAAATTGGAGCGGTGGGAAGCTTTAACAGCAGAACAACGAAAAAAATTTCCGCCACTTGTACCCGACTTTTTGATTGAACTACGTTCGGAGACAGATCGCCTTGCACCAATTCAAGAGAAAATGCAGGAATACATTAAAAATGGTCTGCGCTTGGGTTGGCTGATTAATCCTCAAGATCGCCAAGTTGAAATTTACCGACTTTTGAAAGCTGTAGAAGTTGTACAAATGCCAGCGATTGTTTCTGGAGAAGATATATTACCTGGATTTGAGTTGCAAGTATAAGTAAATGATAACCCTGACGATATAGCTTTGCTTACCGCATTATCCCAAAAAATACTGCACTTTTGATGTGGCGCGATCGCATAGCCGACTACCGTAGGCGATCGCATATTGCAATCGAGCAAAACCAAGTAGCTGAACTTGAGTTGCAGCTTTGTCGAGTTAGTTATATTCTCAAATTGCTTGGAATAACAGATTTACTTGCGAAAACTTTCCGACAAAGGAATTAATCTCAGGGAAACGTCCTACGAAATTCAATAAACCGTGTTAAAAATGGTAACTGAGTCAAAAACACAGCTTTTGAAAGAGTAGGAAGGTTGATTACCGAAGTATCATCAACATCTAGGGTAGAAAAATTTAATATAATTAGCTGTTCTAAAGAATGGTTAAACCTGTTGGTGTACTTGACTAATCAAGCAAGTAATAAGTTTGCAAGTATAAGGTATAGGTTTCAATGGCACCGCCTCTTGTGTCTGTTCCGATGAATAAAAATAAGAAACCGTCTCTGGTGCTGACGCTCTCGGCTGCTGGGCTATTGATTGGTGGCGGGAGTGCAGCATACTGGTTGTTAAGCCAGAGACAACGATCTTCTAGCGATTTGCTAGTAGGTGCAAATATTATTCCTGGTGATGCCTTGTTTGCGGTTTCTCTGACAACAGATCCCCAGCAGTGGCAGAAATTGCGGGAGTTTGGCACAAAAGAAACCCAAGCAGAACTGGACAGAAATTTAGTTGAATTGCGCGATCGCTTTCTCACTAATAATGGTTACGACTTCCAGAAAGATATCGCTCCTTGGGTAGGCAATGACGTTACAATGGCAATTCTTGCCCCAGCAATAGCAAGTAAAGCTGCACCCAAACCAGTTACCACCAATGAAGATGCTGCCAACGATCAGCAGTCGATGGTAATGGTATTACCAGTGAAAAACCCAGAAATCGCCAAAAACATTTTGGCACAACCTAAAACCCTTAAACAAGGCAAATGGATTGACCGTATTTATCAAGGGATCGCCATTAAACAAAGTGAGGGAAAAGCAGGAGAAAACTTCTCAGCAGCATTACTAGATGGGCGTTTTTTGGTTATAACTGATAGCCCCAAAGCCACAGAACGAGCAATTGACGCATACAAAAATCAAACATCCCTAGCCACAACAGGGGGCTTTGCTGAGAACTTTCCGAAAATTGCCGACTACCAACGCTTTGGTCAGTTTTACGTCAATGTACCAACAGCAGCTAAAATAGCCGCAGCTTCTCCAAACCGCCCAATACCAGCTCAAGTTTTGGCTCAACTGCAAAATAACCAAGGTTTAGCGGGGACAATGACCTTAGAAGCAGAAGGAATCCGCTTCAAGGGCGTTTCTTGGTTAAACCCTAATAGTCAACGGGTGCTGGCGGTAGAAAACAAAGCTGGGCAAATGAAAAACCGCGTACCAGCAGAAACCTTAATGATGCTTTCGGGGGGAAACTTACAGAGGTTGTGGGGAGATTATGTTTTAACATCTCAAGGAAATCCCCTTTCACCGATCGCACCAGAACAACTTAAAGGTGGTATAAAATCTCTTACCACTCTCGATTTAGATAAGGATTTACTCAGTTGGATGAAAGGCGAGTTTTCCTTATCACTGATTCCTACTACTCCAAAACAAGGTTCCCCAGATGATTTTCGTGTGGGTTTACTGTTCATGGTACAGACAAGCAATCGCCAATCAGCTGAAGCATCCATAAAACAGCTCGATGAAGTGATGAGAAATCAATACCAGTTCCAAGTCCAACCGGGGAAAGTCGCAGGACAACCCGTTGTTAACTGGGTTTCACCCTATGGTACCTTAACTGCTACCCACGGCTGGTTAGATGGAAATGTCGCCTTTCTTCTAGTAGGCGCTCCCATCACTGATAAAATTCTTCCCAAACCCAACACCACACTAGCTAGCACGATCCCCTTCCAACAAACAGTTCCTACAGAACCAAATCCGACAAATGGTCAATTTTTTCTGGATGTCGAACGAACTGTGAAAAATTTTCCTTTACCAACTCTAATTCCCAATCAACAAGCTTTGCTTAATGCAACGCGCTCAATTGGGATGACATCCGCCGTCAGCGACAGTCGTAGTAACCTTTACGACATTTTTATAGCACTTAAAAAAGTTAGGAACACGACTCCTTTGCCTAGTCCAGAAAGTAATAAGAGCAGTTCTGCTATACCATCTACGACTTCTCCATAACAGCAATTGGAAAAGTTAGGAGTGAGGAGTTAGAGACGCGATTAATCGCGTCTGTACAGAAGTGAGGAGTTAGAAGTTAGTTGTACTAATTCTCAAAAATCTTGCCATACAATAATCTTCGCGTCTGCTGTGTCTTTACCTCAGAGCAATATCATCTGTAGTAACCTTAAAAGTAAATGGTATTAAAAATTATTAATTCATAACTCCTAACTCATAACTCCTAACTCCTAACTTCCCCTGTCCCATGACCCTCTAAGCATATAGGATCAGAACAGTCAGAATCCATATTTTAAATTATCCACGGAGAGAAGACTTTATGAATTTGGTTGTACTCCAGAACTGGCTGGACAATGCCTCCTTTGCCATTTTATTCCTAACAATGCTCGTGTATTGGGGAGGAGCAGCTTTTCCGAATCTGCCTTATCTAGCTGCCTTGGGGACAGCTGGGATGGCGATCGCTAATTTGTGCATGGCAACTCTACTAGGAGCAAGATGGATAGAAGCTGGTTACTTTCCCCTAAGTAATCTCTATGAGTCCCTGTTTTTCTTAACTTGGGGAATTACCACAGTCCATCTAATTGCTGAAAGTAGTAGCCGTAGCCGCTTAGTAGGAGTTGTTACAGCTCCTGTGGCAATGCTGATCGCTGCTTTTGCGACTATGACACTACCATCCCAGATGCAAGTGTCAGAACCCTTAGTACCTGCCTTAAAGTCAAATTGGCTAATGATGCATGTTAGCGTCATGATGTTGAGTTATTCTGCTTTGATGGTGGGTTCGTTATTAGCGATCGCTTTTTTAGTTGTGACTCGCGGTCAAAATATCCAACTACAAGGTAGTTCAGTCGGTAATGGTGGCTATCGCAGCAACGGCTACCGCTTACACAAAGCAGCTGAACTAATTCCTCAACCATCAGCCCCTTCTGCCGAAAATAACGGCTTTGCTCGTTTTGAAACTACTAGCAACGGCAACGGTAACGGTAACACCGCAGTTTTGGGTTTAGTTACAACAACCCCAATCCAAAATCCACAAGACGCTCGAGGACTCGCTAACGCTTCGCTATCCGAAATCCAAAATTCGGAACCTCTTTCACCCCAGCGCCTTAGCCTTGCTGAAACTCTTGACAACATCAGCTATCGCATCATCGGGCTAGGATTTCCCCTGCTGACAATTGGTATTATTGCCGGTGGCGTTTGGGCTAACGAAGCTTGGGGTTCTTACTGGAGTTGGGACCCCAAAGAAACTTGGGCATTAATCACCTGGTTAGTGTTCGCCGCCTATCTCCACGCCCGAATCACTCGCGGTTGGCAAGGGCGTAGTCCGGCAATTTTAGCCGCCACCGGCTTTGTTGTTGTTTGGGTTTGCTATCTCGGTGTGAATCTTTTGGGTAAAGGTTTACATTCTTACGGTTGGTTCTTTTAAGAACCGTTTAAATAAAACTACCCCACCCGCGCTACCGCGCAACCTCCCCGATGCTTTGGGGAGGGTTGGGGAGGAGGAGTAACGCGAGAATTATAGGCTAATTTAGCGGACATCAAATTATTACTAAATTTTTATTTGACTAGCACTAAATCTATAAAATCATCATTTTGTTTCGGATGAACTGTTATATCCCTGGAAAATATAGATTTATTGACAGGAGATTTTTATGGAAGATGGATTCGAGAGACTAAACCATGATGAAGTTGTGTCTATAGAACCAGACAGTTTTAATAAGTTAAATATTGCTAAAACTTTTAAAGTTCGTGATTTGATTACAGCAATTAAAGAATATATTGGAGCAGACGAGGCAGATGAAGTAAATTTGTATACCGAAGGATTAAATTGTGAAGTTTTGCAATTTAGTACTCAAGGATGGAAAAAAGGAAAAGTTAGACTTGCTTTAGAATTTTGTCCTGATGAATCTGAGTCGCCACTTGATGAAATTTTTCAAAGACTCAAACAAGTAGAAAACTAATATCCAATTACTAAAAGCTCCCCGACTTCTTAAAGAAGTCGGGGAGCTAATACTCTCTATATTTGTAAATAAAATAGGATGTGCTGAATTGCTATCAAAATTCATTAATAAAATAAAGATGCACTAATAACAGAAAAACGGTAAATCCATCATGGTAAATTACGATCCATCAGATTGTTTGCCCTCTTCAAGAGATTAGTTTAGGAATTGGCATAAGTAGCTAGGTGCAATTAAATATAAAACGTTCCACAGTGTATCCACCAGTTTGACTACGGGCTGTCATGCCCTCTATCACTGAGATTGCTCCCGTCATACTCATTGTCAAACATTTGACCTGCAATTTCATGAGTTTTTAATTGATGCCATTGTGTTTCAATCGGATTCATTTGTGA
>NZ_DASQZC010000361.1:0-5433 GCF_035638895.1 Nostoc sp. | reverse complement strand
TTTAACAAAGTGTAGGGGTTAATTCCCCATCCCCAAAGGGAATTGCTTGTAATGAGAAAGGGGTTTAAATCCCCAGACGCTCGCAGACTCGCTAACGCTTCGCTATCTCAAAACGTAATTGCGTTAGCGACGCGCAAGGCGAGTCCGCGATAGCGACGCAGGAGCGTCGCGTCATTGCGTTAGCGACGCGCAAGGCGAGTCCGCGAGCGTCATTGCGAATTGCAAATTGTTTAATTGCTTCTGTCAATGCGTAAGTCCTATAAAACATGAAATTAACAATACCTTATTTGTGGTCAAGAGTAGTATAAATGCGATCGCTCTGCTTGAACCAAGAATATAAATAATATTTAAGCAGGGCCGATAAGGGACTTCCAACTAAAAAAGTAATCAATCGTTTTGGAAGGTAGGGGGAGAAAAAATTGGATAGTGACGTTGGATGTAGGAATTAAGTAATTTAATTCTTGGATGTTCCTAATAGTAAAATTTACAACTTTCAGAGATAAAAAATATGGCAATTTTACAAGGAACTAACGCTGATGATACCCTCAATGGGGGTGGCGGTAACGATAGCCTGAATGGAGGTCTTGATGATGACTTGCTTTTTGGGAATGCTGGCAATGACACCATCAATGGAGCTGACGGTAGTGACGTAATATTTGGAGGCAATGGTAATGATAATCTGATTGGAGGTTTTAGTGGATCTCCATCTGCTCCTCAAGGATTCTTTGATGACTTTCTTGTAGGGGGTGCTGGTAGTGACACTCTCAATGGATTTGGCGGTGCTAGAGCAAGATTATTTGAGAGAGATGAGTTAATAGGTGGCGGTGCGGTTGACAATAAGGGCGACGTCACAAATATTTCTGGCGATGGCGTGAAAGATGTATTTGTGCTTGGGGATACGAAAGCCCCTTATTATACAGCTGCTGGCGACAGAGACTATGCTCTTATTTTGGGCTTTGAGAAGGGTATTGATCAGTTGCAACTTAGTACAGCTGTGAATTATACACTCGAAGTTAGAAGTCAGATAACTGAGGTTGATACTTTGATTTTCGCCCAACTTCCTGGCGGTAATGAGCTAATTGCGATTGTAGCAAACGTTAACCTGAATACATAGGTATGGCTCATCATCAATAGAGGATAAAAGAACTATACCTTGTTTGTGGCCAAGACTAATTTAGATGCGATCGCCCTGGATAACCAACATTACTGCTGAAATTATGAGATTATGCGATCGCTACGCCTAACTCCACAAAATAGGGTTGCATACTCTCATACATCTTTGTAGACAAAGTACTTAACAGGAACAGAAAATATTATGCGACCACAGACACTATTTTTACAGCCAATTGTAGATCAAGTTCCTAATCCCAATCCTAACTTTGCTAACGCTAAAGGGTCTGCTTCTTTCTCCAACTATAGTCAAAAGCCTTCAGGAAGTTTAACTACCACTCAGGTAAAGACATTGGTTGAAAGTGGCGTTGCTACTGCTACGGTTCAAGCCGGAGCTATTTTTGACACAGACCCGACTTTTTCTTTGCTCTTTAGTGACGTTACTGGCATAGGATTAGATGGTTCTTTTACAGGAACTGCCAGTAGTGAAATGCAGGTGGTTGCTAGTTTTAAAGTTGCTGCTAATAAAAAATTCTCTTTTGATTTCTTGGCAGACTTAGCACTAAAAGCTAAAGAAATTGAAAATTCTGCTACTGAATATAACCAGGCTAAGGGAAAAATTGGTTTCTTGGCACTAGATACCACAAATCCTGATAAACCTAAAGTATTGGATTATTTCGGTATCCAAGGTACGTTAATTTCCTCTGAGCAAATTGCTGATTTAGAATATAGCAAAAGTAGTAGTGTTACTATTAAGAATCGCCCCCAAACTACTGATATTGATGGCGATAATGGTGAAGACTCCCTTACAGGAAAGGTCGTTGGTAGTTATCAAAAAACATTTAAGAATAACATCAACATCACAATAGTAGAAATGAATGCCAGTAATATTACTTTTTTAGGAGATACTTTAATCAATAATTTAGGTAAAAACGTTATTTATGGCACGGTTGGAAAAAATAATCTTGAAGGAAGTAATAGTGAAGATAAAATTTATGCCAGCTTAGGGGATGACAAAATAGATGGAAACAAAGGCGATGATATCCTCGAAGGTGGGCAAGGGAATGATACCCTAGATGGAGGTCAAGGCAATGATAGCCTAAATGGCGGTTCGGGTAATGACATTGTGATTGGTGGTGAGGGGGATGATGTTTTAGTTGGTGGCGACGGCTATGACAAATTTATTTTCAACTTTAACGATAGCTTGTTGACAAGTAAGCTTAGTGACGTCCAAGATTTACTAGGTGGTATTGGTATTAATCTCGGTATCGATAATCTTTTCAACGTTAGCGATGGCTTGTTGAAAAGTGAGTTTGATGTCATTCAAGATTTTAAAATTGGTATTGATAAGATTGAATTTACAGGTTTGCATGATATTGACGCTAAAACTTGGTTAAATGAGATGTTTGATCAAGGAAATGTAACCGATAGTAATGATGGTCTCCTTTTGAGTTTTAATTCTGGAGACACTCAACAAACATTACTGCTGTCAGGTGTAAGTTCTAACCAGTTTAGGTCTGAGTCGATCCTAGTTTCTTAGAGTAATTTACTAATAATGCTTTGCGTAATTCGTAATACCTGTTTTCTATGGTTTTTAGACAATAGCTACTAAGATGAAATCAGGTATGGAAAACGATACGGATGACACTACAAGACGCACGAGAATACGCACCAGCAACCGAGCGCAATCGTGAACCAATTCTAGAAGTACTTTTACAAGTATTGCCTAAGAGCGGCACGATCTTGGAAATCGCCAGTGGTACTGGTGAACACGCAGTCTTTTTTGCGCCCAGACTCAGAGATTGTATGTGGTTACCAACAGATACAAATCCACAAAGAAGAGCCAGCATTATTGCATGGACTGAACACATTGGATGTAATAATATCTATCCACCGCTTGAACTTGATGTTAGAGAACCAGTTTGGGCAGTGGAGGAAGGGACAGTAACCCAGTGGCTGGATACCTCGCCAATTACCGCCATCGTCAATATCAATATGATTCACATTTCACCTTGGTCAGCCTGTCTGGGGCTAATGGCAGGAGCAGGTCGTATCCTAAAAGCAGGAGGTATCCTCTATTTGTATGGACCCTTCAAACGAGGTGGAGAACATACAGCACCGAGTAATGTAGCTTTTGACAACTCTTTACGCGCCCAAAACCCAGAGTGGGGTATACGTAACTTGGATGATGTTGTAGCAGCAGCTAGCGCACAAAATCTCACCTTGAAACAAACTTACCAAATGCCAGCTAATAATCTTTCAGTAGTGTTTCAACGAAAATCGCCGGGAATTCCATCTCAACAAGAGGGGTAGGAGGAATAGCCGTCCGCCGATTAAGTGATTAGTCAATTACAGCCATGTTAACAAATATGGGGGTAATAATGGATAGCTCTCAAAGGGAGAAGTACGGAATGCGGCGCTGTGCGCCTGTTCCTCAAGGGTTTTCAGTTAGCTATCCTTATAAAACAACTGAAAATTTTTAAAGCGTGAATTTTGAAATTGATTATGACTAATCTTACAGAACTATTGCGATTGCGCTACGGTGAAATTCCCTTCAATTCCGCAATTGAATGGAATGATTCTCTAACAGCACTACTATCTCACCGTTCAATCCGGTCTTATCTATCCGAGCCTTTACCGCCGGGAACTCTGGAGCTGCTAATTGCAGCCGCCCAATCTGCATCTACTTCCTCTAATTTGCAAACCTGGAGTGTGGTAGCAGTCGAAGATCAAGAACGCAAAGAGGAGTTATCTAAACTAGCAGGGAACCAAGCACACATTAAGCAGGTTCCTTTATTTTTGGTTTGGTTAGCAGACTTAGCGCGTTTAAGTTACGTTGCTGACAGTCGCAGCATTTCTCATGATGCACTGGAATACTTGGAGATGTTTGTGATGGCAACAATTGATGCAAGTTTGGCGGCGCAAAACGCAACAGTAGCAGCCGAGTCACTCGGTTTAGGAACAGTATATATCGGTGGAATCCGCAACCACCCGCAAGAGGTAGCTGAGATATTGAATTTACCTTCTTCTGTGTATGCTGTGTTTGGGCTATGTGTAGGCTATCCGAACCCTGAAGTAGAAGCAGCGATTAAGCCACGATTGCCACAATCAGCTGTGCTGCACCGCGAAACTTATAAATTAGCAGATCAAGAAGAAGCGATCGCTCACTACAACGAGATCATCAAAGAATTCTATACTGAACAAAAGATGAACGTCCCTGGCGATTGGTCAGAACACTCAGCCCAACGGATCGCAACCGTAGAATCACTGAGAGGACGCGATCGCTTGCGGGAAGTTCTCAATCACCTTGGCTTCAAATTGCTATAAACAAGAAAAATCAGGATTATGGATTTGCAACTCCGTGGCAAAGTCGCCTTAGTGACTGCTGCTAGTAAAGGTCTGGGCAAAGCTACAGCAAGGCAATTTGCCCGTGAGGGTGCAAAAGTTGCCATCTGCGCCCGTAGTGAGTTAATTGACAAAACTGCTGCGGAGATTGCAAGCGAAACAGGCACAGAAGTTCTATCTCTGCGTGCAGACGTTACCAGTCAAGCAGATATTGAACGGGTAATTAATGCCACAGTAGAGAAATTCGGCGGGTTGGATATCCTCGTTACCAATGCCGGAGGCCCGCCTGCTGGTACTTTTGATGATCTTGATTTGACAACCTGGGAATCAGCAGTTAACTTAACCTTACTGAGTGCAGTTCGCCTAGTTAAGTACGCCTTGCCTCACTTACGCCAATCTACTGCACCGGCGATTCTTACCATCACCTCAACCTCAACCAAACAACCAACCCAAAATCTGATTTTATCTAATTCGATTCGATTAGCGGTAATTGGTTTAACTAAAACCCTTAGCCAAGAACTAGGTAGCGATAAAATTCGCGTCAACAGCATTTTACCAGGCTGGACATATACAGAACGGGTAGAAGAATTAATCAACGCGCGGATTGCTAAAAGTGGTGAAACAAAAGAAGCAGAAATTGCTAAAGTTAATGCGGCAGTTCCTTTAGGCCGCATAGGGACACCAGAAGAGTTTGCTAATGTTGCAGTATTCTTGAGTTCACCAGCTGCATCCTTTGTGAATGGAGTGATGTTGCAAGTAGATGGTGGAATTATTCAAGGAACATTTTGAGCAGTTTGGATTTGAAATAACTTCTAGGCCCGCCGCAGGCATCGCACTTATTCAATCTATGCAGAATGAAGGGATTAGTTTAGAGGAAATAATCGGGTTTATCAAAAGGGCAAAAGCTAAGAAATCTTAACAGTTCGTTATTACCTGGGTTCATGCGCCAATCCCAAGAAAAGATTTCAACAACACCTG
>NZ_DASQZC010000360.1:0-1644 GCF_035638895.1 Nostoc sp. | reverse complement strand
AAGGTAGAGCGATCGCAGACAAAATACCGATGATGATAATTACTACTAGTAATTCAATGAGTGTAAAACCTTCATTTTCGTTCTTTTTGTTGAGGATGTGTTGAAGGAATTTAGCTTTTAGTTCGGTTTTCATAAGTGTTTACCCTGGGGTAGTAAGTGGTTGTGTGTTCTAGATATAACTTACCCAACTGCGATCGCTTTCCTATCACCTTCAGAAAAAAAGTTTGGGATAATGCGGTTACACAATCCAAAATCCTTGCATTAAAAAGCCCCAAGTGTATACCAGGGGCTAGATTCTCAATTTTGTTTGTGAGAGTGCTTTATTCAAATTCAGGTGGCCACAGTTCTGATATCGCCATTTCCCAACCTGGTAGCAAATCTGGTAATGTAAGTATGTCTCCATTTTCCAACACTACTGGAGCTTGGTTTAATCGGTAAACCGTTACTGTTAATTTGTCAGGGTCAATTAGTATACCGACTACAGACCCAAGTTGCAAAAATAGCTGAATCTTCTCTTCAAGCGGTTTGATTCTATCGCTTTTAGATTTAATCTCAACCATTAAGTCTGGAAGTAACTCTACAAAGTCGCGCTTGGTCTTTTTGAGGCGATCAGCTTTAACAAAAGACACGTCAGGGGCACGGAGGTTTCTTTTTTCCGAGTCCTCCTCTTCTATATTCGGCAGGATAAACCCAGCGCTAGAACCAGTTATACGTCCTAGCTTGCGCGACATTACCCAGTTATTCAAAAAAGTAATGAGACGAGCGCCAATTTCCTCTGATTGGTAATCTGATGGCCCCATAACTATGATTTTCCCCTCTACCAACTCCATCTGCCATTCTGGATGCTCGGTTTGTAGCTGCTCTAAGTCTCTAATCGCAAAGGACATAATACACTAAATAACGCTTTTATATCTATCATACGTACCTCAACCTACGAAAGCTACAATGTATTGTGTTGAAATAAAAACGCCTCATAGTTTGCCATTAGTAGCATCAATGAAAACAGATGTAATTTTTTATGAACTTATCAAGGAACTACCACAGATATTTTTTGAACTTATTGATAAACCTAATACTAATCCCAATATCTACACATTTATTGCCCCTGAAGTTAAGCAACAATCATTTCGTTTAGATGGTTTATTTGCTACTATCAAGGGATTTGAAAATGAACCTATGTACTTTGTAAAATTGCAAACCTACAAAGATGAAGAATTTTACGAACGACTTTTTGGGGAAATTTTTGTTTACTTCCGTCAATATAAACCCGCAAACTCAGACTGGTACGCAATTGTTATTTATGGATCGCCGCATTCATGAAACCCCACCTCACCCGCGCTATCAGGCTTTAGTACAACAACATCTACGCTGCATTTATCTTAATGAACTTTCTACTAGGGCTGAAGATTCTTTGGCGATAGGAATTGCCAAACTATTTGTAGAAGCGCCTACAAAAGCTCCTTCCTTAGCTCAACAGTTAATCACTCAGGCACGAGAAGACTTTCCCGATGAAAATCTTCAAAAGAAAGTGCTAGGATTTATCCAAGCCATTGTATTTTATAAGTTTCCCAATCTTACTTTAGAGGAAATTGAAGCTATGCTCGATTTAGATGCATTCAAAAATACTCGATTGTACGAGAGTAT
>NZ_DASQZC010000359.1:0-1748 GCF_035638895.1 Nostoc sp. | reverse complement strand
CGGGAATCAGTAGTGAAGCGGCTATAGGCAACAGAATAATCGTCGTCAGCCACGGAAAATTAGCTGTATTCATCACAATTCGTCTGCTATCAAAATCATGTTTGGCAAAAAGTCACTAGTTATTAAGTAACAGCTTTTTGGGGATTTCGTCTTCCTCGTTAGGTTGATTTAATTAAATTGGCAATCCCTCGTTTCTTATCTTGGGAGTCTTTTTTGACAATTGGGGGTGTGGAATGTGCGTTGTGATACTCCCAGTCAAGTCAAAAATTTACCCTAAAAAAGTTGGTAAAATTATAGTTTAGGGGTGCGATGTCTACGACAAGCCGCTTTGGGTCTATGCATAGCCTAATCTGTCCCTAAAAATACACAATGCTGTTTAGTGGTTGTTGAAAAAAGCAATTTGGTGCAAAAAAGCATAATAGGAGAAATAACCATAATGATAATCGCACAAATTGAAAATCACATTCGTTATGTGACCAACGTAAATGGAGAAACAACAGATGTACTCGTCCCTGTAGAACTTTGGCAACAGCTTATAAGTTCCATAAATTCTGATAACGTCAGTGGTTTAGCTTGGATTGATGAACAAGAGCCAAAAGCACAAATATTAGCCGATTTGCAAGAGTCAGTGCGACAAGCAGCATCTGGACAAACTTTTCCAGTGTTAGAGCTTTGGGACGATATCGAAGCCTAGATTTATGGCAGAAGTTCGTTTTACTCCTCCCTTCAAGCGCCGTCTCAAAACTCTGACTAAACGTTATCGCCAAATTCAAATTGACATTCAACCCATTATTGATCAGCTACAGGCTGGGAATTTTATCGGCGATCAAATTTCTGGGATAGACTTGACTGTTTTTAAAGTTAGAGCAAAAAACAGTGATATCCCGACGGGCAAAAGTGGTGGATAGATATCGCGTGATCTATCAAGTTGTCTCACATAAATGTGTCTCATCTTCTACTCCGAGAGTACCTGGAAAATTTGCAAGATGAACCTCTAATAAGTTATACAAGTACTGTTGTTTAATATGTAACATTTAAATGTCACTTCAATTTCCTAATTCATGGCGCTTTAACTCTTCACCAGATTCAGTTATTCCTAATGCAGCGATTGATGAATTTGAGAAACTTATTGGCATAATAGTAGCTAAGGGAGATCGCTGGAAGTTACTAGAGCATTTTAAAGAGTGTTTTGCCTATGCAGTAGGCTCTACGAGTGTCTGGAGTACTTCAGAGAGTTGGGCAAGCACAGATTTACGGTCATATTTGGAAGACGCGGCTAAAAACTCACCCCTGTTTCTGGAGGCGTTCTACGAAGCGTGTGAGAAACTTCGGGATAAATATGCAATCCCTGACATTGAACGTATCAACGGTATTTGTCTTGAATACAAGATTGCTTATCAAATCTATCCACCAAAACTTGTGAAGCTATGCGAAGGTGAAGAAGCTATCCCTGTGGCCGAATCGCCATCAACCTTTACTGAGTCTGCAAAGCAACTCATTACTAAGTCTCTAAGCCGTTCTGAACAACTACTGATTGAAAATCGGGCTAGAGAAGCAGTTCAAGAACTGCTTTGGATTCTAGAATCAATTACAACTGCTTTTAGAGGTGAGCAATTACCATCTGGCACAATAATAAAAGGGACATACTTTAACCTAATTGTGAAGGAACTCCGCAATGCAAATGAAGGGACAGCAATCAAGTATATATTAAAATCTTTAGAAAGTTTACATGGTTATCATTCGTCACC
>NZ_DASQZC010000358.1:0-1610 GCF_035638895.1 Nostoc sp. | reverse complement strand
TTTAAATAATCTGACACAAAAAATAAAGTTACAGCGCCATCTCTAGCAATAGCCTGATTAATACATAAGTAACCTGTCTTTTCACTAAAGTTACCCGCTTTAATCAGATACGTACCTTTATATAACCCAGGTGTCATTCCTTCTACTCGATGCACCACTGAGTAAATTTCTATCTCCTCATAGTTTTTTGTCGGTATTGACTGCTGAAGTTGTTGCACTACATATAAATAATCTTCTTGAGAAATAGACTCTTTCCGGAAACGTCTAATAGAACGTCTAGCCCAAACTGTTTGATAAAATTTATCCCGATCAAAATCAAATTGAGAATACTCTAATTTTTGCTGACGACTCTTTTGTAGAGTTGTTGCTTGATAGGCATCCTCAATAAATTGATTAGATTCAAAATAATCAGTACCAGAGACAAAAGGAATTTTCAGCCTTAAACGTCTGATTTTCTTGTCTTGTATTTCTCCTGACACCGCACAAGCAGTAATAAACTCCTTATTCTCAAAACCCAAATCTGAATTGAGAGCAAGTTTATCAAAGTCAAAAATTAGTTGTATATCTCGGTTGTGGAGAAAAGCTGAAGCTGCGATCGCACCTAAATGGTGTCCGCTATCTAAGAAGCAATATCTTATGCTTCTATTTTGATATTTCCAGCTAGACCTATAATAAACACAACTAATTAAAAAGATGAATCCGTTGATACTTTTACCCGGTATAATATAATTCTCCAAACCATCATCAATTAATTCATAGATGAGAGTTAGACAATTATTCTCAACTTCTAGATGGTATATACCATCTACCATTCCCTCAATCCCGCGAACCTGTACGTAAACTTCCGTAGGATACAGAGCGCCTGCTGATGGATTCACCCGCAGTTTATAAGGGCCATCTTTATATACTTTTTCTAGTGTTATCGCACTGGTTAACGAGATAAAAGAATGAACAGGATTATTGAGATTTAATTTCACTCTCCGATAAAACTTGGGATAAACTTTAAATGAAGATGGCTGTGTTGAAGCATCTACATAATTTGGATCAAGTTGTACCGATAAGTAAGAATGCTTGGTAGCGTCATGATAAGTTTTGCCCGATATCTGGCTTTGTGACATTTTTAAGTATCCTTAAGACTTCTACGTTGCTAGCAAAATCTATCGCTTTATAATCGTCTAAGTTTTTTAAATATAAATTAGGCTGATGTTGTAAAAGTAACTTGACTACTTCTGTCTTTCCGGCTGATGCTGCATACATTAAAACAGTTGCACCATTATCATTTTGGTTATCTATGTTAATGTTGCTAGCAAGTAGTAAATTAATTAAATCGTAGTGATTACCAAAACAAGCAAACCACAAAGCATTGTTGCGATCGCTATTTCGAGCATTGATATCCGCACCTGCATCAATGAGTTCTTTAACCACTGTATAAACTCCTTCTCTTGCCGCTTTCATCAAAACTGTATCGCCATTTTCACCCGGCTGATTTAAATCGCCAGGGTTATAGCCTTTTGCTATTAGCCATTGGGTTGTTGCTTCACTCAAATTTTGACTGTTGGTTCGATTCATAACTACTCCTTAGTGAACTTTTTTTACTAATATAAATTTGC
>NZ_DASQZC010000357.1:0-2115 GCF_035638895.1 Nostoc sp. | reverse complement strand
TTGCTGAAACAGCACTGGAGAACATAAGCTATGTCATACGTAAATCGGACAGGTAATGAAGGTATTGCTACTGAGCCTGTGGTAGCAGGCAGAGTAGCTGAGTATCATGATCTTGTTCGCTGGGGGCCGATTATTTCTGGTTTGTTGGTTGCTTTAGCTACTCAATTAATTTTGAGCGCTATAATTGGTGCCTTTGCGGCAGGCACAGTTGAAGGTTCGGGTGCACCCAGAACAATTGCGTCTGACGCTGCGGGTAATGCGGGGCTTTGGTCAACTCTAGCTTTACTAATTTCCCTATTTACTGGTGGTTGGGTTACAGCCCGTGCTTGTGGGCCGATGAACCGCAATACAGCTCTTCTTAACGGCGCAATTCTCTGGGCAACGACTTTGGCTGTTAGCTCATGGCTGTTAGCAAATGGAGTATCTGGTGCTTTTGGTGTTGCTGCTTCTAACGCTGGGGCAGTCATAAACCAGGTACAAGAGCAAGGTGGTGTTAATGTACCACAAGCAAACATCAGTGCCCAACAAGCTCGTGATGCAGCAGCTAATTTACGTTCGGGATTGTGGTGGTTTGTCTTTGGTTCTTTGTTGGGTTTAGTAGCCTCAATGATTGGAGCTGTAACTGGTGCTCGTAGTCCTCGGGCTAACAATTACAATGCTTAAATAATTGTTTGACAAATGTCAATCTAATTAATTTCTAAAGCACTTTTTAAAAGGTGCTTTCTCTTTTGTAATTAGTACTGTCTCACTTCCTCTGTAGTAACTTTCTAAATATCTTCTTAGTTGTATTCAAAAAACTAATATAATTCAAGGTTAAATATTTTTAATGGTTGAGTAGAACTGAATAAAAAATATGAGACAAATAGTTACTTTTTTATTTGGTTTAGGTTTTGTATTTAACGCTAGTTTATTTGTCCACCAAGCTATCAGAATCGTCAAAACTAAAAGTGCTCAAAATATCTCATTTAATAACTTTTGCTGGTTTTAATATTATTCAATTTAACAGTGTTCTTTATGGTTATTATTACAAAGATCAAATTTTGATGTATGGTAATTTAGTTAGTTTTATTGCCTGTGGAACAGTAACATTATTGGCAATATATTACAGAAAAGGATAATCTATTAAATAGTTAAATCTAAAATACTCCTATAATAAATATCTCTATTATTTTAAAAATAAAAAAATAGGGTAAGCTTTGCCCACCCTACATTTATTGAAAAATTTTTCCTACTATATCTTTAAATCACCACTTTAAATATGCAGCTTCAATGCCCTGCTCACGCCGGATTTTGCCATCTTTTTCAAACCAAGCAATTACTTGCTGTGCTGTCAAATCTTCAATAGCAACGCTGTATTCTTGAGCGATATGTTTCAAAACCTTCAATGATGAAATTGTCAATCTTGTTAAAAACTTTTCAGGGGAAGACAACAAAGCCGCATCTACTTTTGCTGACTCTTCCAGGGTTAAAAATTGTGTTGATGGTTGCTGTGGTGGTACATCCATAAATGAAATGCTATCTCAAATTTAGTTGATTATTAGGTATTGAGTATAGGAGATTAGTTACTAAAAAAAAGACTAAGCACTAATGACGAATTTGCACCAAATAGCCACAACGATGTTCGCCATCGATAATCCAGTGGGTGCGTTCTACGGTACAATCTGGTAAGACGGCTGCAAACATTTCTAATTCGTGACCACAGATGCTGGGGAAAGACTCGGCAACGTTAGAAATAGCGCAGTTATGCTCCATTAAGATAAAGCGATCGCTCTCAAAGCAGTCATTCACATCAACAGTATGATACTCTGCCATGAAGCCTTCCGCTTTTCTCAATTCTACTAAGTTAGCTACCCGTTCTCGTAGTGAACCGTTACCCACGCGATCGCGGTATTCTAGGGCTTTGCGCTGCCACTGTTTCTCTAAAATCGATTTAAATTGGTCGTGTCCTACCGTTTCGGCTAAGGTGTCTAGCAACGAAACCGCAAAATTTCCGTGGCCATCACCAAAGCGATCGCTCATTGTTCGATGCAAGCGATCGCGTCCTTGACGACTCAGTTGATAAAGGTGCTGCGGCCGCCCCATGCCCGCCGCCTGCACTGATGTAGAATACAAAAC
>NZ_DASQZC010000356.1:0-3128 GCF_035638895.1 Nostoc sp. | reverse complement strand
TGCTGAAATATTAGCCCATTGAAAATTTTCTCTAATATGCGATGAGTCATCATAGGTTATTAACCAGCGATGATGACATTGTTGCAAAATTTCAGCAAATCTCTGATGTTCAAAAGAAGTGTGCAAGTCACCATCTTTACCGTATAGTTTTGATTTTGTAGCGCTAAAATATGGTGGATCTAAAAATAAAAATACATCTTTACCTTCTGATTTTAATAGGTAGCTGTAATCCAAATTAGTAATTTGGACATTTTCTGAGAGAATATTTTCTAACTTTTCTAGCCGTTCGATCGAAGAATCAGTAAATCTTTTATGAAAAGCTTGTTCAGAAAAACCGCCTGATTCTACAGTTCCTGAAAAAGTAATTCTATTGAGTACAAAAAAGCGAACTGCTCTTTCTAAATCAGATAAATTATTGGCATCTACACTAGTTAATTCTATAAAGAGCAATTTACCATTTGTATGTTTAACTTTAATATGTCGAATTTCTTTAACTAATTGAGTTATATCAGACTGGGCAACCTTCCAGAATAAGAAGAGTTCGCGGTTTAAATCGTTAATCCAAATTTTGATATCAGGAAACTTTTGTCTTAAATAAATAAATACAGAACCACCACCCACAAAAGGTTCTCGAAATTCCGAAAAGCTTTCTGGTAAATATTCAGATATTTGATTAATTGCTTTTGACTTACCACCAGGATATCGTAAAGGACTTTTAATCATAACCAAGAATTATAATGTTTGAAAATTACTGGATACTTCTATTTTAAGTCTCTGATTATTTTGAGCTTCTAAAACCAATTTTTTGATAATTAGTTTTTGATTGGTATTAAAAATTTTAATATTAACTTCTAAAAAATATTCTAGTTCTTCTAGTGATGCATCTGGAAAGACAATAGAACCAATAACATTTTTACCTGTAAGCTTGAGCTTTGTAATAAATGATACTTGTTGACCATTCAATATTAAAGAATCTAAATTAGAAAATAAAATTAGCTTGAATAAACCATCTTGAATATCAGGAAGCTTTGGCAAAGATGCTGTTGAAGTATTTTTGGACTCTTGTATAATATAGATGTTGTTCTCGAATATTATCTCATCAGGAGTCAAATAGTAAATTCCGCCAAGATAGTTTTCAATACTAAAAGTTGCTTTTAATCCATCCACTAAATATTCTAGCTTATGAGAAGTCAGCGCTTCTCTCTTACTAGCACTCTGAGAACCTTTAAGAGAAATATTCTTAAATTCCTCAAATTCTTCTCTAATTTTATGTAAATATTTATCTGAACCTTCTCGTGAGTGAATTATTACTCCAGTTTGATGAAAAATAGAATTATAAGAATCTAGAGCTTTTTCAAAAGTTTGTGTAAATCTTTCTTCAAATAGATTCTTGTTCCAATGTAGTGCGCTTTGTCGATATGCTAATATTTCATTAATTTGAAATTTAACAAAATCATTAGCAAATTTTTGATCACTCAACTTATTCTTATTAACTTGCCCTTTTTTAGTACTTTTTTTTGCTGTTTCGTAATAAGCAAGTACTATATAGATATTAAGCAAATTCATCCAAGAAATTGTAGAGTATTGAAGTTTATCTATATCGCCATCTTTGCCTTCATCTTTAATCACCGGGATAATAGTTATAACTTTTGAGGAATTATATGTATTATAAATTCTGGCAAATGGATAACTTCTGGTTCTCTTAGGTGATACCCATTTTGAATAAGCAATTTCAGTTGTAGGTGACTTGATTAATCCATAACCCCTTTCTTTATTGACATCAAATACATCTAAACTAATCCTACTTAAATTATCATCCAAGTAAGTTTTATAGGTTACTCCTTTGATAAATCCTGTAAAATGGAGAACTTCTGCCATATATTCAAATTTTTCTTAATATTTCTCTTTGCCATAGTTTAGTTCAGCATTGGCTATTAAAGCATAAAAATGATGAAGCAAGAATTAATTTTCTCCTGAATGGCTACAATTTTCTGAAGTAAGCTACCAAGGCTCATTTTATGCCCCGTTCTGCACCCTATCAACCTTTGTTGTTGCGAATTCTTCACGGCTTAAGTGGAATTTTAGTTATCGCAGCAATTATTACCGGATTTTTGGTTTACAACACTTACGATCGCCGATTTGGTAAAATACCATTTCCTCAAATTGGGGATATTCAGGGTATTCACGGCACTTTTGCATTATTTTTCTTGCTTATTCTCCCTGCTTTTGCCCTCTATAGCTTTCATGTTGGACAAAAGCGTTTGCTTCAATCTGATTCTTTGCAGCAACTAACTCAGGTTGGCAAGCCGATTTGGTGGGTTAGTTTGCAACGTCTAGCAAATACTCTCATGCTCATTGTTGCTATTTTGGCTGTGAACTCTGGCAGGATGATGAAGGAAGAATGGCTTCCAGCAGGGCAGCTACATCATATTTGGTACTCCCTTCACCTTTGCGCCTGGGTTGTGATGGTTGGCTGTGTGGCGATTCATGTTTTGATGTCTACCAAGGTGGGTGGTGCGCCGTTGTTACTCTCAATGTTTTCGTGGAAGTTTCGCCCAGAAGATAGCCCTGCTAAATGGTCTAGTCGTTTCCGTACTTGGTTGACTAGCTTACAAAGGAACTTTGGTGCGGAAATGAATAATTTTATACAAAACAATTTTTATCTCAGAATTATTGAGGTGATTGTGTTGGGTGGAATTCTGACAGCATTTGTCTTACCTGTATTTTTTCCCGGTAGTGAGTCATAGGTAATTGGATTTTGGAGCGTAGCTTGCCCTCGTAGGCGATCGCAAACCTGTTAAAATAAAACTACGTACCCGTAATATCTATAAATAAAGTTTATGTTGCATTTTCGTAAAAACCTGTTACATTACTTTACAGGCAGTAATAACTGTCACAACATAAAAGCTCGGAGTATTATTTATGGCAGACGTTAAGAAGACTACGGCTTCGGTTCCAGAAGATCCTAATGCTTTGCGCTGGGGCTTTACTCCTCAGAGCGAAAACTGGAATGGTCGTTTTGCAATGATTGGTTTTTTATCTGCCGTTGCACTTGAAGTCTTTTCTGGTCAAGGGATTTTACACTTCTGGGGCATTTTATAAATTTAAACGTTTTTACCTTCATTAGA
>NZ_DASQZC010000355.1:0-17239 GCF_035638895.1 Nostoc sp. | reverse complement strand
TTTAATATTTACTGATTCAAATTAGCAGCGCCAAAAGTAGCATTAAACTTGCGACACCAGATAGCGGCAGATTTATAGTCTGCTAAATTGATACTTTGAGGAATAGAATATGTTTGAGCGCCACTATATTTTTTTAGAGGAGCTAGGATAAAATAATCTCCGTTTTTTAAAGGATATGATGGTGGCTTAGTTGAATTAATTACATTATCTGAACGATGCAAAATTACTACTAAATCTGGCCCTAATTCAGAAGTTTTAAATGACTCATCAAGCTCTAGAAATGATTTGCCGTTTTTAGCGGTAATACTAGCTTTCCCTTGAGTTGTATGTTCTCCAGAAACAAATGTGCCTGACTTAATAGCAGTTGAATCTGGAAATTGCGCTGACTTATTTAGAGGTTTCGCCTGAGTTGAAGACACGGGAACAGATGCATTCATAGCTATAGGACTTTCATTAGCCTGGTTCTTTGATACTTCGCGGACACAGCCAAGCATGATAAGAGAAGACAAGCCCAGTATTAATAAATGTCTTAATTTCATGATTTCAATTCCTCAATACATCAATCAGCGATATAGCTTTTGGCTTCAACTTTAAACTGATTATTGCTTAAATAATTCATCCAATAATTATGAATAGATAAGGATTGATATTTAAAAAACTAATATTTTCCTTAGAAACTTCTTACAGATTTCTCAGCAAAATTTAAATTTTTAGGTTATGGATGATTAGATGTAAAAAAAGATACGGTAAACTGTAAGTCCCAAAGTTTGCTTAAATCGACAAAGCAACAAATAGCCCGATTAACAGTATTGTACCTTGCGCCAAGCGTCCCAGTACTAGTCCTAGATTCCGAGCTTGGTGGCGATCGCGATCGCGATGGCTAATCCCAAACCCGAGCCGCCAGTTTATCAGCAATTAGTGAAGCGCCAGCAAGCAGAAGCTATTCAACAGACTTTAGCTCAAGAAAAGGAACTTAGCGAATTGAAGTTACGCTTTTTTTCAATGGTAAGCTGTTATGTATACAACTTGCACAATCAGGGCGGGCAAGATGCCCACCCCACAAGCATATTGAAAAAATATTAGTGCAAATTAAAGGCGCAACAGCTTATCCCATGAATTTGGTACACCATTGAGTATTATATTGGGGTCGGCTCAACTATTGGCTCAAAGTAATCAGCACTGGAACGAAGAGAAGAAACTTAAAAATCTGTATTGCATTCCATCTTCAAAAATACATCTATTCATACAAAACATAATTAGAAAAAACTAACGTTAATTTAGAATTAACCATGCCCCACATATTACTTGTAGATGATGAAGCGCCCCTCTGTGACAGTCTCAGCTATACACTACAAAAAGAAGGTTACACGGTGACTACAGCTGCCGATGGACATAGTGCAATCAAACAGTTTCACAAGCAAGTACCAGATATAATTTTGCTTGACTTAATGTTACCGGAAGTTGATGGTATGGAAGTTTGCTGGCGGATTCGAGCATTTTCCAATGTACCTATCGTCATGCTTACAGCTAAAGATGAGGATATTGATAAAATTTGGGGTTTAGAAGCAGGTGCAGATGATTATATTACTAAGCCGTTCAACACCCGCGAACTACTAGCACGCATCAAAGCAGTATTGCGTCGTCGTTCTGGGGAGCAGCCTTCATGAGAGGCTGGATACCTGGGATTAAATTAAATACAATTTATGCCAAGCTGTTAGGCACATACCTCATGCTAACAGCTTTTGGAACGTCACTAATGGCAGGTTATATATTGTGGTCGTTCCATGATTACTTCATGCGATCGCGACAAGCAGATTTGGATAACTGGACGAGTGCGTTAAGTGAAAGTGTTGCAGATGCACTAGAAGAAAAAAATATTAAACAGGTAAAGGTGCTAGTGCAACGGTATGGCGCACCACAAACCATAACCTTACGTGTTTTTAGTCAACAAGGCAGTTTATTAGCCACTTCTAACCCAAAGTTAGACAACCAAGTTAAAGATTGGTCTCAGGTTCCGGGAATACGGGAAGCTCTACAAAACCGTGTAAAGCAAGGAATTGCCAAAGGCGTTTTATCAAACAGCGATCGCCTCTATATTACTAAACCTATTGAGCGTAACGGTCAATTACTGGGCATAATCCGAATGTCTATGACTTTGGAGCAACTTCAGCGACAGTTTGCTCGGGTAATTTGGAGTATTTTGGGAACGCTAGCAGTAACGATTCTGCTGTGTGCGTTAATTAGCAGTCGTTTTGCTCGCAGTCTCTCAAAACCGATTGAGATAATGCAGAATTTTGCTATTCGCTTGGGTGGCGGTCATTTTGGCGATCGGGTGACGATCCATGAGAACAATGAGTTAGATCAATTGGCAGCAGAACTCAACCGGATGAGTGAGCGGTTAGCTTCCCTAGACAAAGAGCGACGAGTATTTTTAGCCAATGTCTCCCATGAATTACGTACACCTATCAGTAACGTTCAGGTGACAGTAGACGCACTCAAAGCAGGAGCATCTGAAGAACCAGAATTACGCGATCGCTTTTTTCAAACTATCGAAAGCGAAATCAAACGTTTATCACGATTGATTCATGACTTGCTGGATTTAGGACGTTTGGAAGCAGGGGTTACTGAACTAGAAAAGCAAGCTATTTCGCTGCATGGATTAATTAACCGCGCTGTCAATGCACTAGAACCACGAATGCGAACTCTAGGAATTTCTACACAAGTGAACGTAGGAAATTTAATTATCCAGGGCGATCCAGAGCGGCTATTACAAGCGATTCTCAATTTGTTGGATAATGCAATTAAGCACTCACCAGCCAATTCTCAAGTATTTATTTCTGCATACAGCCAAGGTAAACAAGCTATAATCCAAATTCAAGACCAGGGAAAAGGAATAAAAGAGGGTGATATACCCCGAATCTTTGAACAATTTTATACAACAGACCCCGCACGTAAAGGTAGTGGCAATGGTCTGGGGTTAGCAATTTCCAAGCGAATTATTGAAGCCCATCAAGGCAGTATTATTGCCAGTAGCACACCAAATAAAGGGGCAACTTTTACTATATACTTGCCGATAATTTCTAATTCGTAATACTTGTCTCCGGCGAGAAGTAAGCTACGCTAACGTAATTAACAAACTGATATTGTCATCATTGATAATTATCATCAATACCAGAAGCTAAACGAGATTTGGTATTTAATTATCTTTGAAGATTTTCCACCACCACCAACTGATTATGTGACGGATATTATCAAAGGTATCTAATCCTCTACTTAGGTTTGAGAAATAGCAACTATAGCTGAGGTGCGTAGGCGTAGCCTGTCGTAGGAATCGCTCCATTGCTCGTGCCCTTATACGGCTGGCCGCGCTCTTCAACTTGTTCGCTGGCTCATTGTAAATAATGTTATTGCAATATTAATAACTTCTTAAGCCCTAATTAAACCCAATTTGATAATTAATCTTGTTAGCAACTAGATAGTTGTTATTTAGGTTTTTTATTCTCTTTTATTGTAGAAATCTCAACAAGGACTTTTATGGAACGTGTACATTTCCAACGCTTGTTGTCCACTACAGCAAAGCGGCGACGCTTTCTGCTCGGTGTCGGCACATTGACCGCAAGTGCTATTGCTAGTCTTTGGACTCATAAAGTTGTTGCACTGTCAAGATTCTCTGCCTATCCCTTCAGCCTTGGTGTTGCTTCTGGCGATCCTTTACCAGATAGTGCAGTGCTATGGACGCGGCTGGCTCCAGATCCCTTAAATGGTGGCGGTATGCCGCAGGTGAATGTGCCAGTACGGTGGCAAGTTGCTTTGGATGAAAACATGAGACAAGTTGTGCTAAAAGGCGTGGCATTAGCAACTCCAGAATTAGCGCATTCTGTTCATGTAAATGTACGTGGTTTAGAGCCTAACCGTTGGTATTGGTATCAGTTTAAAGTGGGTAATGAAGATAGTCCGATTGGTCGTACCCGTACTGCTCCAGCGATTGGCGCTAGGTTGAATCAGCTTAACTTTGCGTTTGTTACTTGCCAAAAATGGGAGGATGGTTTCTATTCTGCTTATCGTCGCCTAGCTGAAGAAGATTTAGATTTGGTTTTTCACTTGGGTGATTATATTTACGAATACGGCATCCCTGCCACAGGTGGTGTACGCAACGTTTCTTTACCTGAAGAGTTTAGAAAAGAAACGAATACCCTTGAGCAATACCGCCTTCGATATGCTCTATATAAAACTGACCCGGATTTACAAAAAGCTCACGCCTTGTTTCCCTTTACAGTCACCTGGGACGACCACGAAGTTGAAAATGACTATACCGATGACATTTCGGAAAACAACGATCCGGTCAAAAAGTTTCTTAAAAGGCGTGCTGCTGCTTATCAGGCTTATTATGAGCATCAGCCACTGCGGGAATTTTCCTTACCACAGGGGCCAGATATGCTGATTTACCGTCGGCTGACTTTTGGTAATCTGGCGGAGTTTAGCGTACTTGATAGCCGCCAGTACCGCAGCGATCAGCCATGCGGTGACGGTGAAACACCCCGTTGCCCAGCAGCCCTAGATCCATTTAAAACCATGCTCGGTAGTCAACAGGAGCGCTGGCTGCTGGATGGTCTTGATCGTTCTCAAGCACGTTGGAACATACTTGCTCAACAGGTGCTAATGGCAGAGCTAGATCATAAAATTGGGCCAGGCGAAATCTTTTGGAACGACTCATGGGATGGATATCCCCTTGCACGTAATCGTGTTTTAAGCCACATCGCCAACCACCGGATTTCTAACCCAGTGGTGATTACTGGGGATTGGCATTCTACATTTGTCAATGACCTGAAGCTCGACTTTAAGGCTTCTAACTCTCCAACAGTGGCTACAGAGTTTGTGACTCCCTCAATTACTAGCAATGGTGATGCCAATGTCTACGGCCCCTACTACGGCCCGAAGATTCCAGAAAACCCACACATTAAGTTCTTTGATGGCGATCGCCGAGGCTACTTCCGAGTCAACCTTAACTATGAGCGTTGGCAGACTGACCTGCGTATTGTTACAACTGTGAGTCGTCCAGATGCGCCTGTATACACTTTTGCTTCATTTGTTGTTGAGAATGGTCGTCCAGGTGCCAAATTAGACTAATACTTAAGTTTTTGCGTATTCAAATATTTGAATACGCAAAAAAGTGCTGTACCCGCCCACCGTAGCTGATGGCGCTTCATTACTTCCCGATAGCGATGCTCTGGGCATAACTTTCTGTACGATTGCTCATTTACTCCCTCAACTTAGGCGATCGCTCGTCTTCGATTTTTTGTTTAAAGGACTTTATGTTCCCGAACGAGAGCGAATATGATCGGGTATATGATGGCGATCGCCTAATATTTCTAACAAAGGGCCATGAACGTCAAATTTAACCATACTTACCGACGCGACCAAAATATTCACCCGATAGCGATAGCGTCCCAAATCAATCCCCAGTAAACTGCAAAGCATAATCCGAATCGTGGCTTTATGGGAAACTACTAAAACATTACCTTGGGGATATTTTTCTTGAATTTCAGCAATTACAGGCATAGAACGGTTAGCAATATCTACCGCAGTTTCTCCACCTAGTGGTGCATTCCAAGCGGGTTCTGTCAACCATTTTACATAGTTTTCTGCGTAATTCTCTTGGGCAAACGATTTACTCTTAGTTTCCCATTCGCCGTAACTACCTTCTCTAAGTCCGTCACGCAACTGCATATCCATAGCGATAGCATCACAAAATGGTTTAGCAGTTGCAATTGCACGCTTCATCGGGCTAACATAAACAGCCTCCCACTTCAATTTTTGATAAACATCGGCAAAACTGGATGCCATCTGCATACCTTCAGAAGTCAACTCCGCATCAGTTTCACCGCAGAAATTACCACTTTGACTAAAAGTAGTTTCTCCATGTCGCAGTAAATATAAATTGAGTGTCATAGCTTGTATAGCGATTGGGATAAAGGAGTTTGTGCAAAAATAAGATACCATCAATCTCGCAATCAAGTCTGTGACATCAGGACAAACTAATCAACCAAAAAAGTCAATCGACCACAAACTTTAATCCAGTAACGCAGTAAATAGTTCTGATGTTGGTTGTAAAAATCCTTCAATACACGCTTTCAAGTTATACTTACTGCATCAATTCAGTCATGCAGTAATGCAGTATGACAAGCTCAGTCTATGCGTGGTGGTTGCTATACAACATAAATTGCAGTGCGTTCGCCTTCACTTTGACCAAAAGCTACTGCTGTGCTACCAATTACACCTGACTCGGCTTGAGCAATGATAGTAGTACTGCGATCGCTTGCAATTCTTACCACACTGTTGTAAATGTGCGTTGCTCCATAAAGGTTGCCATCATTTGTTCCACCTTGCGTTCCGCGTCCTGCGAACTCTGCCGTTGCTTTTCCTTTTTCGGCATCACGAGAGCCAAAAAATACTTCATGCCCCTGCTCTGCCCAGAGTATACCTAGAGAGCGAATTGTTTAATCCTCCTCTTACTAAAAAATCTGACAAATATACAAGGGTTCTGGATAATGCATATTTAATTTTTGGACATGCCTAATATTTTCACAACCGCCGAATCGCAATTTCTAACCCTTCACAGACACCGCTCAGAAAATCTAAATCTAAAGTAGCGATCGCATCACTAGCTTTGTGATAATGGGGATTTCGCAAGAATGCCGTATCTGTCACCATCATTGCCGGATAACCTAAATCCCAAAAAGGTGCATGATCGCTAAGTCTGGTTTGGGGAACTATTAAACCCCGATTTGGCACGGGTAGCCATTGACTAGGTACGCCAGCTTTGCGAATATTACGGCTCATGCCAATTAAGTCAGGCAATGTCCGCAAATTGCCAATTAAAGCAATAAAATCGCCTCTGTCTGGGTAGAAGCGTTCCAGAGGAGGGGGGTAACTTTGGGAACCAGGCGTAGAATCGGTATAGCCCAGCATTTCTAGGGAAATCATTAAGCGTAGCTGTTGCTTTTGTTCGTGCAACAAGGCTGCATAATCAGCACTACCCAGTAAGCCGTATTCTTCCATGTCGAAAGCAACTAGCCTTAAGGGATATCTTATAGCTTGAGCAGCAAACTTTCTGGCTAATTCCAGCAACACCGCCACACCAGTGGCATTATCATCAGCCGCTACTGTTCCCGGAACGCCATCATAATGAGCGCCAATTAAAATCGGTGACAAATCCTTTTTTTGTCCTCTCCCTTGGGAAGGTAAATTTAATATCAAGTTCTTACAAGCTTTACCCCTGACTTCAAAGGTGTGGATTTCCACACTCCCCCATTGGGAAAATTGCTGGCGGATGTATTCTTGGACAAAAAAATGTCCAGCCGTTGCCATGTAAGGATCACGTTCTCGCGCAATCTCAGCCAGGGAAGTTTGTAATCGCTCTGTTAAATTCAAATGGTTAAAATAGTTGCAATATTAAGATTGTCCGCCACTCAAAGAAGTAAAGCAAGTATTATTAAGGTGCATTTACAAACTTGCAGATACAGTACATAGAAAGGATAACAAGAATTGAGGCTGCTTGGACACACCAATCATCGTCAATGCTATCCTAGTCTTGCAACTATCTGCTCTAGCTGAACTTGTTAGCTTATTGCCTTAATGATGACTATTATACCATTGAGGTGTTTTCATTCAATAGCACAAAGCTAGAGGTAGTTCCGCCCAATCATAATAAATGTATAAGACACTTTAGGAGAAGAGTAACGCATGGGCAAGGTAGTCGGCATCGACTTGGGTACAACCAACTCAGTAGTCGCCGTTATGGAGGGTGGCAAGCCGGTGGTGATTGCCAATGCAGAAGGAATGCGAACAACCCCCTCCGTAGTTGGCTTTAGCAAAGAAGGCGAAAGGGTGGTTGGGCAAATGGCACGGCGACAAACCGTCCTCAATCCACAAAATACCTTTTTTGCAGTGAAACGCTTCATTGGGCGCAAGTATGCCGAACTTAGTCCAGATTCTAAGCGTGTACCCTACACCATCCGCAAGGACGAAGTAGGTAATATTAAAGTTGCTTGTCCCCGGCTCAATAAGGATTTCGCCCCAGAAGAAATTTCGGCAATGGTGCTGAAGAAATTAGCCGACGATGCTAGTCGCTATTTGGGTGAACCAGTAACAGGAGCAGTAATTACAGTACCCGCTTATTTTAACGATTCTCAACGGCAAGCAACCCGCGATGCTGGCAGGATTGCCGGTTTGGAGGTGCTGCGGATTCTCAATGAACCAACTGCTGCATCTTTGGCTTATGGATTGGATCGAGGTGACACGGAAACTATCTTAGTATTTGACTTGGGTGGCGGCACTTTTGACGTGTCGATTTTAGAAGTGGGCGATGGAATATTTGAAGTCAAAGCTACCAGTGGAGATACGCAACTTGGTGGTAACGACTTTGACAAAGTAATAGTAGATTGGCTAGCAGAGCAATTTTTAGAAGTCGAAGGGGTAGATTTAAGACGCGAGAGACAATCTTTACAACGTCTGATGGAAGCGGCGGAAAAAGCCAAAATAGAGCTTTCTGCTGTCAGCGTCACCGAAATTAACTTACCTTTTATTGCTGCCGATCAGGAAGGCCCCAAACATCTCGAAACTCGTCTAACGCGTTCTCAATTTGAAGGCTTGTGTGGTGATTTGGTGGGGCGATTGCGGACACCAGTGAAACGCGCTCTCAAAGATGCCGGACTCTCATCCAGAGACATTGAAGAAGTGGTATTAGTCGGCGGTTCTACACGGATGCCAATGGTGAAGCAGCTAGTACGGGACTTAATTGGCATAGAACCTAACGAAAACGTCAACCCTGATGAAGTAGTGGGAGTGGGTGCAGCAATTCAAGCAGGAATTCTCGCAGGCGAACTCAAAGATGTGCTGCTTTTAGATGTCACACCCCTTTCTATGGGATTGGAAACCATCGGCGGCGTGATGAAAAAACTTATTCCCCGCAATACTACCATCCCAGTCCGTCGTTCTGATATTTTTTCCACGTCCGAAAATAACCAGAATACTGTGGAAATCCACGTAGTCCAGGGCGAACGGGAAATGGCAGCAAACAATAAGTCTTTAGGACGTTTCAAGCTATATGGCATTCCACCAGCACCACGAGGAATTCCCCAAGTTCAGGTGTCATTTGATATTGATGCTAACGGTATTTTACAGGTAACAGCCCTAGATAGAACCACTGGGCGAGAGCAGAGTATCACTATTCAAGGCGCTTCCACCTTGAACGAGTCAGAAGTGAATCGGATGATTCAGGATGCTCAGAAATACGCCGATGTCGATCGCGAACGTAAAGAAAGGGTAGAAAAGCGGACTCGTTCAGAGGCGTTGGTTTTTCAAGCAGAACGACAGCTTAGAGAAGTAGCACTGGAATTTGGTATGCAGTTTGCCCGAAACCGCCGCCAAAGAATTGATAATATTTGCCGACAACTGAAGGAGAGTCTTCAGGAAAATAGCGATCGCGGTATTGACCAAGCATACGCCGATTTGCAAGATGCTCTCTATGAGCTAAATCGGGAAGTCAGGGAAACTTATGCTGAAGATGAAGATGACGACTTATTTGGTACAATCCGTGACATATTTACTGGTGATAAAGATAAAGAACGCGACTTTCCCAGAGATACATATCGGGAACGCGATTCATACAGTAAGGACTATGGCAAAGATTACGGTAAAGACTATGGCAGAGACTATAGCCGAGACAGTCGTTCCTCATACGAAAGCCAAAGCCGTCCGCCACGCAAATCCCGTCCCAGCTACCAAGATAACTGGGATGACGAAGAAGACAATGATTGGTTGTAATACTCCTAAAAAAAGTTAGAAGTCAGGAGTGAAAAGTGAGGGAAGTGAGGAGTTAAAAATTAAATCTTTCAACTCCTAACTCGTAACTCATAATTCCTAACTCTTAATTAAGCCAAAATCTAAAATTTAAAGTTTAAATAACTGAACTATGCAAAATTTGCCTAATTTCCGCGATTACTATGAGATTTTGGGAGTATCTAAAGACGCCTCTGGTGAGGAAATTAAAAAAGTTTATCGGCGTTTAGCAAGACAATATCACCCCGATCTCAATCCGGGTAACAAAGAATCTGAAGAAAAATTCAAGGATATTGGCGAGGCTTATGAAGTCCTTTCAGACTCAGCCAAGCGATCGCAGTACGACCAGTTTAGCCGCTACTGGAAGCAAAAAGGCTTTGCAGGCAACAAACAGACGCCAAAGGCTAAAACTTGGCAGAGTAGCGCTAGCGATCGCAACGGCAGTCAGGAGGTAGATCCAAGCCAATTCTCCGACTTTGAAAGCTTTATTAATCAAGTTATCGGCGTCAAAAATAAAAATACGGCAAGTAAATCCAATAATGGCAATAATACCGATCCGTTTCGTTCCCCCAGAACAAAAGTTTCCTACACAGTTAGCACCCCACCTCGCACTACCCGTCGAGATATAGAAGCTAGATTAACGCTCCCACTAGAAAAAGCTTATCAAGGTGGTAATGAACGCATTCGTTTGGAAGATGGGCGATCGCTAGAAGTTAGTATGCCTCCAGGGATGGTAACAGGTCAAACCATCCGTTTGCGAAACCAAGGCGTTGGTGGTGGCGATTTATACTTAAAAATTACCGTTAATCCTCATCCATTATTTAAGCTAGATGGTTTAAATATCCTCTGCCAAGTACCAGTTACTCCCACTGAGGCAGTTTTAGGAGGACAGGTAGAAGCACCAACTCTCGATGGCCCTGTAAAAATGACCATCCCTGAAGGAGTTAGATCCGGTCAAAAATTCCGGCTAGGGAATAAAGGCTACCCCAGCGATGATGGCAAACGTGGCGATCAATTAGTGGAAATTCAAATAGTTACCCCAAAAAATATTACTCAAGAAGAACGGGAACTCTATGAAAAGTTACGGCAAATTGAAACTTTTAAACCCCGTGCTGATTTACTTAGTTAGGGATGAGATAGCATATCCAGCTATTTACCAAAATAATTTGTAAGTAATGCTATGAATTCCTTAATTTATCAATGGAGAAAAAATGTAATCAATATTTCATGCCCTCTCATTTATTCGTAGGGACTTAACTATGAATTACGAATTATCTTGACCTCAACCTTCATCTTGAAAAATAGTTTTTATATCTTGTGAGCCGTGCAATATACGTACAATTTCTATGCCTTCGTCTATAGGACGATAAAAAATTAAATAATTTTTTACCGAAAAACTTCGCAAAAAAGGTGCTAATTCAGACCGTTCTCTACCTAATTGAGGAAATTTAGCTAGTTTTGGAAAACTTTCTCGCAGAGTATCAAAAAGTTTATTAGCAGCTTTTAAATTATTTGGCGCTACATATTTCCAGATATTTTCAATATCTTGCGCTGCTTGGGTAGAAATCCGAAATCGACTCATACAGAATCGCTATCAGTCAATTTTTCGTGTCCTCGTGCTTTAATATTTGCAAAAAAAGCCGAAAGTGACTCGTCATTATATTCAGTATACTGACTGCTCTCAAGTTGCTTAATCCCAATGTCGATTTGACTGCGTAACGCTTCTAGTTTGAATTTTTCGAGTTCTTCCTCAAGACGAGCGAGTTTATCTATCATCTGCTGAAACGCTTGCGCTTCATGTACCACAACCTCCGCTTTCCCGTTTACAGTTAGTACAAGTGGCGACTTTGTGGACTTGATCCGTTCTAAGTAATCCTTGGCATTGCGTTTAAAATCGGTGAGAGTTTGAATATTTTCGAGATTAATTTTGATATCCATCGCATCTAATTCAATGCTTTATAAAATATTTTATCAAATACTTGGCCTGCTCTGTCTTCTTCCGGCTTCGCCAATCACAAAGGATTTAGAATATAAAAAATATCTTTGAGCAAGGTGACTCAAACAGCCGTGAATCACAACGAGGCAATGCCACAAAGCAGTAAACCAACTTATTACTCCCTGCTAGGACTGCATCCCTCGGCATCGGTAATCGACATTCGTCGTGCTTATAGGCAACTGAGCAAACGCTATCATCCTGATACTACAGACTTGCCTACTGCGATCGCCACTCTCAAATTTCAGCAAATCAACGAAGCCTACGCTACCCTTAGCCATCCAGAACGGCGGTTAAGCTACGATTTCAAAATTGGCTATTCTCGCTTGGCGGTGATTCAACCACCTCCTGACTTGAACCGTCCCGTCTCGCGTCATGACTGGTCAAAATCAGCTTACCTCGATCCTAGCGATCGCCCCCTCTCATCTGGCGAAATTTTTGCTTTATTTATGCTGGTGTTAACATTTGTAGGTTGTCTGCTACTAGCAGTTGCCATTGGCTTAACTCGTGGTGAGGCTGCGATCCATTCGCATTTGCTACAACCAACTCCATCTGTACAACAGCAGATTACCCATGTATCGCAACTAAATTACCCCTATAGTAATTAAAAATTAAAAAATTCCCTAATCCAAAATCCAAAATTCCTATGCCTCTTCTTTCCTCTGATACCCCTCTATATAATCATCCTCTGCCACAAATTGAACAGTGGCTAAAAAACCAAGGCTGTCAACAAGACGACACACAGAGGCATTGCTGGCATATACAGCGCCCTAATTGGAAAGCTGAACTATGGCTCGATGTTGAGCAAATCGTAGTGCGATATGTCCAATCTGGGGAAAATGGACAAGATATCCAACGTTCATTCAAGTATTCTTTGAGTCGGGATGATGTAGAACAAGCGGTATTTTCTGGGCCATAAGGAAGTGCTGAGTCCAGTTCATCGTAAAAATGTGATTGCCAAATTTGTAAGGTATAGCTGACAAAAGCGATCGCTTACAATTAAAGTTAATCCTACTCCGACAAAAATCCATGCAAATCGTTCTGCCACCTGAAGTAGAAGCGCTAGTTCAACGTCAACTCACTAGCGGTAAATATCAGAACGCGATCGCAGTTATTCTTGCAGGCATAAAACTCCTGGAACAGCAAGAAGACATCTATCAAGGACGACTGCAAGATTTGCAACAAGAAGCGCGTATTGGGTGGGAAGCGTCCGGGCGAGGCGAAGTTGTTGATGGCTCGGCTGCAATGGCTCAAATTCGCGCCAATGTGCAATCGCGCTACGGTGTTTCAGACGAAGCATGACACCACAATTTCGCCTTACCAAACCCGCAATTCAAGATATTGAGCAAATAGCAGATTATATTGCGAGACAATCTGGTTTGGCTCAGTCTGAGGGTTTTTTAAGTAAGCTGGACGCAAAATTTGCCCAAATTGCTCAGTTCCCCCGTCTCGGACGATTACGTAATGAAATTTTACCTGGTATCCGTAGCCTCTCAATAGATAATTACCTCATCCTCTACATGCCCATAGAGCAAGATGTAGAGATTTTCCGTGTCGTCAGTGGCTATCGAGATATCAAAGCCCTATTTCACGATGATTTTTGATTCATACTTTTCCGAATCGCCGTTCGCGTTGTTGGTAGGCACATAAGGCGCGGTGAAACTCAGCCCGGTCAAAATCGGGCCAAAGAGCATCTGTGATGTAAATTTCTCCATAAGCCATTTGCCAGAGAAGGAAATTTGAAAGGCGCATTTCTCCACTGGTGCGAATTAACAAATCTGGGTCAATAATTCCGGCTGTGTACAAGTGGCTCTCAAAAACCTGTTCATCAATTTCATCGGGTTGTAGCAGACCTTGCTGGACTTGTTTTGCGATCGCCTGACAAGCTTGTAAAATCTCCTGTCGTCCGCCATAATTAGTTGCTACTGAAAACCGGATACCACCATTATCCTTAGTTGCTTCCATTGAACGGGATATTTCTTGTTGGAGCGATCGTGGCAGAGCCTGCAAATTTCCTACAAACTTAATTTGCACATTCTCTTCGACCATTTCTCGCAGTTCTTGGCGCAAAACTCTTTGAAACAGAGTCATTAAAAAATCCACCTCTTCCTGTGGCCTTTTCCAGTTCTCCGTTGAAAAAGCATAAGCCGTCAGCGCCTGAATTCCCCAATCCTGACAACAGCGAAGTAAATCCTTGAGGGCATCTACTCCTCGCTTATGGCCCATAATCCGAGGTAAACCCTGACGTTTAGCCCATCGACCATTGCCATCCATAATCACTGCAACGTGCTGTGGCAATAGTTCTCGTTTTAAGTCAGTAGGCAAATCTTGCAGTTTAGTTTGTTGTGCTGTCATTTTTTATCTCGAGAAGCGGTCGATGGTAATCTGAGTAAACGTGAAACCAGTGCTCGTGTCTTCCCACCTATCTGACGAACAAAACTAAACAGACCAGGAGCTACAGCTTCCCTATCCACGATTGGGGACAAAAGAGCCTCTAATGATTCTTTCAGTTTCCTAATCGTCAGGGGTCTATTTAGGGTTCCCCGTTCCGCTAAGGAAATAGAACCCGTTTCTTCAGACACAACGACACAAATGCAATTTTCGACCCGCTCAGTAATTCCCATTGCCGCCCGGTGGCGTGTTCCCAACTGGCGCGAGGCTGTGCGTCCCGAAAGTGGTAAAATTATACCCGATGAGATGATCCGCGATCCGCGAATTAATGTTGCCCCATCGTGTAACAAAGTCTTCGGCTGAAAAATTGTCTGGATTAGTTCTTTAGAAACCTCCGCATTTAGCTTTACTCCTGGCACAGAAAAATCTCGCTCATCAATTGGCCCTGTGGTTTCCACAATTAGTAAAGCTCCAATACGGTTTTTTGACAATTCTTTAACAGCCTCAACAATTTCATCAATTACACTATCAGATTTGGGGATTGCCAGCCGGTCGGGTTGAAACAACTGGCGGAATTCGCCACGCCCCAATTGTTCCAAAAACCGCCGAAACTCTGACTGTAAAGCAACTGCCATCGCTACAGCACAACCAATCACCAACTTTTCCAATACAAAACTTAGCAGAGGTAGTCCTAATCGGCCACTTAGTGTTGAGGCTAGCATTAAGATAATGAATCCCCTCACCATCCACAGTGTTCGGCGCTCACTAATAATAACTAGTATCATGTACGTCAGCGCCAGCACTAACACAATATCCAGAGTCCCAAGTAGCAAGGACTGTGACCATCCTAGGTTTATCAGCCATTGCTTCCACCAATCTCTCATGACATCTGGATTACACTTTTGCCTCTAATTACATTTAGTCATTAGTCATTAGTCATTAGTCATTAGTCATTAGTCATTAGTAATTAGTTCCTGGCTAATGAACGCCACTTGCTTTAACGGGGGAACCCCCCTCCGGGTGACGCTCCTAACGTCGCTACCGCTACGCTAATGCCAGTCGCCTACGGCGGGAAACCCGCCTACAGCGCTGGACTCACCGCAACGCAGTGGCTCCTAATGACCAAGAGAGAAGTCTGAGCGGAGGCTTCCTCCGAACAGAACTTCGGGGACAAATGACTATTTCTTTAGCCTTTCTGGTAGGCGATCTTGTCGAATTAAGTCTTGATAAGTTTCACGTTGCAAAATTAAATTTGCTTCGCCATTCGCCACCACAACTGCTGCCGGTCGGGGCAAGCGGTTATAGTTAGATGCCATACTGTAATTGTACGCACCAGTTCCCATAACTACGAGAATATCTCCTGGTTCAGTCTTTGGAAGTAGTGCATTCTTAATCAGAATATCTCCTGATTCGCAATGTTTACCAGCAATTGTGACTGTTTGGGTTAAAGGTGAAGACATTTTATTGGCAACTACTGCCCGATAAACCGATTGGTAAGTAATCGGGCGGGGATTATCAGACATTCCCCCATCGATGGCTACGTAGGTACGAATTTCTGGGATAACTTTGGATGAACCAATAGTATAAGCAGTGACGCAAGCCGTGGCAATTAGCGATCGCCCTGGTTCACACAATAATTTTGGCAAAGGTAAATTTTCAGCTGCACAAGCTTCTTGGATCACTTCACAAATGGGTTTTACCCACTCTTCAATGCTAGGGGGATCGTCTGATTCTATATACTTAATCCCCAAACCGCCACCGACATTTAACTCTGTAATATTTAAACCATACTTCGCGGCATCCCGCAGCCATTGCACCATCAGAGCGGCTAAATCTCGATGCGGTTGGCGTTCAAAAATTTGGGAACCGATATGAGCATGTAAACCTACGCAGTTAAGAGCAGATTGCTTGCTTATAAAAGTAAACAATTCATCTAGCTGATTGGGATCAAAGCCAAATTTACTATCTAGTTGTCCCGTGCGGATATATTCGTGCGTATGACATTCGATACCTGGAGTCAACCGCAGCATAATTCGAGGTTTTTGTAGAGTTGTATACAACTTCTCCACAATTTCTACTATAGTGCGTAACTCGTGCCAGTTATCCACCACAATGCTGCAACCGGATTCTATAGCAAAAATTAGTTCTTCACGAGATTTATTGTTGTTATGAAGATAGATTTTATCAGGATTAACACCTGCTTGCAGCGCGGTGTAAAGTTCACCACCTGAGGCGACATCAATTCCTAAACCTTCTGATGCGGCGATCGCACAAACTGCTAAACAATTCCAAGCTTTTGAGGCGTACAATACTTGAGATTCGCCTTTGTAATATTGCTTGAAAGCATCTCGGTATTGCTGACAAGCCGAACGCAGGGTTTCTTCATCTAAAATATATAAAGGTGAACCAAACTGCTCAACTAGGGTTGTGACATCACATCCACCAATTTCCAGGGAGTCATGATTCTGAACTTTAGCAGTTAAGGGTAAAAGTTCTTGATTAGGCGAGAGATTCGCGTTGGTGTCGTGCCTTTGAGGTAAATATTGACTTCCAGAATGTTGAACCCCAGTGGGGTGAGTCGATACCATAACTATAAAAGTTTTCCTTGTTCAAATTACGGGCTTTGAGTTTGTCTCCCGATTCCCAGTGTACAAAGGGTTTGTAATCTTATTCAATAAATGTGATCTCATTAGACTTAGAAATTAAATTACTGACACCAGATAATCTCAGTGCAATTCTAGAACTCGATCGAGCTTGTTTTGGCGGACTTTGGACTCTAGAGGGCTACAAGCGAGAATTGGACAGCCCCAACAGCGATTTACTCGGTTTATTTTCCCCGTCCTCCAGCATCAGTTTGCTAGGAATGGGTTGCTTTTGGTCAATTTTAGATGAAGCCCACATTACAATTTTGGCGGTTCATCCCGAATATCACCGTCAAGGTTTGGGTGCGGCTTTACTATATTCGCTCATTAAGACAGCTTGCGATCGCAAAATGGAGCGAGCTACCCTCGAAGT
>NZ_DASQZC010000354.1:0-3319 GCF_035638895.1 Nostoc sp. | reverse complement strand
AACCTTACCCAATTGACATTCTCGGTCTAAACTGCGCCACTGGGCCAGACTTGATGAAACCACATATCAAGTATTTGGCAGAACATTCACCTTTCATCGTTTCCTGTATTCCCAACGCGGGTTTACCTGAGAACGTTGGCGGTCAAGCGCACTACCGCCTGACACCGTTAGAATTACGGATGTCGCTGATGCATTTTGTTGAAGATTTGGGTGTCCAAGTGATCGGGGGTTGCTGTGGGACACGTCCAGAACACATTCAACAATTGGCAGAAGTAGCTAAAGGTCTGAAGCCAAAAGTTAGGCAACCTAGTTTAGAACCAGCAGCAGCATCAATTTACACCACTCAGCCCTACGATCAAGATAATTCCTTCTTGATAGTTGGCGAACGTCTGAACGCCAGTGGTTCTAAGAAGTGCCGCGATTTGCTAAACGCCGAAGATTGGGATGGACTCGTTTCAATGGCAAGGGCGCAAGTAAAAGAAGGCGCACACATCCTCGATGTCAATGTCGATTATGTAGGACGCGACGGCGTGCGGGATATGCACGAACTAGTTTCGCGCATTGTTAATAATGTGACACTGCCTTTAATGCTTGACTCCACCGAATGGGAAAAAATGGAGGCAGGTTTAAAAGTTGCCGGTGGTAAGTGTTTGCTGAACTCCACCAACTACGAAGATGGAGAACCGCGCTTTTTTAAGGTGTTGGAGTTAGCGAAGAAATACGGTGCTGGTGTAATTATTGGTACTATCGATGAAGATGGGATGGCGCGGACAGCAGATAAGAAATTTGCGATCGCTGGGCGTGCATACCGTCAAGCTGTAGAATATGGCATACCACCCACAGAAATATTCTTTGATACTCTAGCGTTACCCATTTCCACCGGGATTGAAGAAGACCGAGAAAACGGTAAAGCCACCATTGAATCCATCCGGCGCATTCGTGAAGGATTGCCTGGATGTCATGTGATTTTGGGTGTTTCCAATATTTCCTTTGGTTTAACTCCAGCCTCGCGGATGGTGCTGAACTCGGTGTTTTTGCACGAAGCGACGACGGCGGGAATGGATGCAGCCATTGTCAGCGCTAACAAAATTTTACCGTTATCGAAGATTGACGTCCGCCATCAAGAAATTTGTCGCCAGTTGATTTATGATGAGCGGAAATTTGAGGGTAATGTTTGCGTTTACGATCCCTTGGGAGAGCTTACCACAGCGTTTGCCGGGGTGACAACTAAGCGCGATCGCTCTTTAGATGAAAGTCTCCCCATTCCAGAACGCCTCAAACGCCACATCATCGACGGCGAACGCATTGGCTTAGAAGAACATCTGAAAAAAGCCTTAGAAGAACATCCCCCCTTGGAGATTATCAACACCTTCCTGCTAGATGGCATGAAAGTTGTTGGGGAATTGTTCGGTTCTGGACAAATGCAGTTACCCTTCGTCTTGCAATCTGCGGAAACCATGAAAGCGGCGGTAGCATTTCTAGAACCCTTCATGGAGAAATCAGAATCAGGCAACAATGCCAAGGGAACCTTTATCATTGCCACAGTTAAAGGCGATGTCCACGACATTGGTAAAAACTTGGTGGATATCATCTTGTCCAACAATGGCTACAAGGTGATTAACTTGGGAATTAAACAACCAGTAGAAAATATCATCAATGCTTACGAACAGCACAAACCTGATTGTATTGCCATGAGTGGTTTGCTGGTAAAATCCACCGCCTTCATGAAAGAGAACTTGGAGGTATTCAACGAAAAGGGAATTAGTATCCCTGTAATTTTAGGTGGTGCAGCCTTGACTCCCAAGTTTGTCTATGAAGATTGCCAAAATGCCTACAAAGGGAAAGTTGTTTATGGCAAAGATGCCTTTTCTGACTTGCACTTCATGGATAAATTAATGCCAGCAAAGGCAACTAATAACTGGGAAGATTTGCAGGGATTTTTGAACGAAATCGAAACTGCTGAAGTTTCGACAAATGGTAACAAAGAACCAAAAGCTACAACTGCTGAAGAAACATCTGCTGAACCAAAAGTAGTAGATACGAGACGTTCCGAAGCTGTGGCTGTGGATATTGAACGTCCCACACCGCCTTTCTGGGGAACGAAGTTATTGCAACCTAGTGATATTCCCATTGAGGAAATATTCTGGCACTTGGATTTACAAGCTTTGGTTGCTGGACAATGGCAATTCCGCAAACCAAAGGAACAATCTAAGGAAGAATATCAGGCTTTCTTGGCTGAGAAAGTATACCCAATCTTAGAAACTTGGAAGCAGCGAATTATTGAAGAAAATCTGTTGCATCCCCAAGTGATTTATGGGTATTTTCCTTGTCAAGCGGAGGGGAATTCTCTACATATATATGATTCAGAGAACCAATCACAAGAGGTTACAACTTTCGAGTTTCCCAGACAAAAGTCTTTAAGGCGGTTGTGCATAGCAGATTTCTTTGCACCGAAGGAATCGGGAATTATTGATGTCTTCCCCATGCAGGCGGTGACTGTAGGAGATATTGCCACAGAATTCGCCCAAAAGCTGTTTGCAGCTAATCAATACACCGATTATCTGTATTTCCACGGTATGGCGGTACAGTTTGCAGAGGCTGTGGCTGAATGGACACACGCCAGAATTCGCCGGGAGTTAGGTTTTAGTGCTGAGGAACCCGACAATATTCGCGATATATTGGCACAACGCTATCGTGGCTCACGGTATAGTTTTGGGTATCCAGCTTGTCCAAATATTCAAGACCAATACGAGCAACTGGAGTTATTGCAGGCTGACAGGATTAACTTGTATATGGATGAAAGTGAACAACTTTATCCAGAACAGTCTACCACTGCGATTATTGCTTACCATCCGTTAGCAAAATACTTTAGCGCGTAGAATCCTACTCGTTAACCCAATAGGCTTGGTGTTAGTGATATTTTCCTTCGGAAGATCGCCCGAACCCCCCTTAAAAAGGGGGGCTTAATTTAATACAAGACCTCTTGCATAAATGAACCCCACCCCGCCAAAGCTATACTTTGTCTCCCCTCCCCGCCTGCCGGGAGGGATGAGGATCAAGCAAGGTACTGTTGCTTTCACGATTTTTCCGGGAATCCTGTAGTTGTATACCCACCAAATTTGTCTAGTAATACTTAGTACACCTTTGGGTAAAATCGTAACGTTTTTAAACGCAGAGAGATACAGAGGTTTGCCCAATCTATTCGCTAGTAATTAGGATCGTGGATTTAATAAGATATCAAACTTTGTTTGAGGTTTCTTGTCCTATGCGAAAACAACAACCGAGAGTTACAGGTTATTTAATCCACGATCCTTAATCA
>NZ_DASQZC010000353.1:0-2087 GCF_035638895.1 Nostoc sp. | reverse complement strand
ATCAGCGATCGCACCTTGATGATCGCCGCTTTCAAAACAAGCTACACCCCGATTATGATAAGCATTGGCAATATCAATATTGATATTATCAGCTAACTGGGTACTAGTTTCTATTGTTTGGATATAATCAGCGATCGCTTTATCGTATTTTTCTAAGGCAAAGTAGGCATTACCTCGGCTGTGGTAAGATTGGGCGAGATTGGGATCGATTTGTAATGCTTGGTTATAATCTGCGATCGCTCCTTCGTAATCGGCTAAAAAGTAACGTGCATTACCTCGGTGATAATAGGCTGTGGCAAAATTGGGATTGATTTCTATAGCGCGATTAAAATCTGCGATCGCACTCCGATAATCTTTAAGTTGACTACTTAAAATAATCCCTCGATTATGGTAAGCTTCAGCATAGTTAGAGTTGAGCTTGATTGCTTGGGTGTAAGCTGCGATAGCTCCTTGATAATTCCCTTGCAAATTGTGGTTTAATCCTTGGTTTAATAATTCTTCAGCATTCATATAATTTTTTGAGATTTCAACATTCTCTAGCTTTCAGGCAACGGGATTTTTTACGATATGTTTTGAAAATCGCTCCAGCTACTATTGTGCCTCTTGCTAAGATTTTAATTCCTGATTTTCTGTTAACCCAAATCAGTGTGACGTATTTCAGGCGACATAAACAGCAGTAAGCACCGCAAATAAGAAGGATGGGTGTTTGACTCGCCGTTTTTTACTGATATTGCTATAGTAGCGGATAACACATTCAAGTAAGTGCGATCGCATCTACTTATCGACATGAATAAAGATTATCAAAATCGGTTAAAACACTTTACTAGCCTAAAGTCAAAATACCAAGCAACCAAATATCAAGATTTATCATCCGCTAGCCTCCTGTATCTCATACTGCGAAAAGTTGACTTAGGAATTGAACTCCTCGACTTAGAATCTAATTGGTTGGGAGAATCTAAGCTTGAGGAGATTTTAGAAGCTATCAAGCAAGAGCAACAACATAAAGTGCAAGAATTCGGAAATTTAGAATTTGAATTCTCCAAATTAAAGTCTAGATACAAAGCTACAAAGCATGACCTTTCTTGGCAATCTAGTCATCTTTATTTCATTCTTTTGAAACTTGAGTCAGGAAATTTACTTACTGATTCAGAAGTTAAATGGCTGAGAGCAAACGGTTTATATGAGACTAGTAAAATTGCTCAAGAGGTGAAACGATTTACTCAACTTAAATCTAAATACAAAGCTACTCAATACCAAGACTCATATCCTGATAGTCTACTTTATCAAATACTGACGAAATTAGAGGTAACAGAACGTTTAAGTAATTCTGAGTATAATTGGTTGCTCAATAACGAACTTTTTGAAACAGCAGAAATTTTTCAACAACAAGAATCAGTAAAAGAAACTCAATTTGCTAAGTTAAGAGATAAATATCAAGCGATTAAACATTCAGACTTATCATTATCCAGTCCACTATATCTAATACTGCAAAACATTGACGCAAAAAAGAATTTGAGTGAGTCAGAAATTAACTGGCTCGAGCAGCAAGGACTTAGCGAAACAATTGCCATTGCTCAAGAATTGGAACAAACCCGAGAATTTGCTGCGTTGAAAGCTAAGTATAAAGCAACTGAGTATCACGATTCAACGCCTAAGAGTCACCTGTATAAAATTCTTAAAAGGCTTGAGTCGTCCAATCAGCTAGGTGAACAGGATATTAACTTTCTCAAAAAACGTAAGCTGACTGAGATTATAGAAATTGCAAATGAAAAATACATCTCTACCCTAAAATATAAGATAGATTCAGGAGAACTACTTAATGAATCAGAAATTGAGTGGCTGAAAAATAATCGACGTACAGATATCATTCTTCTAGCTCAAAAAAAGCATTTTGCTATTCTCAAGAGAAAATATGGATTGATAGATCCTTCACTTCTGCTAGAGCCATTTTACGCGATTATGGTCAAACTAGAGAAAAAAGAACGGCTAGATCCTAAGTTGGTTTTGCAGCTTATGGAAGAGGAACTATTATCTCCTGGCGGGAAAATTGCTCTTGCGTATTACAGGCTAGAAGCAGAGTTTTATGA
>NZ_DASQZC010000352.1:0-11510 GCF_035638895.1 Nostoc sp. | reverse complement strand
AAAGCCAGTACATCTGAATCAACATACTGGCGATGAGCCTGGTTCAGATGGCAAGTAATCAATATTTGAAAGCGAGACCTTCACTAAGTTCACACCGAAAAGTGTAAACTTGGTGAGGTCTTTTGGTTCTCATCAAGCTTCACATCGGTAAATGATTTTTCAGGAGCTTGAGAGAGTGTTAACAGCTTTTACCGCAGGTTTATTATTAATAACAGTTTCAGAACTAGGCGATAAAACATTTTTTATTGCTGTGATTTTGGCAATGCACCACTCGCGGCGCCTGGTATTTACAGGTGTGACAGCCGCTTTAGCCGCGATGACAATCCTTTCGGTGCTATTTGGACAAGCGGTATCTTTTTTACCAAAAATTTATATTCATTACGCTGAAATAGCTTTGTTTATTGCCTTTGGTCTCAAGCTGTTATATGACGCTAGTAAGATGTCTCCTGCTGCTTGTGATACAGAAGTTATAGAAGAGGCCGAAGCTGCGGTGAAACAAGCAGATTTGCAATTACCAAAGCAAAAGACTTCCTTGGCAATTGTCATAGAAGCCTTTGTGTTGACATTTATGGCAGAGTGGGGCGATCGCACTCAAATTGCCACCATTGCCCTAGCCGCAGGTAATGATCCTACTGGAGTGACAATAGGTGCAATTTTAGGACATGCCATTTGTGCTGCGATCGCAGTTATCGGCGGCAAAATGATTGCCGGACGAATTTCTGAGCGTCAACTCACCTTAATTGGCGGATGCCTGTTTTTGCTGTTTGGTGTTATTGCTGCCATTGAGGGAGCGTGAGGGGATGACGGGACAAACAAGAGGCTATAATTCTTCTTTCTCCCCACTCCCTACTCCCTACTCCCCATTATTTAGGCGTACTTTCCGCTGAAGGCGCGGGAGATGCAGCAGCATTAGGGATGGGCGAAGCCGTTGCTGCATTCTTAATTTCATCTTTGTACTGAGCAGGTGCTAAAGCTGCGGCGCTATCAAACAAAAGTTTTGCATCTGCGTCTTTGCCCTGTTGTTTCAAGAGCATCGCTTTAGCCACAACGGGGCGAAAATCCTTAGGATCTTTCTTAATTGCTTGGTCATATACAGAGCTAGCTTGAGGGTAGCGTTTCTGGGAAGCGTGAACAGAACCTAACAGCACCTGCACGGCTACTGTATCCACACTTCCAGGCTGAATTGTATTTGCTTGGGCTGCGTTAGAGAGGGTTTCTTGCAGCAAACCAATGGCTGCTTCTGGGCGTTGCTGACTGATTAACAAAGCCACCATTCCTTGTAAAGCTTTCAAATCGCCTGGTTTCGTCTCCAAAATCGAGCGATAAGCTTGAGCTGCTCCTTCGCGATCGCCAATTTGTTGTTTGGCTTGAGCCAGTAGCACTGAATATTCTGACTGTTCGGGATTCAGCTTGGCTAACTTTTCTAAAGGTTCAATCACAACTTGAATATCAGCTGGTTTAACCTGACTTTTTTCTTTTTGACTCAGTAATTGTAGCCGCGCCTCTAATAAGCCCTTAAGCGCAGTCTGATTTTCTGGTTCTCTTTGCAAAACCAGTTCATAACCCCGTACTTCGTCTTCCAGTTTTGATTTTTGGTCAGCAGAGGTCAAGGTGCCTCTAGTGCTAGCGGTATTCTGGTTTGAGGGTGGCGTATTATTAAATGCTCCAATTATGGGAATCACCGAAACACCCACAAAAGCAAGAATTGCCACCGCCAAGACGATTTGAACTATCCAACGATTGCGCGGTTGAGACACAGTTTTGTCTTTCTCCTGAATTTTAATGACATTATCATTTACACAAATCGTAAAGTTAAAAATTTCCAAAACTTTGCGGAATACCGCCAATTGCCTGTGAATTTTATAACAATTAACTATTTACACTGTTAAAGTAAGTGATGACTTTAGGGGGAGCCGCCAGAATTATAGCTATGATATGCTTCCGAAACTAGTGTAAAGGCGCTAAATTACACATTTAGTGTTTATACACTCAATTTAGCGCCTTTAGTATTGTTATAGAGTACCCTAGTGTGACTTTGTGAAAAGCAAATATACTTTCATCAGTCGCACAAATGCTCTTTCCAGCTGCCTTTGTAAAATCCCACAATGGGATGTGTCTCCGCCGCAAGGAGTTTTTATGAATTCCGACCTGATGCCGTTGCCTGAATCTTCCAATTCTTCTGCCTCTAACCAGGGCCCAACTAACATAGGGGCATCCCCTAATGTTAATACAGTAGCAGTCCAGTCTTCTAAACCTGAAAATTCGCCTGTTAACCCCATTGAAACTGACTCAAATGGGAACTTAATCAATCGACAGCAACCGATTCCGCCTCCTAGTGAGCCGATGCAATATCGAGCGATCGGGTTAGTTAGGGGTCGCTATCATGCTAGCAGCGAACAATTTACTCAAGGTACGCTGCTGACCACAGATGGTGTAGAACTCAATGCCGTCCTCCTAGGCCGGATTATGAGCTTAGTCAAGAATCATCTAGACTTAGAAAAAGAACACTTGTGGGTAGTATATCCACGTACAAGACAAGAAAATGATACCTTGCACATCCAAATCGTCGGAGTTTGGGAGCCAGAAAATCTGGCTAAAAACTCAGCAGATGAAGACGAGCCAGACTTGGAGTTGCAATTACAGATTCCCGATGATGGCTTATCCGAGAACTCTGAACTAAGTACAATTCCCGTAATTCCCTCATCAGAAGTTGCAGATGGTGGTTTTTCTGTTCGTGGTGAGGTAGTATACCAATCTTTTGATGCTAAGAGCTTGGTAGTCAAAATTAGGCAAGCTGCACGCAAACCAACTGAGAAACCCAAGTATTTTAAATTGAAATTGAGGGGTGTGCTGACTACCAAAGCAGTAGGAAAGTTCTGGGACTTCCAAGCCAAGCGAGAAGCTGACGTTTTGATAGTAGAAAAAGCTGAGGCGATCGCTGACTTGCCCAAAAAACGTAAACCACCATTCAAAGGTGGCCCTCGTGCCGGCGGTGGCGGTGGTGCTGGTGGTAGAAAACCATTTCCCCCCAGCAGACGCAGTGGTGAAACCCCACGTCCTATCAAGAAAACAGGCGCAGGCGGTGACACCTCTGTAGTGTCAAAACCTATACCTAAAATACCCGCTCCTAAGCCCATCAAGCGACCGAAACCAACTCAAGAATAAGCAGGGGGAGCAGGGGGAGCAGGGGGAGCAGGGGGAGCAGGGTAAGTAAACTCCTCCTCATCCCCCTCATCCCCTTAAAAATCCGTCCGCCGGTCTTGAGGTAGAAAAGATCGCTCCATCGGAATTGGGGAAACTGGTTCTGTCAGGGTAAACGTACCTGCTTCGATCCACTTTTTCAACTCTAGGGCGACTTGCCTAGAAAAAAACAAACTCGCTAAGGGGGCAGAGCGTACAGCTTTGCCCTCAATGGTGATCCGCCCAGATTTGAGTTGGGCGTAACTCACCAAACCAAAGGTGGGACGGACGCGCCGGGGAATGGAAAAATCCACTATTGGAGCTACTAAGTCTTGATCTTGAACGGCACAGTGTTCAACTACTTGTTCATTTAACACAGGTAGTGGTACACCAACGCCTAACATCAATGAAGGGCCATAACTTTTGAAGTAACATCCCCGCACCCAGTGAGCATCCATTTGCTTGGCATCACCAATTAAAGCTAAAGTGGCGGAAGGCCCAATGGGTGTACGATTAGCTAAACGCTTTTGTAAAGGAAAGTGCTGAGTGCCTTCCCAAGCGACATAGCCAATACCACCCCCTAAAAAAATTCGAGTCCCTATACCAACGAGTTGTAAATCGGGATCGTTGAGTAAGGGGGAAATAGCACCGGGGTTAGAGTAAACGGCATTTCCCAAACGCGGTTGTAAAGGGCCGAGATAGGTGAAGAGGGGGCGATCGCCACCATTTACCCCAACAATAAAATTTTGATAAAGATTGCGCGGATTGAATAAATAAAACTGATTAATAGTTTCATTGGTAATTGTAGTTTCAAAAGTTGCTCTGGGATAACAATCTGTTACTTGTCCTTGCGCTTTTACGTGTATTGGTTTACCAGCGATCAAATCTTCGATTACATGACCGCCGCCACGTTCTCTGACTTCTTCCCCGTCCGTCGTCTCTACAGCAGAACTCGCACCTAAATATAAATCTACTGCACCAAAACCAGAATATGCTGGAACGCCATCTAACCAGCACCGACGAATTTTTATCGGGGGGTCAGTGTGTCCGAGATTGATAATTGCGCCACTTGATTCCATAGGCTCAAATGTACCAGTGGTAATTACATCAACTTCTTTAGCTGCTTTATTAACACCGATTTCTACAACTCGTGCTTTTAATTCTTCAGTTGTCAACACTACCGCACGTTGGCGGCTGATTTTTTCGTTAATTTCTGCAATTGTTCGCATTTTATCAGTGCTAGTGCTTCCTGCTGTCTTCCTTTTTGAAGGATATCTTGAGAAATCACAGACTCTTGCATAATTTATTCTCAAAATAGTTGTCACTAATCTCTGCGCGACAGCTTAACACCCCAGGTAGGGTTAAGATTCCGAAAAAAATTCAAATATTGCAAAGTCAGAATTCATGCTAAATTCTGTTTTAGATAAATGAGGGTATAAACAATTTTTGAAGTTGCCAATACCCTCAGATATATATAAACAAACTAAGTTTTTGCAGTAGCGTATAAGTCTAAGTTAGTACTTGAGCAACTACTGCCGAAAGCAACTCATTTGCTGCTTGCTTCAACAACTCGGCTTTATCGGTCTGTTCCCAAGGTAAGTCTAAATCAGCCCGCCCAAAATGACCGTAAGCCGCGACGTCCTGATAAAAACGTCCGCCTCTTTCACTTGGTAGGTTACGTAAGTTGAAGGCATGAATAATCCCCGCCGGACGGAGTTCAAAGTGCTGGTTGATTAATTTCAGTAAGGTTTCTTCATCCACTTTACCGGTGCCAAAGGTATCAACCAGAATGCTTGTTGGTCGCGCTACGCCAATGGCATAAGATAGCTGAATTTCAACTTTTTCTGCCAACCCAGCAGCGACAATATTTTTCGCCACATAACGAGCAGCATAAGCAGCAGAGCGGTCTACCTTCGTGGGGTCTTTGCCAGAAAAAGCGCCGCCACCATGCCGTGAATAACCACCGTAGGTGTCAACTATTATTTTCCGTCCTGTCAGACCAGAGTCTCCCTGAGGGCCACCAACGACAAATTTGCCAGTGGGGTTGACTAAAAAACGTGTTTCCTGATTCGGCTTAATGTCAATGTCGCCAAAAACAGGTTCGACCACTGCTGACCACAGGTCTTGTTTGATTTTGGCTTGTACCGCCGCCTCATCCGTGATTTCCCCAATACTGGCTGTATGTTGGGTGGAAATTAGAATAGTATCAATACCTACTGGGCGTCCATCTTCGTAGACCACAGTTACTTGGGTTTTACCGTCAGGACGCAGGTATGACAATTCACCTGTTTTGCGAACTGCTGCTAATCGGCGAGCAATACGGTGGGCGAGACTGATGGGTAAAGGCATCAGTTCTGGTGTTTCGTTACTGGCAAAACCGAACATTATACCTTGATCGCCCGCACCAATTTTGTCAAATTGTTCATCGCTATCTTGTTCGCGGGTTTCTTGGGCGGTGTTAACGCCTTGGGCAATATCGGGTGATTGTTCGTCTAAAGCCAGCAGAACGCTGGTGCTGTTAGCAGAAAACCCATTATCGGCATTGGTATAGCCAATTTCAGCAATTTTCTGACGGGCAAGATTGACGAAATTTACATTGGCTTTGGTGGTTATTTCACCAGTGATTAGCACCAAACCGGTATTAACTACTACTTCAGCAGCGACGCGGCTGCTGGGGTCTTGTGTCAGTAGGGCATCCAGAATGGTATCAGAAATCTGATCGCAGATTTTATCTGGATGACCTTCGGTGACTGACTCCGAGGTAAATAGATATCGACGAGACAAAGGAATTCCTCCTGACTTGATCTTTTTGGCTGAACTAAATGTAGTATTTAGTTCAACTACCTAATTTAACGTGAGTTAGATGAACCTGTCCCTAACTTGAACTGTAGTTTAAGTCTGCCCCTCTTTGACTCAGAGAGGCATGGTTTTGGGTAGTAAAACCTCTTAAAGGTCTTTTGATTCGGCTCGTTAGGTGAACACCATATAAGCCGTCAAACTCACATTAATTTATGAAATCATAACAATATTTATACTTCAGTCGTTAATATCTTCTTAATATCGATAAAAACCACTAGCTACCAGGTAAGTATCTGTAAAAAAGATCAATTTATGCTAATTATTTTGTGGTTAAAAGTATTTAATAACACAAAAAAAGGGGACACCCAGAAGCGCCCCCACAAATGACACAAACACTGCTGCTTTAAACTTGAACTGCTAACTTTGCTTCGGTAGTTGTCAACCGCTCATAGGCAGCACGCATTTTCAAACCTGTAAGCACTTGGAAGAAACCAGTACCATTATTGGAACCTGGATACTCGCGGTGCTGGAGTAACAAGTGAGTCAATTCACCCTGATATTTAGTGGATGTATTGCTGAGATGGGTTTCGATATAAATTACTTCTTCCAAGTTGTCAAATTGACCATCCACCTCTAGTACTGAGACATAGCGGCCATAGTAAACATCTGAACCGTAGTACAGTTGCATACCAGGATAAGAACAGGTCAGCTTGCGTCCACAAGGAGTCCAATTAATTGTTGACCCTTCATCAAATAAGTAGGTTGGCTCAAAGCCTTCCTTACCTTCGCGCTGGAGCATACGTACTCGCAAGACTCTGCGCTCCGTGTCGTTTTTGATCAAGTTCGTGGGTAATACTTGCAGAACCACATCAGCAAATTCTCTTTGTGGTTCGATAAATTTATCAAAGTCAGGTTTGCGGGAATTGATTTGCGCTAAGACATCTTCGTAGCGATGGCCACGTTCAGCCATATCTCGCTGGATTTTCCAGGCAATTTTGACTTCATCGCTAATGTCAAAATAAACACTGAAGTCGATTAGCGATCGCACCCGCTCATCATATAAAGGATGCAGCCCTTCAACAACTATAATATGATTCGGCTCTACCCGCTCTGGCGGATCAATTAAGCCAGTTTCGTGGTTATAAATCGGTTTATCAATCGCTTGACCACTTTTGAGCGCTTTAATTTGCTCATACATCAGGTCAAAATTGTTTGCTCTGGGGTCTAATGCTGTTATACCCGTTTCTTTACGCTGTTTGCGATCTAGGGAATGATAGTCATCCAAGCAAATGACTGTCATTAAATCTTCACCAAACAAATCTATCAAACGACGCAAAAACGTAGATTTCCCGCATCCAGAGTCTCCGGCTACTCCAATCAGTACCACGCGTTCCGGCTTATTTGTCATAAATCTCCTCTAAAATACTAAAATTGTCTCAATATTTTTTCACACAGCAGATTCTGAAGCCAGGAGTTTACCCCTTTGGTTTATCCTGCGTTCTTGCTACCTAGCACATCTATAAGACACCAAACAAGTAAGCAACAAAAGTAATTAAGTTGCTACTCGTCGGACTAGCCTGAATTTTGGTGCCGGTAAGTATTTAATCCTAGTGGTATATTTGATTTTAACAGAAGGGGGTATCCCATACAAGATTGCCGTCAAGAAGAATTAAGGTAGTTCATGAATCATTTTTTTGTTAATTTAGTTGTTAATTTAAAAATGGGGATCAGCACTGCCCATCAGCGTTGCGCCTTTCTCAGCCCGCTACTTGTGACTATAAACAAGACGATAAGGTATAATTTATTATTGCCGCAAATTTTTTAATGTTCCTAAATTGTAATTCCTGCTCGACAATACTTGGATATATTTAAAGCAAAAATCTATCCAACGAATGAGCGAAGAACTTGCATTAGTCAAATTCTTGGCTGTAAATTTATAAATATGCTCAGATAGAAGCGTTGACGTTATAGCCAAATACTGATAAAGGTTGACAGATTTTTCACATCAAGTGAAACTGATTAGAGTTGCTAAAATCACGGTTTTCTACATCGTTATGTTTGTAGCTTGAGTTGTCAGAGTCATGTCATTATCCATAGAGAGGTCATGAATATGGCTAACAATATTTCCAGATAGTAGATTTAAAGAAGTAAAACCAATTGGAAGAAAACCTTCTGGAATTTGCATTTCCGATTTAAACTCTTGGAGTAGGCAAGCACAACGGCAATTTTTGGAAGTCAACTGAGCAGTAGCTTCCAGTAATAATCGAATCAAGCTTCCTATAATATCTGCCCCTTTAAGTTGCTCGTTGGGTAATAAGGTAAAAAACTATCTCCCTCATGAGGGTGGTAGTTAACGAAAAAAAGATTAAATTGACTCATTATTAACATTCTCCACAAGACTTATCCTTTACCTTAGAAGGTGAACAGGTGTGTTTTTTGCTATGCCTGCATGTCTTCGGTGAGTGTACTTAGCAAGGCATTAATTTAATGATGCCGTTTTTCCTTCAAGGCCAGTTTTGTGAAACGAAAATCCGGTAAACTAAAGCTGGCAAGGTAGGGGAATAGTTTTTTTTTGAAAAACGGTTAAGTAAATTATCGGAGTGGTAGAACGAATGTACAATCAAGGTGCTGTTGAGGGTGCTGCCAACACAGAATTAGGTAGCCGCATCTTCCTTTATGAAGTAGTGGGTTTGCGTCAGAGCGAAGAAACTGATCAAACTAACTACCCAATTCGGAAAAGTGGCAGTGTGTTCATCAGAGTGCCTTACAACCGGATGAATCAAGAAATGCGACGTATCACTCGTCTAGGCGGCACAATTGTTAGCATCCAGCCTGTAACTGCGCTACAGCCAGTTAATGGTAAAGCCTCACTTGGAAATGCTACAAGCGTTGTCAGCGAGTTAGCGACATCTGGGGAAACTGCTGACAGTGAAGGGAATGGTAAAGCCACACCTGTGAATGCTCATAGTGCTGAAGAGAACAAGGACAAGAAAGGCAACACCATGACTCAAGCGAAAGCCAAAAAAGACCACGGTGACGTTCCTGTTAACACTTACCGTCCCAATGCTCCGTTTATTGGCAAGGTAATATCTAATGAACCGCTAGTCAAAGAAGACGGTATTGGTATTGTTCAACACCTTAAATTTGACCTGTCTGGCAGTGATTTAAAGTATATTGAAGGTCAAAGTATTGGGATTATTCCGCCAGGATTAGACAAGAACGGCAAGCCGGAAAAACTTAGACTGTATTCCATTGCCTCAACTCGTCATGGCGATGATGTAAATGATAAGACAGTATCGCTGTGCGTCCGCCAGTTAGAGTACAAGCACCCAGAAACTAGTGAAACAGTACATGGCGTTTGCTCTACGCACCTGTGTTTCCTCAAGCCAGGGGAAGAGGTAAAAATTACCGGGCCTGTGGGTAAGGAAATGTTGTTACCCAATGACCCTGAAGCTAATGTCATTATGATGGCAACCGGAACAGGTATTGCGCCGATGCGGGCTTATCTGTGGCGTCAGTTTAAAGATGCGGAAAGAGCAGCTAACCCAGAATACCAATTTAAAGGATTCTCTTGGTTAATATTTGGCGTACCAACAACTCCAAACCTCTTATATAAGGAAGAGCTGGAAGAAATTCAACAAAAATATCCTGATAACTTCCGTCTCACTGCTGCTATCAGCCGCGAACAGAAAAATCCCCAAGGCGGTAGAATGTATATTCAAGACCGCGTAGCAGAACATGCTGATGAGTTGTGGCAGTTGATTAAAAATGAAAAAACCCACACCTACATCTGCGGTTTGCGCGGTATGGAAGAAGGTATTGATGCAGCCTTAACTGCTGCTGCTGCTAAGGAAGGCGTAACCTGGAGTGATTACCAGAAGCAAATCAAAAAAGCCGGTCGCTGGCACGTAGAAACATACTAAATTAGTCATTAGTCATTGGTCATTAGTCATTAGCAAAGGACAAAGGACAAATGACAAAGGAAGCAGGATAATCAGTAGGTAGGGCAAACGCTCTACCTACAATTGTTGTTCGTGAAATTGGGTGCAAAATGGGTGTGAAACTAGGAATACTGGGATTAGGCACCGTGGGAACGGGAACAGTGCAGTTGTTGCAAGATAGCGCTGGGCGTCACCCATTGTTGCAAGAGATAGAAATCTATCGGGTGGGAGTGCGATCGCTAGATAAGCCCCGTGCAGTAGAATTGTCTACGGAAGTCTTAACTACAGATTTAGAATCCATTGTCAACGATCCGGCGGTAGATATAGTTGTCGAGGTGATGGGTGGATTAGAGCCAGCGCGATCGCTAATCCTCAAAGCCTTAAGTAATGGTAAGCATGTAGTCACCGCCAATAAAGCAGCGATCGCCCGCTTTGGGGCGGAAATTTTCACAACTGCCAATCAAGCTGGCGTATACGTAATGTTAGAAGCTGCTGTGGGTGGTGGGATTCCGGTGATTCAACCCCTAAAGCAGTCTTTAAGTGTTAACCGTATTCATACTATAACTGGCATCGTAAACGGTACAACTAACTACATCCTGACACGGATGCAAACAGAAGGCAGCAACTTCAATGATGTCTTAGGTGATGCCCAGCGATTAGGTTATGCTGAAGCTGACCCAACAGCCGATGTCGATGGCTTAGACGCGGCAGATAAAATTGCCATCCTGGCATCATTAGGCTTTGGTGGACGCATCAACCTACAAGATGTTTATACTGAGGGGATTCGGCAAGTCAGCAAAACAGATATTGCCTATGCCGAAAAATTGGGATTTGTGATTAAATTGTTAGCGATCGCTAAACGTGATACTCCCTCATCTCCTCTTTCTGTGAGAGTTCATCCCACATTAGTGCCTCAAGCCCATCCTTTGGCTAGCATCAACGGTGTTTACAACGCCATTCTTGTGGAAGGAGAACCAATTGGGCAAGTAATGTTTTTTGGCCCCGGTGCTGGTGCTGGTGCAACCGCCAGTGCTGTCACATCAGATATCTTGAATTTAGTTGCTGTCCTCAAAACCAATACAGCAGTTGCAAATCCCTTATTAACTTGTGGACATCAGGAATATTGCCAAATTGCGCCAATGGCAGAATTGATAACTCGGTTTTACGCCCGTTTTCTCACCAATGACCAACCGGGAGTTATCGGTAAATTGGGGACTTGCTTTGGTAACTATGGCGTTAGCTTAGAGTCAATTGTCCAAACTGGCTTTCAAGGGGAACTAGCAGAGATTGTGGTTGTTACCCATGATGTCCGGGAGGGTAATTTTCGGCAAGCTTTGGCAGAAATTCAGAATTTGTCAGCAATTGAAAGCATTCCCAGCTTACTGCGTGTACTTTGAGATTAATGGAAAGTGCGATCGCTTGGTGTTGAACCAGAGGTTTAATATTTTGGAATGGCGTTAAAAGTGCGATCGCGCCAATTTTCGATTTAGCTGGGGAAGCTAAACAAGTAATAGACTAGGTACGTAGAGGCGCGAATTTTTGCGCCTTTATAATTTGTGGAGAGAGTAGGATTGAAGTACGCCAGTCAAA
>NZ_DASQZC010000351.1:0-4270 GCF_035638895.1 Nostoc sp. | reverse complement strand
CAGCGTTGCCAATGCCAAAACAAACCTTGTCAACGCAGATAGCATTCGGATCAAAATTGAAAGTAATTTGGCACTGGCACAAGAAAGGGAAAAAAGCCTACGCACCTTAATGACTCCTGGTGCTGTACCTCGTGTCGATTACTTGGATGCCCAAGAAAGATTAACTCGTACACAGACAGAAATCACTAAAGCACAAGATGAAGTGATTAATGTCCAGAATAGAATCACAGAGGCTCAAGATAGAGTCACATCATTAGAAAAAGATATTGCTGCTCAAGTTCAAGAAATTCGCCAAGCAGAACAAGCTTACAATGCTGCACGCAGTCAAGCCCAGCGTGTAGCATCAGAACGCCAAAGTGAAATTTTGACCCAGTTCAACAAGCGTAAAGAAGAACTAACAACTGTTCAAGGCCAATTAGAGCAGGCGAGAAAGCAACAAGCTTTAGAAACGATTGAGGCTCCCGTTGGCGGTACAATCTACAGAGTTAAAGCCACCAAGGGGCCAGTGCAATCAGGTGAAGAATTGCTATCAATTTTGCCAGAAGGGGAAGAAATGCTCCTAGAGGTGAAAGTTCTCAACCGCGATATCGGCTTTATTCGTCAAGGAATGAAGGCAAAAGTGAAAATGGCGACTTTCCCCTTTCAGGAATTTGGCACTGTAAATGGGGAAGTTATGCAAGTCAGTCCGAATGCAATTGTTGATAAAGAATTAGGCTTAGTTTTTCCCACTAGAATTAAGCTAAATAAACACTCAGTTAACGTGCGGGGCCAAGAAGTAGAGTTTACACCAGGTATGTCTGCTTCAGGTGAAATTGTCACTCGTAAAAAGTCAGTTTTGACATTCATCACTGAGCCTGTGACACGGCGGTTCAGTGAGGCCTTTTCCGTCAGGTAGGTCAACTTAATGTGAAACTCGTGTAAAGACGTGACATTGAGTTCACTCACTTACCTATTATGATCCGCGTCACCCCAGTTTAGTTTAAAGCCAAAACTTCCCCTCCCCGCAAGCGGGGAGGGGATTAAGGGGTGGGGTAAAACGCCTGTGGAATAAGCGTTTAATACTAAACCTCTACATGCCACTGTAATTACTGCTTGTTTGCGTGGTGTAACCATCTGTTTTAATTACTATTTCCGGTTTTATTTCTGATTATACTTTTTCCGTAGTAACTAACGTCTTACGGATGAAGTCAAACCCACAAAGCACTGGTTTAGTCTTGGGAAACCAAAGCTTATAAAAGGAATTTAATTAATTTTTATATTTAATTTTATTACTTCATCAAAAAAGTCATTTAAACCTGCAATTATTATTAAGGTTATTTGATAATTAGCGGTAATAGAGGTGCGCTTAATGGCTAGGTCTGCACTAATGGTATTTTTGCAACGCGCTTATAAAATTGCCAGGGCATCGCTTAAAACTGGCATTCCTACCGATGAGATAGTTGATATTTTAAAACAAAGAACTACTCGTCGCCGCTTACTTTATGGGGGTTTGGGATTAGCAAGCGCATTAGCTACAGCTACCTGGCATAATGGACGTGATTCTGCGGCTTTTGCCACAATCCCAAAAGTGCTGGTAGTGGGTGCGGGAATTGCTGGTTTAACTGCCGCCTACCGCTTACGACAAGCGGGAGTTCCTGTAGACATCATTGAAGCGAGGAGCCGCGTTGGTGGTCGGATACGTAGTTTAGCCAACGCAGCAGGTACTGGCGTAACTGTGGAACTTGGCGGAGAATTTATTGATACAGATCATACGAAATTGCGATCGCTTGCTCAAGAACTTGGTTTAACAATAGTCGATCTAATCGCTACTGATAAAGGATTAGTGCCAGAAACATGGTACTTTCAAGGACGCAAAATTCCTGAACTAGAAATTATTAGTTACTTCATTCCTTTAGCAAAGAAAATTGAGGAAGATTTAGTTGCCATTGGGGATGGAGATATAACTTATCGTTCTTACAATCAGGCAACTTTCGCTTTAGATAATACCTCCATTGCAGAGTATTTAGAGCAAGCAAAAATTAATCCCATTCTGCAAGAAATGCTGTATGTTGCCTATACTGCCGAATATGGTCGAGAAGCAGCAGAACAATCGTGTTTGAATCTAGTGTTTTTGATTGGTACTAACACTGATACATTCTCAGTCTACGGTGAAAGTGATGAACGTTACACGATTCGCGGTGGTAACGACCAGGTACCCCGTCTGCTAGCGGATTACTTAGCAAATGCGATACAAACTGAAACAGAATTAGAAGCTATCTGTATCCGTCCCGATGGCCGCTATCGAGTGAGTTTACGGTCTGGCTATAGAACCTTTGAGCGTACTTATGAAAGAATTTTGTTGACATTGCCCTTTAGCACTTTGCGTTTAGTGAAGTTGCAAGTCAATTTACCAGCAATCAAACAAAAAGCGATCGCAGAATTAGGATATGGTACAAATGCCAAATTAATTACAGCCTATCAACAAAAATTGTGGCGCACTAAATATAACTCAACAGCAGCTACATTTACTGATACAGGCTTTCAAACCACTTGGGAATCTAGTCGCTACCAAAAAGGCTCCAAAGGTCTGATTACTAATTTTACTGGTGGTAAACATGGTTTATCTTTGGGCAAAGGTTCAGCAGAATCTCAAGCCGAAATACTATTACCACAATTAGATCGGATTTTCCCCGGAATCAAAAACCTACGTCAAGGTCAAGCTATTCGCGCCTATTGGCCTGGAGAACAGTACATAAGAGGCTCCTATGCTTGCTATCTAGTCGGACAATGGACAGGGATAAGTGGAGCTGAACAAGAACGTGTAGGTAATCTATTTTTTGCTGGTGAACACTGCTCTTTGTCCTACCAGGGATATATGGAAGGGGGTTGTAGAACAGGTGAAGTTGCAGCTCGGAGAATCCTCAAAGATTTAGGTTGGCGAAATATCCCTGCTGAACAGAAAAAACCAATTACTACCAATCGATTAAATCCCTATCATCCCAGGATTCCAAGGAACGAACGTTTTTCTGACGACTACACCCAAAAGTCAAGGTAATTGCCTAGCAGCTTGGCGTTAGACATCGCCTGACCGATTAAAGAACCGACATCATAACTATTAAAACTAGAAATAGTCTCTGGTGTTAGATATTGTGCTGTTTCTGTAATCCCCTGACCGATTAGAGAACCAAAATTGAAACTATTAAAACTAGCAATAGTATCTGGTGTTAGATATTGTGCTGTTTCTGTAATTCCCTGACCGATTAGAGAACCAAAATTGGAACTATTAAAACTAGCAATAGTATCTGGTGTTAGATATTGTGCTGTTTTTGTAATCGCCTGACCGATTAGAGAACCAAAATTGGAACTATTAAAACTAGAAATTGTCTGTGATGTGAGATAATTTCCGGTTTGTGCGTTTATAGGTAGTAAGTTGTCGTTATAAATCACTTGCCTTGCCAGAGAACTAACATTGGAAATATTAAAACTAGAGAAACTAGAGATTGTACTTTGTGAACTATTTTCTACTGTGTCTGCTCCGGCGTAGCCCGTCGTAGACATCGCCTGAGTCGCTACAGAACTGACATTAAAAATATTTGAACTTGAACTTTGTGTACTATTTCCTGCGGTTTCTGCCACAACCTGACGGACTTGGGCATCAGTCAAGTTGGGGTTAGCACTAAGCATTAAAGCAACTACACCAGCAACATGGGGAGCAGCCATAGACGTGCCGTTATAAGTGGCATATTGATTATTCGGAACTGAGGAGTACACCTTGACTCCTGGGGCTGTGACGTAAGCGATTTCATCCATTCCAGAGCGGTTAGAGAAGTCTGGCATATTATTATTCTTATCCACAGCTCCAACGGCAATTCCCGATTTGTATGCATAGCGGGCGGGATAGTCAGGTGATGAGTCACCATCATTACCTGCTGCCATGACGACAATTACTCCTTTGCTGCTGGCATAGTTAATGGCTGACTCTAAAGAACTATTGGAAGATGCGCCTCCTAAACTGAGGTTAATCACATTAGCTCCATTATCCACAGCGTAGCGAATACCTTTAGATATGGAACTATAGGAACCAGAGCCAGATTCATTCAAAACTTTGACGGGCATAATCTTGGCATCATAAGCAATACCAGTGACACCGTAGTTATTATTTTCTCCTGCGATCGTGCCAGAAACATGAGTGCCATGACCATTGTTATCTAGGGTGTTGTTGTTTTTATCAGAGAAGTTCCAGCCGTAATTATCATCAATATAGCCATTGCTATCATCATCAATACCGTTA
>NZ_DASQZC010000350.1:0-28268 GCF_035638895.1 Nostoc sp. | reverse complement strand
ATGTCCAGGATGAATTTGTTGACTATTGGTGTGACTTTTTTGGGATAATTGAGTTTCTACCCACAAGTAAAAAGACCCTGACTGAATAAAGTCAGTTTCCTCGTTTGGTATCCAGGTGCCATGAAGTATTCTCATAGTTATCGTGAATTAAAGGGTTTAAGACCCCATCCCCAAAGGAAAAAGCTTGTTTTGTGTTGGGTTGGGGTCTAAATCCCCATTACAAAACGTAATTGCGTTAGCGAGTCCGCGGTAGCGACACAGGAGCGTCGCGTCATTGCGAATTGCGAATTGTGAATTGCGAATTGTTTAAGATGCCTCTGGATTGTTTGGAAATTCACGCGCCTTAGAATTACTTTAGCAAACAGAGGTGCTAGAACTATCTTCTTTATGCAAAAGAAAGCGATGACGCTATCGTGCGATCGCTTGACTTACGCACTATAGAGGCAGCAGTCCTATACTTCCCTTACAACTCAAAATCAAGAGTGAAGGTTTGGTCATCAGAATCCTCTTGGTTTTCAATAGTAGATGGCTTTTGAGTCGGCTGAATAAGTTTGTTATCTTCAGTATTATTGGGCGTGAAAGTTACTTGTTGTGTGGGAAATGCACCCTTTCTGAAAGCAAAATAGCAATCAATAATAAAGTAAAGCGTCTCTAGGTAACTCTTGCCTAGTTGCTGTGATTCGGCAAATATCCGCTCTCGGTAACTATCTTTGATCCGAACTTTTTCTGGGGTTAAGTCAAGTTTGTCTGCCATTGTTATAACTTAAGAGATGTAGTTGGTGAATTCTTGCTGCTGATGGTTTTTGCCATCTCTAAAAGTCCAAAGACATTGGCTTCCACCGGATTGTCCAGAATTTTGAACCCGTTCTTCTCCAAGAGCTTCTTAAATCCTGGTAACAGGCAACCCCCACCAATCGCCCAGATTTCATCCCCCTGGTGCTTGGCATCAAGTGTCAGATTCACCACTTTCTTCAAGTATTTTTCATACCAATCTTTCAAACAAGCGCCGTATACATCTTTGATATCGATGTCACGGCTATATCTGGTATGCCCCATTTCCAAACAAAATCGGATTTTGGATGGGTCTCCGATTTTTCCGCCATTTAAATGTTTCATTTTTTGGGAGATATCATCGATGAGAACTTCTACACCGATGGGGTAGGCGGTGTGAACTTCTCGCTGACCCCGGTTGTAACGAGAATACAGGGTTGTACCATTGCCAAAGTCTAAAATGGTTAACTTTTTCGGTAGTGGATGCCCAAATAATGCACCCATCCCCTCTAGCACAACTTTCAGGACTTCTACCTTTACATCTGATTGCTTGCCAGCAAGTATCGGCTGATATTCTCCACTTAGTACTTTTTGCAATTCGTTAGCCAGAGCAACATCATGTAGGCTCACGACTAATTTTAAGTGCCAAGCCTTACGGTGTGGCAGATGTGCTAATGCACCCAATAAAGTCAATAATGCGTTGTTGACTTTATTTTCATTATTGTCTGTGTTGCGGTCAAAATAATTTCCTGTACGGTAAGCTGACTCTCCAACTGTGTAAGCAGTACCGTTGAAAACTACACGTCCTGGAACATCTTCCATCTCGGCATTGGTTATATAGCTCGGCACACGAACTACTTCAAAGCCATCGACTAAAAGTTTGAGACTTCCGTAACCATTATCGAAACCCGCAGGAAAAATTTTTTGTAAGGTGTGAATGTTTGACATAAAGACAGAGGTAATACACTTTTATTTGTGAAAGTTATCTGTTCAAGTGATCTGCAAGAGCAGGGGAGAAAGGGAGCAGGGGAGCAGAGGAGCAGAGGAGAGAATCAAAACAGTTCTTAGTGTTTACTATTTACTGTTCAAAATGGAGAACTCTGACCTTCAGCAGAATAATTAGTTTTTCTTACACCGATAACTAATAATTGTTAATGCAAAAATTTTCTCTTGCTCTCCTGCTCCTCAGCTCCGCTGCGTTTTTTCTCCAGACTCAAGAGTTTATCATAACCCCTTGGGGGCTAAGTGGGGTACAAAATATCAACTAGTCAAATGTACCCTACTTAGCACCTATATAGGGTATATATAGGGGTCAAAATATCACAAAATTACTAACCTATATATGGGGTATATATAGCCCCCATATAGCCCCCATGAGCAATTTTTGAAATCTTTTTTATCAACGCAGCAGAAATTAAATTAGATCATCGTTGACTCTTTGATTTATACTTTACTGTCAATTTTTTGTTGAAAAGCAATTCAGTCTTGATCTATAATCTCTTGTTTCTTGCGTAACTTAGAGTTATTACTTGCTTACAGGTTCAGCTTTCTCGACTGAATTATCATTCACGCCCAAAGTCAATTGCAAAGGAGTTCTTTGGGGGTAAGCTTTTACTACTTGCCGATAAACATCGTAATTAGTAGGTAGTGTCTTCTGTAAATTACCCACTCCGTAGGTCAGTTTGTACTGAACATCTTTCATCAATTCAGGTTTGCCTGCCTCTTCTTGAGATTTTTTACGTTGTTCAACTTCATCAACACTTGGTCGTGGCGGTAAAGTAGGCCACCATAGCCCTTGGTCATCTGGGCCAACAACTACTCCTGCAGGTTTCAATCCATTCCGATTCAACACTGAATTAGTAGCAAAGGTTTCAATGCGTGGCTGTGGTTGATTAGTTAGATCATTGGCATACTTGATTTGCCAGGAGTAACTGGTGAGTGCTGTAGCTTCATACTGTTCAGCAGTAATAGTGCTGCAACTAGTTAGTGTCAGTGCCGTTAGTGCAGTTATTATTGAGGGTAAAAATCTCATTTGCATTATCAATCGTAAATATCTCTTACTAATCACTCTTGAAGAGAGAGCGTGCCATTATTGCTGCCAAGGTGAAGGTATTGCCGTAATCGAAAGTACTTCCCTTGCTTACAGTCTAATCGCTGTTTGCTCACAGTTGGGGCATTTTACCTTTGTGAAAATTACTGAAGGTCGTCCTTTGTACTCGCTCATTACGGGTTCTCCAGTGTACTCGCTGATTATCCCCGAATTCCAGTGGTAGCACTCGAATATCACACGCCCCACTTATTTGTCGCAGTCCATAAATTGGATGTGTTGACAGGGTTCTGGCGGTAATTCTGGTTCTTCGAGACGGTCTTGAAAGGGTATATGAGGTTTGGTTGCGGTAAATCTATTTTTTTCTTGTTGCGCTTGCCAGTCACCTGTGGCTCAACTTTTGGCAGCTTCATGGGTTTTTCCTCAACAGGGGGATGGTCAGGCTGTTACTGAATTTTGAGTTATTCATCAACTAAAGTCAAATCAGATTTAACAGATGAGGTAATGGGTTTGGGCTGTTGCTGTTTTGATGGTTTAGATGGACGTTGAGTTGATTTCAATTTCATTTTGTTTATTTCTCAATCCTTAAAAAATGTGTCGTATTTTAAAATACGACAGAAATAGGTGACAAATACAAATGCATGATATACATTTTTCAAAAGCTTAATGTCGAATTTCAAAATCCGACAAAAAAACTGATATGAAGCAGATAGTTCTCTCACTGATAGCTAACGCAGGCGGTGTAGGTAAAACTACACTCAGTGTACACCTTGCATACGAGATAGTTCGGCGTGGCTTTTCTGTAGCAATACTTGACTTAGATCCACAACGCTCTTTAGATGTGTTTTGTGGGGTACCACCTGCTGAAGTATCTAATACTCTAGTCAAAGCATTATCCAAAGATTTTAAGGGGGATTGGAAATTAATTTCGGTTTGGGAAGAATCAAAAATTCAAGTCTGCCAAGGACATCCATTAATGGCTGAAATGGCCAACGAATTAGTAATTAGGAAGCGAGGAGAGTACACACTTAGTGATCGCTTAAAAAACTACCCATTACCTCATAACTTAGTAATCTTGGATTGTCCGGCCACATTGGGAATGCTGAATGTTAATGCTTTAGCCGCTTCAACTCACATATTAGTTCCAGTGCAATTAGAAATGAAAGCGATTTCTGGTTCAGCAGAATTGGTAGAATGGTGCATTTCAACCAGTGATGAGTTACAGTTATCACCTCGTCCACCAATTTTAGGGTTTGTGCCAAGTATGTATGATGATACCGTAGCGATGCACAGACAATATCTAGAGCAATTACCAGAAATCACTGAACATTTACAATTGAAACTTTACCCCAAAGTTCGTAGTTCCAATGAATTCAAAAATGCTAGCGCTCACGGGCTACCTTTACAAAAATACCGTCCCAAACATCCTGCTTGTAAAGATTTTAAGCAAATTACAGATGATTTAGTTGCTTTAATTAAGGAGAAAAAATAATCGTGGCTTTGCCTAAAATTGCTAGTAAATTTAGTAATGCAGTTCAAAAAACTGAGCAAGAACAAAAAATTGCTGAACTTCAAATAGAAGTAGAAAGACTCAGAACCGCACAATCTCCTGAATTAGAGAATGAACTGCAAAAACTCCGAGAACAACTTCAAAATCAATCAGGAGAAGTACAAGTTGATTTAAATCTCATTGACCCGAATCCTAATCAGCCTCGGCAGACAATTACACCAGAATTAATACAAGCAAAAGCACGATTACTCAAAAAACACGGGCAGATTTCAGCAGTCATCTTAGTCAGACAGAATAATGGTCGTTACATACTGTTAGATGGGCAGCTACGTACTGAAGGAGCTAAATTACTAGGCTGGTCAACTATTCGTGCAGTAATAGTATCAATGCCTAAGGACTTAGATCAATCTGCATTACTAACTTTTCTTGGCTTTGAAGACTTGAATCCTTTAGATAAAGCAGAGGCAGTATTTAAAGAAGTAATGAAGTCCGCTAATTTGCCAATGGATGAAGTTTCCACAATGTTGGGAACGGTAATTAAAAGAATAGAGAGAAATGGAAATAGTAAAGAGCTAGCAAAATTGATGGCTGTTAGCGTCGATCAACAGCAACAGGGCTTAGAACTACTGGAAATTACAGGTAAAGAACAGAGTCTACTACTAGTGCTGCTAGAGTTGGGGTTAAATCCTAGTTCTGTGAAAGCTAATCTAATGCCGATGCTTTATCTGCCTCAAGATTTAAAACAGGTTATCAGGCAGCATGGACTCAAAGGCGCTCATGCTTTAGCATTGGCAACTCTATCTGCCAAGGCATTAGACATCTCCGAAAATCAAGCAGCATCCGAACGGATTGCAGCAACAGATGAAGTCTTAAAGAAAAATCTGACAGTAACAGAAACTCGTGAACTGGTTAGAAAAATTAGGATCAAGTATTTAAAGTCAAATGAACAAGAGTTAAAAGAGGTAAAAATAATATTTCAAAAAGTTAATGGAATTTCTGGAGATTTGCTTAAAAAAGCTAGTAGTAAACAGCTTCACGAAATGCGCTCTCTTTTTCAGCAGAAATTACAAGAAATTGACAAAGTTATTGCTACAAGTAAATAAATTCAATATTCTTACTTTTACAAATTGTTTCATAGGAGTAAGTCAAGCTAATCGGAGAAATTAGGGTGAGTTCTCGATGACACTAAGACTGGGTATGTAGCTTAGTATTTATGTACTATAGTTCGCTGAATTCCAGTATTATATATAATGATGTGCTGTGCGGCCTCTTCTAACAGGCAATGTCCACTCCCCCTAATCTTTCCCCTCAACAAGTAAATGCCTTTCCTCAACACGAAACAATCACCGGAGTCGTAGAACGTTTAACTTTTTACTCTGCTGAGTCAGGCTACACTGTGGCAAGACTGACCCGCCCCCGCAGCACAGAACTCACAACAATTGTCGGCAGCTTTGCCAATATTCAGCCAGGTCAGACTTTACAGCTAACTGGTTTCTGGCGTGACCATCCACAATTTGGCCCCCAGTTCCAGGTAGTTAATTATCGAGAAACCAAACCAGCGACTCTCACCGGAATTGAGAAATATTTGGGCAGTGGTTTAATCAAAGGCGTGGGCCCAGTCACAGCCAAGCGTATCGTCGCTCACTTCGGTTTAGAAACCCTCGACATTATCGAAAACCAGATTGAACGACTGATTGAAGTCCAGGGTATTGCCAAAAAACGGATCACACTCATCAAAAACGCTTGGTCAACTCAAAAAGCCATCAAAGAAGTGATGGTATTTCTCCAGGGGCATGGTGTTTCTACCACTTATGCTGTGAAGATTTACAAGCAATATAAGGATGAAGCGATCGCTACAGTCACCAAAAACCCCTATCAGCTAGCAGCCGACATCTACGGGATTGGTTTTTTAACTGCTGATAAAATTGCGAGAAATATAGGAGTTGCCCCAGACTCAGAATTTCGTTATCGTGCGGGAATTATCCACTGTTTAAGTGAAGCTGCCGAAGATGGCCACTGTTACCTGCCACAAAGCGAATTGATTGAGTCTGTAATCAAACTGCTGACAACCGAATCTCATCAGCCCACAGAAGAAAGAAGAAGCGTTCCCGCTTCGGGTTGCCGAAGGCATCGCACAAATCATCAAAGATATGGCTCTAACAGATGAACTGATTAGAGAGCGGGATGAAGAAAAAAGGCTACTTTGCTATAAGCCGACTTACTTTCATACAGAACAGAATTTAGCTCAACTGATACGCCAACGCTTGGAAAAACCTGTTAGGACTGATATTGAGCGTGTGCATGATTGGATTGACCGCTTTACAGCCAGCCGGAAAATTCAGCTTTCAGAACAGCAACGCTTGGCAGTAGAAACAGCAGCTTATTCCAAAATCATGATCCTCACTGGTGGCCCTGGCGTTGGAAAGACCTTTACAACTCACACAATTGTCAGTTTGTGGAAAGCGATGGGGAAATCTATTGCCCTGGCTGCACCTACTGGACGGGCTGCTCAACGTTTGGGTGAAATGACTGGGCTAGAAGCCAAAACCATACATCGATTGTTAGAATTTGACCCCCGTTCAAGGGGTTTCAAGCGCGATAGCGAAAATCCTTTACCCCACACGGCAATTATCGCTGACGAAGCTTCGATGCTTGATTTGTTTCTGGCTTACTCCTTGGTTAAAGCAGTATTAGCTGGCGCTCTACTATTGTTGGTGGGTGACATTGACCAGTTACCATCTGTCGGCCCAGGTCAAATACTTGCTGACCTGATTAATTCTGGACGAGTTCCGGTGGTGCGGTTGACCCAGGTATTTCGCCAAGCTCAAACGAGTGCCATTATCACTGCTGCTCACCAAATTAATCGAGGAATTTATCCGACAATCGAGCCAATCTCCGACAATCCTGTGTCTGATTGTCTGTGGCATGGTGGAGGTCATCAGCCTGAACATGGAGTGCAAGCAATCTGCGAGTTGATTACAGACTTGCTCCCTGGCTTAGGTTACAATCGGGCCACTGATGTCCAAGTGCTTTGCCCGATGACACGGGGAGTAGTCGGGACTCGCAATCTTAATACCGTGTTGCAGCAGTTGATTAATCCACCCACCCCTGACAAGGTGGAGATTAACAGAGGTGGGAATTTATTACGCGAGGGTGATCGGATCATTCAGCTGACAAATGATTATAACCGCGAAGTCTTCAACGGCGATTTGGGAATAATCCAAAACATTGATACTATCGAGCAAGAAGTTATAGTGTAGTATGGTGAGCGCCTTGTCGTTTACGATTACGCGGACTTGAATGAAATTGCCCTGGCATGGTGCGTGACTATTCATAAAAGTCAGGGGTCAGAATATCCAGTGGTGATTCTGCCAATCTATATGCAGCATTATATGATGTTGACTCGGAATCTATTTTATACAGGATTGACCCGTGCCAAGAAGTTAGCGATCGTTGTGGGAGCCAAAAAAGCCATCTCTCTAGCGGTGCGCTCTAACGACGACCAAAAGCGCTATACACGGTTACAGCAGAGGTTACTTCACGCAGTCCAGCATTGATATATCTTGAATGGCACTAAGATAAGCGCAAACCCGTGATTTAACTGGCTTTTGAGTGTGGGGAGCCAGATTTCTTCCTCATCCTCCCCATCCTCCCACACCTCCCTCAGACAAAGGTTTCAGGTTTTCTTAGTGCCATTCGATATATCTTGGCTATTAAAAATAGAAAACTTCAATGAACTATTTGATTTATACTTGTGAACTCCTTGATTTTCAAAAAACGTTGAGTTTGTATGTCCAGCCTCAGTTCAGACATGGTTCGCATCTATTTGCAAGAAATTGGTCAGTATCCTTTATTGAAGCCAGACGAAGAAATTGCTTATGGTAGACAGGTACAACAAATGATTGCGATTGAGCAATCTAAACATGAACTTACCCAGCAGCTAGACCGGGAACCAACAACGAAAGAATTAGCCAATGCTGTTGAAAAAACTGAAACACAAATCCGAGCAGCCCTACATCTTGGTCAAAAAGCTAAACAGAAAATGGTGACAGCTAACTTGCGGCTGGTAGTTTCTGTTGCTAAAAAATATCAAAACCGCAATTTAGAATTTCTCGATTTGATCCAAGAAGGAGCAATAGGTCTACAAAGGGGTATAGAAAAGTTTGACCCGAACCTGGGCTATAAGCTCTCGACCTACGCATACTGGTGGATTAGTCAAGCTATAACAAGAGCAATTGCAGAACAATCCCGCACTATTAGATTACCTGTTCATCTAACTGAAATCCTTAATAAGATTAGGAAGGTGCAGCGAGAAAGCTTTCTAAAACTCGGTCGCCATGCCACTGCTGAAGAAATAGCTGCATCATTAAACATCAGCCCCGATAAGCTTCGAGAATATCTCAGTGCCTCTCGTACAGCCATTTCTTTAAATAAAAAAGTCGGAGATGAGCAAGAAACAGAATTGGGCGAAATTTTAACAGACGTTGGTGTTTCACCAGAAAAACTTCTCACCCAAGAACTTCTATCCCAAGATGTAGCTAAATTATTAGAACCACTCACACCAATTCAACGTCAAGTGTTAACTTTAAGCTTTGGTCTGGAGAACGATCAGCATTTTAATCTCGCTCAAATTGGTAAAGAGCTAAACCTCAGTCGAGAGAGGATTCGTCAAATTCAAGTTAAGGCGATAAGTATTCTCCGTCGTCAGCACAATGACATCCAAGAGTATTTATTGGATTAAGAGGATGTTTTAGTCAGATGATGCACGGATCTTACATAGCTAAGATGAAAAACTATATTAAAGAAGTAAGACGACAATAGATAATCAATGCCCAGCAAAACAATTGAAGTCCGAGAGTACACAGTCAGAGCGCACAAGCGGGAAATTCACACTCGCGTTTTCAACTTTGTATGCAAGCAGTGTGAACAACCCACCCAAAGAGAAACTTTTGGTGTGCGACCGCTCTATTGTGAAAAACGTCGCCCTCCTCAACCTCTCAAGCAATCGAAAGTAGTACCGATAGGCAAGAGGAAACCCAGAGCGATGAACTACAAGAGTGGGAAAGGTATAGGTGGATGATTTTTTGTTTTAAGGTAAAGGCGTAAGCTTTCGGGGGAGTGTGTTTAACCGAATCATTAAAGCGATCGCTACATTTTTACAATTCCTTTCCAGCATCAATCATGAAGACTTTGGACTCGACCTTGAATAAGAGTGAGCGATTCTGCTAGCTGCTGAAAATATCGGTATTGCTCGTCTGCATACTCACCTGGCTCCAACTCTAAAAGCTGACAAAATTTGAACTAATCAACTTGAGAGTTGAATTCACCAATCGCAGTGGCGAACTTTTCAGCTTATTGGTGTGATTCAGTGCTGGCTGTTGATGCTTTTCCATTATGATTATAAATGCTTCCTTGTTCCGTCATATTATGACCCCAATAGTATTTTTGTATTAATGAGTATTTTAGTTTTCTGGGACGTTTGGTGACACTAGGACAGAGGCACAAGAGTTAGGATGAATTTTGATCACAACTGAAATCTAAGTAGACAATTAAACTACTTTAAATCAATCACCAAATAGTTGTTTGATTGTCAAAAAGTTTGATAATATCCATATTGCAAAAATTTGTAACTAGCGTGGTAGATTATGACATTGAAAAACACTTTTGGTGAATATAGTTTTGTTATTAAAGTAGACGTTACTAATTTAAAAGCTAGTGTTGAGTGGTACAAGGACAAACTTGGTTTGGTTCCTGAATCAAAATATGACACGCCTAACTGGAGACAGTTTAGTTTCCCTGATATTCCAGGCTTTGCAATTGGATTGAACTTAAGTAACTCAGTTGAAATAGGTAATACTGTTAGTACCTTTGTGGTAAACGATATAGTTTCTGCTCGTCAAAGCTTGATTGAAAAAGGGGTAGAAGTTGAGCCAATTACAGATGTTGGTCACGGAGTGCAATTATCCATATTCAAGGATATTGACGGAAACTTGTTAGGGCTGCGACAAAACCCGTAGTCAACACCCTAGCTTGCTACTGAAATCGGAATCAGGAGGCAGCAACTGAACTCTTCTACCTGCCTCAAAAGAAGTTGTGCATCTGATTGATTCTTTGCAGTATGTGGATTTATCTCAAATAGGGGGTTTTCCAGACTTGGTTATTCTCGCAAGCTTCCTCCCTTTAACTTTTAACCCGATGTCAGCGTTAATTTTTCCTGCTTTTTACCGGAGTTAACCATTTTCACCAAGGAAGAATTCAAATAGCTTTGCGCCGAAATGTACAAGCTTTCCCAAATTTCTTGGTTACGACTGATTTTCGTACCTACAGTATTTCCTGCTGTTTTCTCCGATATTAAGTATTTACGGAAATAGTTCGTCCACAGGTGTTGCAAAAAGTCTTCAGCAAATTCGTTAAACGGCAGAATCCATTTATAATCTTGATCCAAAAACACCCGATAGGATGCAATTATCGGTAGTGCCAAATCTGTTGGCGCACCGAAACCGAATGAGTACTTGCTATCAGGTAATAATGTATTTTTACGTGTGTCTATTGATGCCAGGTCGTTTACACCCTTTCTTCTGGGGTTGCTGATATGTTCTTGGATTAGTTCGTAGAGTCTTTGCTCTATCCACAAGGCATGAGTTAAGAGAGGCAGTAGGGCAGTTAATCTTTCCCTCTCAGTATCGCTGATTTGAGAGGGTATACTCATCCCTGCTGGGTGCTTGGTTCGTTTATTGCTGTCGGGGTTATATTTATTTCTGTCCAGGCAGTAAAGTAACTTTAGTAAATGGGTTACATTGCACTGGGCATTTCTGGGAGCGCCACTTTGATTCTGGTAATAGGCAATGCGGAACTTTCTATTTTCTGCCTTTTCTAACTGAGCTAAATACTGCTTGATGAATTTGTAATCTCCCCTGGCATTGACTTTAGAACGCGAATCTACTGGCGTTGTCGTATTGCTTGCAAGGGCGATATCTTTTGCTTCATCTTCCACCAATCCAATGTGGATGGTGACTTTGACTCTAGCTTGGGTTAGGTCATACTTGTAAGTTTTCGCTTGCTCAAAAGCTAAAACTGTATGACCGCCGTTGATAATCCCATCACTTCCTCCCTCACTAGCTTCTAAGACTTCAAGTTCAAGTTCGGTTTTACTTCTGTTGGGTTTAATTTTATTTACACACAGGGTTATTCCACTGTGACGTGAGAAGAATTTTTCCGGTTGGGTTGTTACAGAGTCAAAGATTTGCCTGTATGTAGCGCTTTTGCGGTTTGGTTCCCTGATATTTGGTTCTAGCGGTAGGTCTATAGGGAATGTGTCTACATGGGCTGTGGCGATGATGCAATTAGGTGCGGCTTGAAAATAGCTATCTATTTTTAAGTTCCAAGTCTTGGGCATAGTTGATTAGAGTTGAGTTGGTCTTAAACTTGTGCAATCAGGAAATCAAAAATCTAAAATTATCTAAGCAGGACAGCTTATCCTTCACTAATTAACTGTAACAAGGCTTCCGTTGATATCTTGCCACTCATATCACTACCTTCCAGTAGACTGTCTGCTAAATCTCGCTTTTGGTGATGCAATTGCACAATCTTTTCTTCAATAGTATCTTTTGCAACTAGACGATAAATTGTCACTGGGCGTTGTTGCCCAATCCGATGAGCGCGGTCTGAGGCTTGGTCTTCCACTGCGGGATTCCACCAAGGGTCTGTATGGATGACATAATCAGCCGCAGTCAGATTAAGTCCTGTTCCCCCTGCTTTGAGACTAATGAGAAAGACATCCCCTGAACCAGCTTGGAAGGCATCGACCCGTTTTTTGCGCTCTGCGACTGAAGTACTGCCATCTAGATATTGATAATTAATACCTTGCTGTTCGAGGTAATCGCGGATGATGTGCAAATGGTCAACAAACTGACTAAACACTAACGCTTTATGACGATTTTCCAGCAGTTCACCCAGCACCTCACCAAAAAGTTGTAACTTGGAACTGGGTAATTCAGCTGAAGGCATAACCAGGCTGGGATTACAGCAAGCGCGACGTAATTTCATAATCTCAGCCAAAACTTGCAAATGTTTCTTTCCTGCTTCTGCATCACTTTCGGTAAGTTTAGATATGGCCTGACGGCGCAACGCTTCATAGAATGCCTTTTCCTCTCGACTTAATTCCACATGAAGGAGAATTTCGGTACGAGATGGCAACTCTTCTAGTACCTGATTTTTTGTGCGGCGCAATAGAAATGGTTGTATCAGTTTTTTGAGTTTATTACGTGCAAGTTTATCCTGATATTTTTCAATGGGGATAGCAAAGCGTTGATTGAAGCTTTCAAAAGAACCCAATAACCCAGGATTGATAAAGCGGAACAAATTCCACAACTCACCCAGGTGATTCTCAATGGGAGTCCCAGTAGTCAGCAACTTAAAATTAGATTTTAGGCTCATGGCTGCCTGAGAACGTTTAGTAGTCATATTTTTAATTGCCTGGGCTTCATCCAGAACAATAGTTTGCCACTGTACACCAGAGAGCATTTGAGCTACTTCTTCCTGCTGTAATAAACCATAACTGCATACCAACATATCCAATGGTTGTAACCCATCCAATAATTTTTGGCGGTTAGCACCAGAAAATTGAATAATGTTTAGGGTTGGAGCAAACTTTTGCGCTTCACTCATCCAATTCATGCATACAGAAGTTGGGGCAATAACTAGGGTTGGCCCTTCATGGGCATTTCTGAGAATGACAGCCAATGCCTGCAAGGTCTTACCGAGCCCCATTTGGTCTGCCAAACAAGCTCCTACACCCCAATGTGCCAGACGCGCCAGCCAACAAAAACCCTCCATCTGGTAGTCACGTAGTTCTGCTTGAAGCGTAGATGGCAGTTCTGGCTGGAGATTCTGCACCTCATGGAGACGCTCTCTATGTGTTTTCCAGTGTTTATCTGCTTTTACCTTACCTACCTCATCGACAAAATCCTCTAACCCTAATGTTGCTAAGGGGTGAAAACGAATACCTTTATTATGCTTTTCTGAAAACATCCGCAATTCGTCGAGGCGTTTCCGAAAAGCTTGAGTTAAAGCCAAAAATTGACCATCACCAAGGGGGATAAAACGGCTGGGGGTTTTCTCCAGTAGTTCTAGTAGTTGCTGCATATCCAGCACTAGGTCATTATTCAATTTCAACTCTCCAGTGGCTGCAAACCAGTCTTGCTGACGTTGAATTGATAAATTAAAGTCTTTCAGGTCGGCATTATGGCTAACACGCAGCTTTTCTCCTTCTGGCCATGCCATGACTACGTTACTTCCCAGCGCTTGCAGTTCTAGCAGCAGTTCTAAACAGTCTTCGGGATCGTCTATAATCCATTCACCGTCTTGTTCTTCAATTTGAGTCAAGGTGGCGCAGGCAGCTATAGCATCTTTGGCAAGTTGCTTCTCTTGGGACAGATTTCGTCTGGTTTGGAGACGTTTACCCTCAATCTCGGCAATTACAGTTTCACCACCTGCACCAGGACGGTAGTAGGGGCCACCTTGGGCAAAGGGGCGTGACAAAAGGCTGATTTTCAAGCCGGCATTGGCAGGTAAAAGGTGAATATGGGGTATAGTCTGGGCGGGTACTTCTTCTGCACCTTCTGAACCGCCACCAATGTCAGAATGTACGGTGACGATGCCAGAGACGGCATTTATGGCTGCTAAAACTTGTTTTTCAGCGAAGGCAGGTACATTTAATTTATTATCTATACCAATAATCTCCGCAATGCGTCTGTGTTCGGTAGTAATTTCAATGACTTTGATGCGGGTTGGGGTTTCTTTGATATGCAGAATATTCTGTGATTCTGGTAATTTGGGAGAAAATTCCAAGGTGAGACGGCCAAGTTTTTCTTTTTTAACCAGTAGTTCTGGTTCTCCCTTGACAATTTCTACACGGATAGTAGGTGTATCTTCCCAAAAAACCAACGGATGTCCAATTAAAGCAGAGATGGCTTTTTCACCGAAAGTATAATCAACTTTGCCATAATAGCCCTCACTATATACCTCAATACAACTACATACCCGCATATCTTGGGGCGTGATGTAATCAAACTCAGCTAATCCACTGCTCAGGCGTTTTAGGGCTATGGGGCGACCTTTACTCCACTCCCCTTTAGCATTAACTTTCTGTTCCTTTGGTTGCAAGACACATCTGCTGGGATAGAAGGTAATGAACCATGCTAAACGCAGTTCGGATTCTGGTTTTAGGGATGTTTGTGGTTGTTTTTGGAGATTTGCCAAAGCATTAAGGCACATTTCCCAAGCCTCTTGGGGCCGAATTAGGTCTATGATGGAATGAATACCGCTATCTTCTCGTAGTACCTCTGCAAGTTCTTTATAGTTACTACTTGGTTTGAGTCTGGATAGGAGTTCTGCGGTTTCCATTGCCAACCAGTGATAACCAGAGGCGAGCGATCGCCGATATAATGGCTCTAATAAATTAGGTAAGCGTTTTTTTGCACCCTCAGCATCCATCCAGTAAAGGCATAGGGAGCAAAACAATGTTTGTAAGCTATTTTCTTCTTCTACTGAAGAGATATGGGCGCTAAGTACAAATTGTTTTTGGGTAATATCACCCTGGTGTACTTGCAGCACTGTTTTCAGTCTGTCATAAATAAACCTGAGCCAATAATCCGATTGACGAGACATCAAACTGGTATACTCTTCTGCTTCTTTGAGGCGTTGTGTTGAACCATCTTTTAACAGCGCGAGGATGAAAAATAAGCCCCCCATTGTATTGAAATATATTTGGCGTTTGCCTGTCGCTTTTTTCAGCTTTTTCAGGGCATCTGTATAATAAGTAATTGCTTGCTCATTCTCACCCCATAGAAAACTTAACCAGCCCCAAAATACGGCGGCGTTATCTTGATATTCATGCGATATCCGCTCCAGACTTTCTTGTGCTTCTTCGGTACAACCTCGAAGCAACATTTGTTCTGTCAAAATCAGGTGCAGATAATCTGAGCAATGTCTTCCGGTTGAAGAACATTCTTCTTCTAACAGTGTAAAGGCATCTTCAGACGCAGACAATTTTAATGCTGAATTGAGGAGGATGCTAGATATGCTACTTTCATATAATCTTTGTGGTAAGGTACTCAACCAATCTGTATCAAATGGGTTATTGCATATCTGCTCAAAGATATTTTGTATTACTATTTTTTCTTCGCTATCACCATACTTCTCGTAATCTTCAATTTGCTGATTAATAAAATTATGATCTTGGCGATAAAAACCTATACGGATTTCTCTGATACACTGGCGTAAACTATGGAATATCCGACGAGAATCATGGTTCCAATGAGTACGTATAGGTAGCTTTTCTTCAACTGCTATGACTTGGATTTCAAACTGTTCAGTTTTTATAGCATGACGAGTAGCAATTTCTGTAAGTAACGGGTGACATTCAGCACCTTGCCTGCTTTCTTGCACTAACAAGCCTGCTTTTAACAATTTATCAATTTGGGGACTAAGGGTTTTAGTACTCCAAGGTTTATTGTTTTCATCTAAAGCGCCCGTTTTACTGAGACAACTTATGAATGAATTTTTGTCTATCGGTGCATAAATTACCGAAAATAACTGGATAATCTTTTGTAAGGAAGGGTGTAGCTCGAAGTATTTCTTCTCAAGGAGTTTTGTTTGCAGTTTTGTGGTGTCAGTTGTCAAATTAATCATATTATTTATTTAGTTGTTTAAATAATTCCATTAATTTACGTTTCCGTCCATGAGCGGCTTCTAATTGTGAACGATAAGCAGACCATTGGGCTTGTTCTCCGAGTTGAAGATAAGCTGTTTTTACTTACGAATTGCGAATCACGAATTACAAATTATGAATTATTTTGATCTTTCATGCATGGAGGGAAATATTTACTTTGAACGTTTACATTCCCCAACCTGATTGGTCTAGCAGTGTTTGCAGTAAATCTTGTTTGATTGTCAACCAAGTTTCTCCTGCATAGTCTCGAATTTTACCATAATCTCGCAACCACGGTCTGATTTTAAAAGCAATGATTTTAATTATGACCCAACATTGGGAATTAACTTAACCGGAACATGATCAAGGCTTGCTTGCCAAACCCTTGATAAAAGGCATATTCAATCTCTGCGGGATCACAAATCTCTGTTAGTTTGGATTTCAGCCCAGGAAGTTCTCTAACCTCAATACAGATATTTACATATACATCTTTAATTTCTACATGCAATAGTCCAGCATTTATGTTTAAAAAATCGCCTGTTAGCATTGAACAGTAAGTTAAGGATTCAAGCCATTGTGATTTGTACTTCGCTCTAAAATACTTGAGTTTTGACTAGATTTATTGCAGAAGTAGGGGGTAAAGGGATGGAATTCCCCCAAACCCAGTAACCTTTACTATGCACCCCAATATTTTGGCATTTGTTACTTTTGCAAGATGTTTACTAAGTAATAGGAAACGACCTCGCAACGCTGAGTAGAAAATAAACGCTTGGTAAAAAATGAGACTTGTCCCGATTAATAGCGAATGCAAGTATAGACTAACCATTGATTTTTATGCAAGCAAATCGCAGTTGTGTTAATATTCAGATGAATCTCGGTTCTAGTGGGGAACAGCCGCTAGAGGAAACGGGGAAAGTCCGGTGTAAATCCGGCACTGTCCCGCAGCTGTAAACAAGGCTTGCCTTGTGAGTCAGAATGCCCGCCGAAGTTGACTTGTAAATTTTGTACATCTGCGAGGCACAGATAAGTATTTTTATGAAAATTTATACAACTACTCAGCTTTACGTTCTCATAGTCCCACATATCAAGACGCTACAGATTACGACTTTCTATGAGAGGGTAAGCGGTGGATTCCCATTACAAATTGTGTCTTGAGATGCAGCGATCGTGATCGCTACTCCAGATGAGAATATCGTTTGCAAATAGCCACAGAAACAACGAAATACTGTACTAACTAACAGGTGAAAGTTTTTTAAAAAGAGGTAGTAAATGGCGTGTATGACATACATAGTCATGTTCCACTACTGAACAAATGCTTTCCCCATTAAGCATAGAGATTACTAATTTATTAGAGTTTTATAGCGGTTCCCGATCTAGTGGGGTACGTTTTCAAAGCTACTAACCTTGCTAACAAAGATTTGGATGTACCTCAGTTGCTTAGGAAACGCTATATTAGGTTAATCATCATGCCGAGATTCTATCTTCAGCGAGATGGGAAGATTCCCATTTCTGTTCATCCCTTTGTCAAACAAACGGCTTTCTCCCAAGATAAACACAAGCCCAGTCTACTTCAAGGGAAAATTATTCAAGATGTTCAAAACATTGCAATGTTGATGTATCGGATAATTTATATTGCAATTGCCTCCCTCGGTCAGTTATGGCATCGTTGGTCTGATTGGGTACGAGCAGCAATAAGTAAACCGTTAGATCGGCTCAAATAGGTGTAAAGGAGCGTTCAAAAAATGTCAACTTTATTATATTCTGTAATTGCTTTTCTTCTACTTTTAGTAATTGGAATTGCGGCTTATTTCCTAACTGCCCGCAAGTATCAATCCTCATCCACAGTCGCTAATTTCTACGATCAATGGACAGTTGATGGCATCCTAGAGTTTTATTGGGGAGAACACATTCACCTCGGTCATTACGGTTCGCCACCACGAAGTAAGTTTACACCAACTAAAAATTACTCCACCCGATTGCTACGAACAAGTTTGCAAGCGATGGTCAGAATTTCAACCAAGCTTAATGCCCTAATACTTACCCCGCATTTCTCACAAGCTCATGAAGCGTTTGATGATAAGTAATGGGTAATAAGTAAAATTTTTAACTCATAACTCCTTACTCACTACTCATTACTCCTCGATTCGAGGTGTGGTGAGAAATCCGGGTTACTTTATTCCTCAATGCTCAAACCACAATAAAGCAAGATTCCGAAACCTACTCGCTATCAAAATGTGGCGATAGCTTATTACATGGGACTCACAAATTCCGACTATCTCCGTTTGTAGGAGGTGCGCTATCCTACATTAGGCGGCGCTGTCAAGTCAATGCTACCAGTTATTTCAACTTACCCCAAAAAGAACTTCAGCCGCTAGGAGAAAGTTTTATTTAATGGAAACCGCAGTGAAAAAGTCGGATTTTGTCCTGAGTCCTTACATGAACAGCAGCGACTTGCGAGCAACTTATCAAATCCTGAATACGGTTGTGCCTTATGTGGTTTTATGGTTTTTAGCACACAAAGCAGCTTCTATTTGTTTTTGGTTGCTTGCGCCTATTATAGTTTTGATGACGCTGTTTTCAGCGCGTTGTTTTTCTTTAATGCATGATTGCGGACACTATTCACTCTTTCGTTCAAAAAGGGTTAATCGGATTATCGGTTTTATTCTGGGGGTGATTAACGCAGTACCTCAATATCCGTGGTCAAGAGGACATGCCTATCACCACAAAACCAACGGTGATTGGCAACGCTATCGCGGTCCTAGTGCATTAATCTCTACCGAGGAGTTTGCTTGCCTCAGTCCATCTGCCCAAAGGCGTTATGAATTACTGAGGCACCCATTCATGATCTTTCCGGGAGGTTTTTTCTATGTCGCCATTAAGCCAAGACTCGCCCTGATTGCCGGAATATATGATTTTATCACTCATCTACTGACTTGCTTGCAGCAAGATCCTTTTATGGATTTACCTCGAATCATCTCCTCTCATAAGTCTAGAAATTGGTACACTGCGGCTGAGTTTTGGCATCTGTTGTTCAACAACATTTGTGTAGTCGGCATCTGGATTTTTCTGGGGTATTTACTTGGATTTGGTTTTTTCGTGAGCGTTTACTCAATCACGCTAACTTGTGCTGCGGCAATCCTCATCTGCGTCTTCTTTGTTCAGCACAACTTTGATGGCTCTTACGCCCACAAAACTGAAGGGTGGGACTATCTCGAAGGAGCAATTAAGGGCAGCAGTTATCTGGAGTTACCCACCGTTTTAAAGTGGTTTTCCGCCGATATCGGCTACCATAACATTCATCATCTTTGCGACAGAATCCCCAATTACAACCTCCAAGCTTGCCACAATCAAAATATTCACCTGCTTAGAAGTGCAAAAACGCTGCGAATGGTAGATATTCCTGATTGCTTCAAATACATTCTGTGGGATTGTCCCTCCAATCGCCTCACGTCGATAGCATCGTTTCGTCAAGCGGCACAATCCATCGACCTAGAGAGAGCCAACGAAGCGTAAAGCTTCTATGTTTGCTGGGGTAATTCCTTTAGGTGAGGAAATACTACAACTAAAATCTCAAATTAATGCATTGATGGCTCGCTACAGTTTCCTCAAGCCAGGGATGTTTTTTGTGGATTTAGAAACGGGTAACTATTTTGATATTAGTAGTATTTTGCTGCTGGTTTGGCTTGGGCATTTCATACTTGCCAGTGCGCCGCAGCGATGGAAGGACTTCATGGAATACCCACCGTTGGAATCGTTTTGCAACGGGTTTACGAGATTTGAAGATTAGGCGATAAAGCCCTGCCTCAGTCACTGTAAGCATTTCTTGTCCTTGAGGGTTGTCATCACCAGGGGTATATACATTACATATACCCCTCTCATCTTCATCGAAAGAAGTTAAAGCTTGTGAGACATTTTGGATTTCAAGAATCGTACACACATCCGCAGCAATCCATTCTGGTTCCATTGCTGTACCAACAAACCGGACTTGTTGAGACTCGAATACAAAAGTTGATAAATCAGACATAAATTCAATTCTCCTTAATTGTTATCCAGTCAGTTAAAACAGCCATACAGCAAGCGTTTAACGTTGGCCTTCTCAAAGTCTTATTTTGATGTTTGGCGACATAACCACCCTCTAACTCATTCTGCTCAAAATAATCCCCAACTACGTTAAAAAGCTTATTAGCAACGTCTAAGGAAATTGATTTTGATCAAGACATATTTACTCCAATGAATCCAAGAGTTCAGCTAAACAATTAAATAGAAGTCGGAAGTCGGAAGCACGGTTTTGATATGGGGATTTTAACCCCTAAACGTCGGAACAATGAGTTAAACTTCCGACTTCCGACTTCCTAGTTCCGACTTCGTTAAAACCAATCTTTAACTACTTCGACTTATTCCCCTTTTTGAACCAACAATTTCCCAGACACCCCAGCCGTAAAACCCAACCCAATCGCCGCCACAGTCACACTGGGCTTAATAAACAACGTTGCAATTCCGATAACTGCGCCCCAAAGACAGCCATAGCAGCAAAGGATAATTAACTGATTTTTGGGTTTAACTCTTTCGTCTGATATGGATTGGTGAACGATGGTATAATCTTCAAGCTCATTGATAATTTCTAGTAAAGAAGCACCGTACTGTTTTTCTAGGCGTTCGATAGCCAATCTGTCTTGCTTAACTGGACTTATGGCTAATTTTTGCAAAGAATAAGTTAATTTATCGCTCATGACACCAAAAAAATTAAGATAATCATCCGTTAAAAAAATTGTGAATAATGATGAAAGAGGAAATGTCAAATACGGATTAACGCCAGGAAGCAAAACTTAATTCGTAGAGATGTCGCTTTAATCCAAGTTTGATGGTTATTTAATCCACCTTTTTGTACCCAGACTTGATGGTAGTGAACTGAGATGCGGCTGCTACTTCTGCCATAGTAATTTTCATGGCACCGAGAGCATACCCCTACACAATCCCAGCCGGGAATTTCGTAACCAGAGACAGAAGTGTGGGGGAAATGCAGTAAAAACATTCCCAAAATCCGGCGCAGGAGCGATCGCCTATAATGTAGATGATGTACTATCGTAGCTTTGCCATGCCAGGGATTATTAGTGCAACGGCTTTGAAGACGATAGACACGACGGCAAGTTATTGACCAGTTCCTAGCGTATTCAAATGAAGTTAAGGATTTACGCATTATGTGAGTCTAATTGGTTCAATAATTAATGAGATTTGAGGCATAAGTGAATAAAATCTCCAATCAAATATCAATTTTAAATTTGTAAATCAATCCTTGATGGTCAGTTTGACGGATAAGTGTGACAATTGCTGTTTTTAATTCATCAGCACGCTCATTTTGTCCCAATTCGTTGACGATAAAATCTTCTAGAGTTAAATGCCGTGTCCGCTCCAATTTATCAATCATTTGCCCTGAAGGACTTCTTTGTGCGGCTGTCACAGTTCTCAATTGTTGTCGTTCTTGAGTTGATAATGAATCTCCTGTTGGCTTGTCTTTATCCCTATCAAGAGCAGAATAGTTAGGTAACAAAGGCATTGCGCCCCATGTGGAATTTCCACCAAAGAAGACAGCGCGGTTGCATGGAGATGCTTTAATTAAAGTGTTTATTTCTACTAAATCAATCATTTCGAGAATCGGTGACTTTTTCCACTGTTTTAAAACATTAGTATTCTTGTCTGAAATGATGGCAACTGCCGTAATTTGACTAGTAGCTGATAAATTTAATCCAAGTGGTCCAACATAAGGAGATTGAGCAAGTAGCCAAACATTCTCCTTGCTAGAACCACCAAGTGAAGAAATATGTAAAATCAATGTACCAATGCGCTCGTTTCGACATTTTTTAGCCGCATCTCCAAGGGTGGAACCTTCGTCAATAACTAATAAACATTCTTCTTGATTATTAGCCCATTCGATGTAACCTATTTCTTCCTTGGTTCCATCAAGTACTTCGTCCATCCATTTACAAATAGTTTCTGGGGATTCATTTTTGCATTTTTTACGCCGAACAACGTCAACCACGCCCTCTGTGTAACCATATTCAGATGATTCATTCTTGGGGTCAATATAAAAGATTTTCCGATTCGGGTTTTCGGCTTTGATGCGACGTAGGGCATTAGCAACCAGCATTCCCTTACCGCTTCCACCAATTCCAAAAATGATGCAATTGCGGATAGGTGAAGCAATTTCTCGAACTATATCTATAATGTGTGTGGAATTGTGAACTGAAGATGAAGTATTAGTAGTTGCGAGTTCAGTAGAATGCGAATTAGATTGTTGTGAGAGGAATGGGGATTGTTGCAGGTAATTAGAAGAAGCTAGCGAGAAGAATGGTTGATTTAATGATTGACTAGAGTGTGATGCATCCTCAATATAGTCGATTGCTGCGTTTGAAAAAGCGTACTCTTGACTGCTGGCAAAGTGCAACTCTCGCTCTATATCATCCTTACCCACTTGCTGTATATATGCCCGAAAATCATCACCGTCTAAAATATGAGCAATACAGCCATATTCTCTAATCGCTGCTTGATTGCGTTGAATTTCTTTGGCTTTTTTAAAACTACTATATAATGTCCATCCGGCAATGAGCGTCCCAGTCAAAGGAGATGTGGCACTTGCTGCAACTGCTGCCACAATCAACCCGGCTGCAATATTCCACTGAATGTTATTTTCAGTGGTATGTTTAAAAGCGATAGCACTCCATTGTTCGGGTTTTTTTTGGTTTTTAGTAATATCAAAACGTGTCATATTCATATTTTTTTAAAATAAAATGAAAGTGTTTGTGGGGAAAGGAGAGCGCTTATATTGAATACTGCGCTCCCGGTTTTACCCGACTGCTAAGACTTAATCGCGTAAGACAATTTACCCACCCAAATAATTAATGCCACAATCACCTCAATCGCAAACAGCGTAATCAGTGCCAGCGCCAGATTACCGTAATCCAACTTGCCCCACTGACCTGTCGCCAAAATAAATATCAAGTCGGAAATTTTACCACTCTCGACTGGGGAATAAACCGTAAGGCAAATCAAAAAATCAACCGTATAGGTAAAGATTTTCAACACCTCTAAGTTACTGACAACAGAGATTGGTAGGTGATTGTACGTGCGTTTGAGCATTCTGAGTGCAGGGTCATCGTTATCTTTCTCTTGATAACGGGTTCGCCCATCAGCCTCAGATACAATTTTCTCTATAAACTTCTCATTGTTATAGAGAATTAACGGTAAAACTTCGATAATCTGAATCACACTCCAAAGTATTGCTCCCAATATCCAAGAAAGACTTTTAGAAAATATCGCTGCAATACCATTAATGATTGGGATTGCGGCTACCAAAGAAGTAAATGCGCTACTGGTAGCTTTACCGCCCAAAAATGACACGGCTCTTTCATAAGGTTGAATATTTAGGTAAGCAAACCAGATACCAGCTATCACTAATCCCCAATACAAAAGCCTTAACCACGGGTTAGTTTTTTGCCTATTCTCTCTTTTAGGCATCGTAAAATTCACTGCTTTGCTCCTGAATCAATTGGTTGGCTGTATGTCCCACCACGAAACCGTTTAAGCCGAGTGGCAACTAAATCTCTGTTTCCGGTAAATGCGATCGCCTCTACTTGTCCCCTTAAGCCAATCACACCAGTATTGCCGTTGGCATCACACACTACAGTTCTTTTGGGCAATGGGTTTAGTGTGATTCGGTCTAGGATCACTTTTCCTTGAACAATCGTCACGTATTTATGAGGGTAGACTGTGGCCACAATTGGTAAACACCCTGACTTGTATCTGGCATCAGCAATTGTGGCTTGTTCCTTTTCAAACTCAAGCTGCTGTTCCAAGATTGTTTGTTGCTTGGAGTTTTGAGCAATGGATTGCTTAATATCTGATATCGCCCCCATATTCCTTTGAATATCACCAGATGAATAAACCAAAGATGCTCCCACTAACGCGCCAAATATAATTGATGTTTTATGCTTCCTCCAAAGCCTTGCGCTATTCATTCCCCCATATCCTCCAAAAAAGCATCAATACTAAAAGTGTTATCAGCAGGAGCAAGAGACTTGAAGTTCTGTACATCAGATTTGACTTGAGGGGTAAGAGATTTTACTTCGCTCAAAAAGGCATCAACATCTACTGTTTCCACACCATAACCAGCAAGCAGCTTATTGATTTGCTCATCGTGAAGAGAAAGCGAACGCAAGTATTCAGTGCTGTACTGTGTTTGCTGGAGGAAGGAATTAGCTACAGCACCTCTCTTATGATCTAACGCCCTTTGAAATACCTTTGCTTCTAATGTTGCTATGGCATTGGCTTGGGCTACCGCACCACTCATTACCACCCGAATCATCCCTGCCATCATCTGATGATTGACGTTTGGGATAACGCTAGCCGCCATGTTGGTTGCTTGTTGAATCGCTGACGCTTCTTGTTCTGATGCTGGCAGGTGCAAATGGTTATTAATTGCTGCACCAGCCAGTTCAAATACTTTCTCCAACTCTTCTGTAATGTCTGGGCTAAAAGAGTCAGAGTCGGGGTCAACGTCTGACCCGTGGTCACGCATGACGCGGAGTGCTTCTATGACTTGTACATCGGTGTAGCGATCGCTGAAGTATTCAAATAACTGCTCTTTAGTAAACATTACTGGCTCTCCTTCCATTTTTCAAATTCTTTACGACGTAAGTGCATGAAATTACTTTTGAGGAACTTGACAACTTGAGCGTTGTTTTTAATACCTTTTTCTACTGATTCACCTTTAAGCAAATAAATAATTGCTAATAGGAATCTTTGGTATCCATCTAGGTAATTACTTCGTACTCCTCGGGAGTTTTCATAGTAGCTAGATTTTAAGGGTGAAATTTTGCTAATAATTTGTTCTTCCCACCTCCACAAAGTTGAACGATGAAAACCTAAAAAGTTAGCCCATTCTGTTCTTGATAGCAAGTTATCTAAAAATGCATCACGAATTTTAAAATCTTGCTTCATGTCAAGCAAAACATCAAGCAAATCAGTCAAGGACATTGTTGCACCCATCCCTTGAAACATTCCTAGTTAGGAATTTAACTCTGTGATGAAAAACTAAAAAAACTACGGGTTTTGGTATGTTTGAGACATGATTTTTGCGATTCATAATTTTTTCACCCCGCGCATTGTTGCAAGAGGACTGCACATCGTTGCAAGATTTTCGGGTTTTGACACTTGCAACATAAATGAACAATGTTGCAACGTTGCAGGTGTGAAAATAATTAATGTTATCAAAAGTGGGGAGATTGACAGATAAAATAGCACTGATAATGGGAGAAGTATCCCTTGATATTCTAATAAATTACAAAGGGCGATGTTGCCAAAGCTAGGGTTAAGCTCTCCATCATTTCTCTCGGCAAAAAGGTTATTAACTAAGGCATTTGTTAAGGTTATTACAATAAAAATATGCTCTACTGGAGAGACAGTATTGGTTTTGCATGAACTGATGTAACCACTAAAGTAACTACGAATCATTTTACTTTCCATGATATAAATAGCAACAGTGTTGCACTTGTTAAGTACATACTAAAAAACCTGTATGTAACAGGCAATGAACAGAGTTGACAACTTTGTTGATTAAGTGATTTTCTATAATATTTTTAAATCTTGAGGCTGTTTCCCCTCTTGAATCCACAAGTTGTGCTGTATAGCTGCTAAAGCTTTGACTCTGGCTGATGGGTTGCGGCGTGTTACTTTACCTTGACAGGCATACGCTGCCAATGTTCTGGCTCCAATCTTTAAGTATTTTGAAGCCTCTTCATACGTTAGTCCCCAAACTTGACAAAAAATTAATGGGTCTAGCTCTTCAAATGCCAGTAGTTCCTGAATCATAATCACAACAATCCTTCTTGAGGCTGTCTCTAAGGTTAAGTAAAACTAAAAATGCAGTCACGCACGATTGTTTTCTTTAATGCTTTTCGGAATTACCTAATTACCCATGCAAGTTACTTTTACCATACCATACCGTACTATAAAAGAATTTGCATATATGACGTAAACTGCCGTACTATCAAAAAACTGATTCTCTGTTATACATGCCGAAACTAGGATTTAAAACCATTACAGTTCCAGACTGGATTATTGAGGAAATTAAAAGGCAACCTGACTATAGAGGTAATCAAGCTGCCACTTTAGGGCAACTGGTTAGAGACGCTGTTGCGGCTCGTGGTGGAGAATTAGAAGATCCGCAGATATTTCAATCTCGTATACTGAAGCATCTGCCGCACTGGGATAGGCAAAAATCTTGGGAACTGGCGCTGGTCATTCTTAAATGGTTACAAGAGAGTGATTTGCCCCCTGAATAACAATCAAGGTAAACCACTGTTAAATACGTTTGATGATTTGAGTCCGCTTGTTCTTACTGATGCCTTATTTCGCTTCACCAGCACCAAGCGCTTTTTAGCGCCGATAATCTGCTTTTCCCCTATATATAAGAATCCGCAGTGCCTCTATTTCCTGCATCGGAGAAACACTTTCTTTCAGCAATCGCACTAATCAAATTCTGTTGCTGATGCACATAATCTTGATGCTGCCGCTCTAACACAGCAATTTTGGAGTTTAACTGTTGTACCTGCCGTAATGCTTGTGTCAGAGACGATTCTTTGTTTTGAGAGCGGTTGTCCAAAGTTAATGTCATAAAATTTGCTCTTTATTTATTTAGATTGTTAAAAGCTTTGCCAATCGGCGCATTTCGCGCCCTCAATGCCTTCGGGATGAACAGAACAAATTTGAAGCCTGTGATAATCCTTACTACTCCCCACAAGGCGCAATGTATGTTGACAGCCTTGTAATATGGCTCGGATGTTTGATGTAGTTAACTTGATTTCCATTGCTGTTTCTCTCTCTAAAAATTGTCTCGTTGAACACTAAAACTTGCTCCAACCAAGGCAGTACCCAAGAAAGCGGAAAAACTAACCAACATTGCACCCAAGCAAATGTTTTTCTGTTGCTGCCAACCAGAGATGGTTATGTTGGGGTCAGCATTCGTCTCAATAATCTCCATTCCCCAGCACCCCATTGCCCCAACTCCAGAGAATCCAGTAATCAGTAGAGAGATAATTGCAAATGTTTCTATAGTGCGATCAACAAAAATTTTGGGGCTGAATCTTCTCCTATTACGGCGGCGAAGAACCAATTTACTCTTGTGGTCTACTTGAGATTGGTAAACAACTTGTTTGTGGTTAGTCATTTCGTTTCTTCTAGCTCCACATAGAAACCTGCACCAGTATTATTAATCTTCACCTTTCTTTGATTGACCAGTGTTTGAATCAGGCTAAGACTGAAGTTTATACTACACAATCGTGCGCTACCTCCACAACGGCGGAGATACTGTAGGCACAGCGAGGACTGATCAGTAGGAGTGGGATGAGTGGATTTTCTCGGCATAATATTTTTCCTATTGGTGTTATGAGAAGAAATGTTTACTTCAATTCAGTTCAGGCACTTGTGCAAGCGCTCCTTCCATCCATGCCTGAATTGCTTCCATCTCAGAAACGCCTCGTAATACAGCATCGATTACGTGCTTCTGATAAGAATTAACAGCATGATTAGGATGTCCAAACTTATCACCTGCCCAAGCCAAACACATAGTTTTCACTAGTTCGTCAATCTGATCCATCTTCTACTTGCGCCCATAGAGAGCAACCTAAATCGAGTGACTCAAAATTGCCAAGATTAAATTTTCTAGAGTAGCTAACAGATACAGTTGTGAATTTCATTTTCTTGGGGGTTACAAAATATTGGTTTTCAATTTTCTTCGCTAGTATCAATTATTTCAATGCTGAGTCTTTTACATAAATCGCTCTTGCCAGCAGTTGTTATTTGCTCCAAGCCGTAGTAAATTCTCGTAGTACGGTAATGGAAATGGAAGCTGTTAGTTGTTTCATTGGTATCCATCCTTGTTAAGGAACTCAAAGCACTATCAAAACTGTCTAAAACCAAATATGTTTTTGATAAAAGTCTTGGATTGAATAATGGCACTGCACACAAATCGAGGAAATGGATATTTAGCAGCAGCTCTAGGAGGTTTAACTGGGGCTGTGATATTGATGAACCTGGGTATATATCTAGGGATTGCTTATGGAAAAAACTTCATGCCGAATGCTGAACTCGAAGGGCTACTGCCACCTTTTATTGGTTCTTTTGCCGGCTGGTGGATTGGAGAAGTAATCGGTTGTTGGCTGGCTTTGCGTTGGCGA
>NZ_DASQZC010000349.1:0-24559 GCF_035638895.1 Nostoc sp. | reverse complement strand
GTCTCATGAGCGATCGCGCATATAATTCATAAGGTCTCCCATTCATCTCTGCTGATATTAGCTTGACGTAATATTCTATTTAATAAGCTTTGGCTAATGTCTCCCTGATGTGGATTGGGAATTGTCAGCTTTAATTCATCTTTTACCATGTATTGATGCTTACCACCTGGGTAAGGCCCATCAAAACCTGCATCTTTTAGATAACGAATCAGATCCCGGCGATTAATTGATCCAAAGGGTGGCATTAGGCGACCTCTTTGGTCAAATTCAGGTCAACATCATTAAGTATTGGTAGAGTATGACCCAAACGCAATCCTAGTACAATCCATCCTTCAAGAGTATCTTGCAAATCCTCCCGGCAAGCTTCTAGTGTTGTAGCGTTTGCCCACACACCTTGACATTCTAGAATTTCGCCGTAGAAAGTTCCATCCTCTAGCAACTCATAAGTTGCTTTGTGCATTGCTGTACGAATGTAATTTGTCAACATTCAGCTTTTTAATCAATTTGGTTATAACTGAAATTTTATTTTTAATCGTAAATCCGCCAAACTCTAATTATTATGTATAATTTTTAATTTCCGAAAATGCGATCGCGCCCCTTTACCAAACGCGATCGCTAAATTTTCCATCCCCTAACCAATAAAATGCAGATAATTACTCACCGCACTAATTAAATTATGGGTAACAGGAAGACTATCAACTACCATCCCCAGACACAACAGCATCATGTAAGAGATGGAAAACAGAAACAACTCTTTAGCTACAGCGCGATCCTCTGGATTTTGCAACAAACGCCAAGATTTGTGGATAAATAATCCTCCCAGAATTACAGCGATCGCAGCATAAAGAATTCCACTCGCGCCCAAAGGATAAACCAATAACACGGTTGCAAATACTGTTACCAGCGTGTAGTACCAAATCTGCTTCACGGTTGCCGTAGTACCTTCAATCACAGGTAACATTGGTATCCCAACTTTTGCGTAGTCATCTTTAATCATCAGAGCTAAAGCCCAGAAATGGGGCGGTGTCCACAAAAAGACGATGGCAAAAATTAACCATGCTGACCAGCTTAATGTGCCTGTAACAGCAGCCCAACCCACTAAAGCCGGAATTGCCCCAGCCGCACCACCAACAACGATATTTTGAGGAGTGTGGCGTTTTAACCAGTGGGTATAAACCAAAATATAAAAGACGATGCCAGAGAAGGCTAGCAGGGCGGCTAACAGATTGGCAAATACTGCTAGGAGTGTAAAGGAAATTGTCGCCAGTGCGATCGCAAAAATGAGAGCATCACGCGGCTGCACCTTACCCGAAGGCATCGGACGATGGCGCGTCCGCTCCATGTCATAATCAATATCCCGGTCATAGACACAGTTAATCGTCTGGGCGCTTGCAGCAGCCAAAGTGCCACCAGTGAGAGTTACTAGCAACAGCAATGGCTCTACTTCTCCCTTAGCAGCAATCCACATACTCCCAGCCGTGGTAATCAAAAGCAACGGAATAATCCGAGGCTTGGTTAGCTGGTAGTAACTTTGAATTACCTGTAAAAATGTTTGGTGGTGGCGAGAGACATTAGTCTCAATCATTTTGGCTCTGGTTCCTTATTTTTCAACAACTTATATGCAGCCTCCGCTCAAGCTGGCTCTTTTAGGCAAATGAAAACACAGATTTTCTGCACCTGCATGGATCGCAATACTCGCCGTTGCGGCTTTCGTCGTTTAGTGAGGAGTGGGAAGCAGGGGGAGATGAATGAGGGAGCAGGGGAGACAAGGGGACTAGGGGACTAGGGGACTAGAGGTGAGAACTTGAAACAAGTCTTTCCCCTTGTCCCCAATTCTCCTTGTCCCCAAGTCCTCTTTCCAATGCCCAATGCCCCATTCCCTACTTAGCACTTAGCACTTGTAAATTAGCACTCACTGAGTCACGCAGTGCGAGAACTGTGAAAACCACCAAAGTACCCAGCAAAGTAGCTCCTATAGCTTGATGAGAGACGGTGAGAGGCTCGACTTGGAGGTGTAATTTGAAAGTGGCGAATCCTAACAAGATTTGTAAGGTTAACAACCCACCAGCCAGATTTGCCAGTCGCCGTAAGGCTGGATGTAGTGCTGGTGTCCGCCAACAGATAAATACTATTGCCAATGTTGCCACTGTTGGCGGCACTAAACCAGCAATATGGCTGTACATTACCGTACAAAGTTGAGAACCGCCGAGGCATTGGTGTAGCGCCCAGCGAGAGCCTACCAAAGCACCTAGCAAACTTTGTAGGTAAACCAGAACAGCAGCAGTTAAACCTACCCAAGGCAACTTACCAACGGTTCCAGTTCCCTGATAGGGAGTGAGTGCCGTGCCGATAATCAGGAGGGTGCTAAAAAACAACAGCGCCGTTCCTAAATGAGCGGTAACGATATCAAACCGCAACAGTTGGGTAACGGTGAGTCCACCCAAGATGCCTTGGAAGACGATTAAAAACAGGGAGAATGTTGATGCCCAAGGCAGCCATCTGGGTAAGAAACGACGATGCCACCAGGACAAACCAAAAAGTGCGATCGCGCTTACACCAATTAAAGCTGCATCCAATCTGTGAAACCACTCCAAAAACACTTGGAGATTCATTTGTTTGGCTGGTACCAATTCGCCATAGCATAAAGGCCAGTCTGGGCAAGCAAGTCCAGCATTCATCACGCGGGTGGCGCTGCCTATTGCCATCAAAATTAAGGTGGCTATGCATATTTTCCACACCAAGCGACGAATCATTTCCTTGGGTTTTTGCTGCTGAAGCGCCGCTTCATTTTGTTGTTGTAGGACAAATTCGCTCATGAAGGATACCTTCTGCCCGCTCTTGGTGGATCTCTTAAAATTTTCAATTTTCTTTTAGTGTCCCATCTCCACCCTAGCGTATAGGCTAAGGGTTTATAGATTAGCACTCACTTATACTTTGAATCACTCCAGAAAGGTTTTGTCTGAAGCTTTAGGTATTTTTCAAGATGTGAAAAATTGATTAATCACAATTAATTTAAACATTCTAAATTTTTCCTTAAGTTTTTCTACTGATTTTAGGAGAAGGCAGGAGGAAATAATTATGAATCAAAACTTTAATTTTGGGTATAAAACCCAGTCGTTAAATCCCATACTGTCAAATGCATCTGGGTTACTTTTGCCCCCTGCCCCCTGCTCCCTGCCCCTGCCTCCCTTGTACTGAGCGCAGTCGTTCGCGCAGCGTCTCGTAGAGAAGTATGCCTCCTGCCCCCCAATAGTCACCTTGTACCCAAAATTAGTAAAATATTTAAAAAACTTAATAAAAATTTCAGACCTTTGTACTCTATGCCTTCTGGCCTAGACTACCTTAGTAAGGGAGCAGCTTTAAGATAACGTAGTAAATTCAATTAAGTAAGCCGTGAATATTCCAAGTTCAATATGGACATTACTCATTGGCATCGTGCTAACGCTCGCCAGCTTTTGGTACGGTCAAAATCACGGACTGTTGCCAGCAGCAGCCACGGATGAAGCCGAATTAGTTGATGGTCTGTTCAACGCGATGATGATCATTTCTACAGGTATATTCCTGCTTGTGGAAGGTATTTTAATTTACTCTGCATTTAAATACCGTCGGCGTGCAGGTGACAATGAAGACGGCCCACCAGTTGAGGGCAATGTACCTCTAGAAATTCTCTGGACAGCGATCCCAGCAATTATCGTTATCGGTATTTCTGTTTACAGCTTTGATGTCTACAACGAAATCGGTGGCTTTGATCCCCACGCTATCCATCAAGCGCCGATGATGAATCAGGAGTCAATGGCAATGCCTGGAAGTGCTATGGCGGCAACTTTAAGTGATACTCCTCCTAGCACCGAACCCAACCTCAATCAAGAAAAATCTGATGAGGCAATGCAAGATCCAGCTACCGCAGAAGTTCGTAATGCTGACCAAATTCCCCAACTGCGGAATGCTCCAGGTGTCGGTATTGTTGCCCCGACAATTGGGGGAACTCCTGATAAAGCAGGCAAACCAGCAGGATTACAGGTCAATGTCACCGGTCTACAATATGCTTGGCTTTTCACCTATCCTGAAACTGGTATAACTACAGGTGAAATGCATGTCCCCATCGGGCGAGAAGTGGAAATCAATATGACAGCCAACGATGTCATCCATGCCTTTTGGGTGCCAGAGTTCCGCCTGAAACAAGATGCGATCCCCGGTAGGCAAAGCGAGATTCGCTTCACCCCCAAAAAAGCAGGAGATTATGTCCTAATCTGTGCTGAACTTTGTGGCCCCTACCACGGTGCGATGAGAGCAACAGTAGTCGTTGAGCCAGAAGAAGCATTTGAGAAATGGATGCAAGAACAGCTAGTTGCCAGCAAAGAAACACTAAATCAAGCCGTTGCTGTTAATCCTGCGAATCTATCCCCAAATGAATTTCTCGCTCCTTACACCAAAGATATGGGAATTAAGCCAGAAATCCTCCATCAAGTTCACCATTAGTCATTGGTCATTGATGATTAGTCATTGGTCTAAATAAATGACAAATGACATAGACGCTTCTACGGCTTCCCGCAGGGTAGGACAGCTGACATAGACGCTTCTGCGGCTTCCCGCAGGGTAGGACAAATGACATAAAGATAACTAACAACTATGACACAAGCTCAGTTGCAAGAAACTGCCAATATCCCCGCCCTTAGTGAGGAACCAGGGGTCAGAAAATGGCAAGACTTCTTTGGCTTTCAAACCGACCATAAGGTGATTGGTATTCAATACCTAGTCACTTCGTTTATTTTCTACTGCATTGGCGGCGTAATGGCTGACTTGGTTCGCACAGAACTGCGAACTCCAGAAGTAGATTTTGTTACCCCCGAAGTCTACAACAGTCTGTTTACGCTGCACGCCACGATCATGATTTTCTTGTGGATCGTGCCAACCGGGGCAGGGTTTGCTAACTATCTAATTCCCCTGATGATTGGGGCAAAAGATATGGCATTTCCTCGGCTGAATGCTGTTGCCTTTTGGATGATCCCCCCTGCGGGTATATTGCTGATCGCCAGTTTAGCGGTAGGCGATGCACCGGATGCAGGTTGGACTTCCTACCCTCCCCTGAGTTTGGTAACAGGGCAAGTGGGGCAAGGCATTTGGATTATGAGTGTCTTGCTGTTGGGTACATCATCTATTTTGGGGGCGATAAATTTCCTCGTAACATTGCTGAAGATGCGTATCCCCGGCATGAGCGTTCATAAAATGCCCTTGTTCTGCTGGGCAATGTTCGCCACTTCGGCGCTAGTTTTGGTATCAACCCCAGTCCTGGCAGCAGGTCTGATTCTGCTTGCCTTTGACTTAATTGCCGGGACAACATTTTTTAACCCAACTGGCGGTGGCGACCCAGTAGTATACCAGCACATGTTCTGGTTTTATTCCCACCCTGCGGTTTACATCATGATTTTGCCCTTCTTTGGCGCAATTTCAGAAATTATCCCCGTGCATTCCCGCAAGCCGATTTTTGGCTATAAAGCGATCGCTTATTCATCTCTTGCCATTAGCTTTTTGGGGCTAATTGTTTGGGCGCACCACATGTTTACCAGTGGTATCCCCGGTTGGTTGCGGATGTTCTTCATGATCACCACCATGATCATTGCCGTACCCACGGGAATTAAAATATTCAGTTGGTTAGCCACCATGTGGGGTGGAAAAATCCAGCTTAACAGCGCCATGCTATTTGCCATCGGCTTTGTTGGCACTTTTGTAATCGGCGGAATCAGTGGCGTGATGTTGGCAGCAGTGCCTTTTGATATTCACGTTCACGATACTTATTTTGTGGTGGCTCACTTGCACTACGTCCTATTTGGCGGTAGCGTACTGGGGATTTTTGCAGCCATTTACCACTGGTTCCCGAAAATGACGGGACGGATGATGAACGAATTTTGGGGTAAGGTTCACTTTGCCTTGACCATTGTGGGTTTAAACATGACCTTTTTACCCATGCACAAGCTGGGTTTAATGGGCATGAATCGCCGTATTGCTCAATATGACCCCAAATTCACCACGCTGAACGAAATCTGCACGTATGGTTCTTATATACTGGCAATTTCGACATTCCCTTTCATCATTAATGCCATTTGGAGTTGGTTATACGGCGAGAAAGCTGGTAATAATCCTTGGAGAGCATTGACCTTAGAGTGGATGACGACATCACCACCTGCGATCGAGAATTTTGATCAAACTCCAGTACTGGCTACAGGCCCCTACGACTACGGCTTGGAAAGGGCTAATGAAGATGTACCTTTGTCTGATCCCAATCCAGTCTTGTCTGGCGGCCCGAACTCAGTATTAAGAGCAAAACCCGACCCAGCAGTTGCTGCCAATCCCGAAGACCGTAAATAGAGTTATGAGTTAAGAGTGAAGAGTTATGAGTTATGACAATTCCTAACTCCTAACTCCCCATTCCCCATTCCCCATTCCCCACTTATAAAAATTCATGCAAAGTCAAACTATTGACCCAGCTAAAACCGAACTAAATCATCACCACGCGGCGGAAGCCTCAGTCGGTCATCACGAAGAACATCCAGACCATCGTCTGTTTGGGCTAATTGTCTTCCTGATTGCTGAAGGGATGATTTTTATGGGGCTGTTCGGAGCCTACTTAGCTTTCCGGGCTACCTTACCTGCATGGCCCCCAGCAGGTACCCCAGAGTTAGAACTATTGTTACCTGGAGTCAACACCATCAATCTAATTTCTAGTAGTTTTGTCATGCACAATGCCGACACTGCTATTAAAAAGAATGATACGCGAGGTGCACAAATCTGGTTAGCAATTACTGCTGCAATGGGTGCTATTTTCTTGGTGGGTCAAGTATATGAATATACCCATTTAGAATTTGGTTTAACTACCAATTTATTTGCTAGTGCATTTTACGTTTTGACTGGTTTCCACGGATTGCACGTTACTATCGGCGTTTTAGCAATTGTTGCGGTGTTGTGGCGATCGCGCGTTCCGGGTCACTACAGTAACGAAAAGCACTTTGGCATTGAAGCAGCCGAAATCTACTGGCACTTCGTTGATGTAATTTGGATTATTCTGTTCGGATTACTGTATCTACTGTGAGTATTAATTATTAGTTGTTCATTCCACGCGGACAACTTAATAGGCCCCCATTAGGGGGCTTTTTTCATTAATAGAATCCTACCGTTGTAGCTAACGAATCAACCTAAAAGATTGACAAATTACACCTATTTACGTAAAAACTCATCATTCGATAATTTACCCCAAAAGCTTACCTGTTCTTGCTCTTTTTTAGTTTCGTCGACCTTATGTTGGTAGATATTACAACGCGATCGCAGTTAGTAATGGCTAAAATCTGGTAACAAAATTCTGGTAGACACTGTAAAGATACTTGTGCCTTTAAATGCCACTGTTCCGGGTTTTGTCAGCAATCAGACCCAATATCTAAAATAAATCTCTTGACACCTGAATGTTGTCGTCTACCGATAGTTATAACTACTGTGGACTACTATTAAATTTACATAAATGATAAAATTATAGAACTATTACAGAAATAAATTTTTATATTAAGATACTTATATAAGGTATGAAATCAACCAATGATGGGGTTAAAGATAAAACTGCTCAAAAGCATAAGTCGCCTGAGAAGCTGACTGGCTCAAATACCAACAAATTTAGCGGCAGGTGTTCATAACCTTACCGAAGCTCTGAATGGTCAGTAAATTAACGAGTAGTATACGCCACATGAGCCAGAACCCTCTAGTTAGAAAAAAACTCCGAAGTCGCTTTGAGACAGTGAAACTGCTGGAAAGCGGAGGATTTGGTAATACTTACTTGTTATCAGGTGGTAGACGTAAAAGCCATCAATACTCTCTGCCTAGAAAAACACTTCGGAATCGCTTTGAGATTGTCAAACACTTAGGAAGCGGGGGATCAGGTGATACCTACTTAGCTTTAGACCTAGATTTACCAGGACAGCCTAATTGTGTTGTCAAACATTTCCACCCAAAAGATACTAATCCTGCTGTTCTACCCATCGCTAAAAGCCTATTTGATCGGGAAGCAGAAGTTTTATACCAGCTAGGCAACGATCACGACCAAATTCCTAGACTATTTGCCCATTTTAATGAAAATGGGGATTTCTATTTAGTTCAGGAATTTATTGACGGTCATGCATTGACTCAAGAAATTGTACCAGGTCAGCGTCTTAGCGAGAATGTAGTCTTAAATTTATTAAAAGACATCCTGGAAGTGCTGTCCTTTGTCCACCAAAATAACATTATTCACCGGGATATTAAGCCCCAAAATTTAATGCGGCGGTACTCCGATCAGAAAATTGTGCTAATTGATTTTGGGAGTATTAAGAAAATTGGTGCTTTAGGAGCAGGCTTAACAGTTTCTGTTGGGACTCCTGGCTATATGCCAAGCGAACAGGCTAAGGGAAAACCAAAACTTTGCAGCGATATTTATGCAGTAGGGATGATTGGTATTCAAGCTTTGACAGGTTTAATACCTGAGCAACTACAAGAAGATCCCAATACCGGAGAACTTCTCTGGCGCGATCAGGCACAGGTAAGCGACGCTCTGGCAAATATTTTAGATACAATGGTTTGCGATCGCTACAATCAGCGTTACCAATCTGCCGCAGAAGCTTTGCAAGCGCTTAATTCTGATGTAGCTTTGTCAGAATCCTTACAATCTACTGGCATAAGCCAAAATATTGGTGATAGCTATTTTCTAAATTATAAAAATTTTATTTTGCTATTGGGAATAGGACTTGGTACTATCACTAGTTTGATAGTAGTAGTTTTAATCTATACATTTATTAATACAGGTACATCACCTCCAAACCAACCTACTCAATCAAATAATTTTAGAGAAAAATTGCTTGAGCCACGGTTCGCTAATATTAAAGCCAATCGCCTAGTAGCTAAATTAGTAGTTAACAGAGGAGTCTATAAAAGCAATTCCACCATTGCAAAGACTACCAAAGAGGAAATTGAGTCTTAATATATTAGAAAGAATTAATCATCTACCAACAATCATAAAATTCACTATTAACTGGCTATATTACCGATTTGTTCTTAACCTAAATATTTATAGATTCCTGTAGGATAAATAGAAGAAACAACATTTAAAAATATGGACAATACAAATCAAAAAAAAGCTTTAATCAACGGTGAAATTGGCCTCTTTATTAGAGGTTTGATTATTGGTAAAGTGCTGACACTTATGGTTATTGGCGGACTGCTTTGGTGGTTACTGAAGCCGAATTTATTGTCCCGCAACAGCGTTAATTCCTCTAATCAAAATTTAAACAGTCCCTCTAGTACTGCATCAACTTTTCAGACAGTTACTGATGTCCCCAATGCCTCATTTAATTACGGAGGCAGTACAGCTTGGGCATCTATCCGGCAATTGGTAGATTCTCAGATCCAGAGCGATCGCCCGGAATTACAATTACGCTATATAAACCCTGTTAGTGGTAGCCCTGGTTCTAGCTCCGGCATTCGGATGTTGCTTGATGGGAAAATAGACTTTGCTCAGTCTTCCCGTCCCTTGACAGATGAAGAACAAGCTATAGCAAAAGAGCGAGGCTTCACCCTTGAGCAACGTCAAGTGGGTATGGATGGAGTCGCAGTGGTGGTCAACCCATCACTCAATGTGCCAGGTTTAACTGTTGACCAATTGCAGCAGATTTATTTGGGGAAAATTACTAACTGGAATCAAGTAGGTGGGCCAAACTTAGCCATCACACCTTTGTCTCAAAGACCAGAAGACGCAGATACAGTAATATTTCCTAGCAACAGCAACTTGAAGGGGCAAGCATTTGGCTCTAATGTGCAGTATGTCTATTCTACTACAGAGGCAGTGCGCCAACTCAGTAAAACTCCTGGTAGTGTCTATTACGCTTCTGCCCGTTCAGTATTACCTCAATGTAGTGTGAAGGCTTTGCCATTGGGTAGCACAGTTGGTCAGCTAATTGCCCCTTACCGCGAACCTCTGGTGTCACCTGAGCAGTGTCTACGTCAGCGCAACCAGCTAAATACTCAGGCTATAAAAGATGGTAGCTATCCCTTAATTGCTAACTTGTTTGTGATTATTAAGCAGAATAAAGGTCAAGAACAGCAGATTGGAGATGCATACACCAAGCTTTTATTAACTGATGAGGGACAAAGGGCAATTGAGCAAGCTGGTTTCGTCGCGGTTCGCTAGTACAGCGATGTCTACGACGGGCTACGCCTACGCACTTTCCACTACAGATTATTCAATTCATATCCCCGACTTCTTAAAGAAGTCGGGGATATTTAGCTAGGCTAATCATCCAGTAGCAGTCTTCTGAAACCAGCGCTATCAGGTAGATTATGATCCGTTAAAAATCGCTGATAAGTTAATTCTGACTCAATTTGCATCTTGATATACTCTGTTTTGGCTAGTGTTCCTCCTCGTAATCCTGCATATTCCAAATAGCTGGAAAACTCCCATTCTTCAGGTTGCTGCACCAGTTCTGCTTTCACCGGATTTAAATGAATATAACGTGAGAGGTTGAGAAGATAGTCAGTTTGTAAAATATGAATACTTTGAAACCTTCCCTGAAATAGCACCCCAGAACGATTAAAACGCTTATTAATTGCCTTTGTGTAAGAAAGAGAAAGGGATTTCATTGCATCAGACAAAGTTTCATCTCTCAGATAGACCAAAAAGTGATAATGATTGGGCATTAAACAGTAAGCAACAATATCTACTGCATTAGTTATCAGATGTTCCCTTATCAATCGGAGAAAATAAATATAGTTCTCACGCTCAAAAAAAATCTTTTGGCGATTGTTTCCCCGATTATAGACATGGTAAAAGTTGCCAGTTTGCAGAGGAGTTTGTCGTCGCGGCATAGGCAAGAATATGAGGTTTTGCTTTAGTATGCCCTTTTAATCCAATTAGATCCCCGACAATCAGATCCCCGACTTCTTAAAGAAGTCGGGGATCTTGGGGAAGCGATGCCTACGGCGGTAAACTACGCACCATTCACATGTATTTATCATCTGAGTTAAAAATATTTACATTCACTCCACAGCATAAGAAGTAAATTGGCGTTTAAAAGGAGAATGGAACCCAATCACAATATCAGAAGGAGGTACACCTAACTCAACCAATCGTTCAGCAACAGACTCTTCTGTACCGTTATACTGAATCCATATTTTTCCATTTTGAATATCAAAATGCATGACCGGGCCAAATACCCGCTTATCTCCTTGCCAGCCAACGTAAGCTAATTGATAATGGTCGTTTTCGCTATCAATAATTAGTTCTGAATTGACTGTATCCGTGTTATTTATAATTTGTGTATGTTCTGTCAATATTTGTTTTATTAGTTGTCGATAATATTTTATCTTATCCATTGCTGAATCTCCTCCTGTCTAGGATCATAGACTATTAATTTAACTTGGTAACGTTGAAGGGCACGTTGGACGAAGGGGAGTTGAAAAAAATTTTGATAGGTTTCGTTAGGGACAGCTAAATATAGGATTCTGTCAGCTTCTTGTTCTTCGAGAGCTTGGCAGTAATTGAGATATTGTCCGAGTGCATTATGAAATTCACTGATATCTGAATCTGCAATAAAACTTTTAATTTCGACAGCTATTTTCTCTGTATTACGTTCTGCGGCAATGGCATTTTCAGCCGCTAAATCTATTTGTAGTTTAATCGCTTCACTAATACGAATTGTAAAAGGATCGTGAGTAATTATCCACCCATCTTTAATTAATGCTTTTTTAACCTGTTGATGGAAAACATCTTTAGCCATTTTGCTATCTCTAGATTGGAGTCAGGTTAACCCAAAATAATGTTTTTGCTCTATATAATGCCTTCCCCGAAGGGGTTGTCGTTCGCGCAGCGTGTCGTAGACAAGACATCGCACTCTCCATTATTCTGCATTGCGACGGCGAGCTTTTCTAGATTTTGGCGAACAGTGACACTACGGAGATGATTTACACCCCAGACTCGTTCACAAATATCTAAAGCTTGCAAATAAAGCGGTTCTGCTTCGCTGTAACGTCCAGTTTCACGATAAATTTCTGCCAGATTATTGAGACTTTCAGCAACATTGGGATGATTTTCTCCCAATAGGTGCTTATCAAGTTCTAAGGCTTTTATACATAAGGGTTCCGCTTCATTGTAACGCCCTTGCTCCCTGTACATAAAACCAAGAGCATAAATAGTATCTGCTAAAAGCGGATGCGCCTTTTGTAATAGACGTTCCTTGAGTTCCAACGATTCCAAAAACAAAGATTCAGCTTGATCGTAACGTCCTTGAGCGCGGTATATCAATCCTAAATTGTGCAAATCTGTTGCAACATCAGGATTCTCTTCTCCCAAAAATCGCTTATCTAGTTCTATTGCTTGTAGCGACAACGGTTCAGCTTCAGTGTAACGTCCTTGATGATAATAAAGTAGCGCTAAATTATTCAGTATAAGAGCCAAAGAAAGATTGTTTTCGCCAACCAAACGTTTTTCGAGTTCTAATGATTGCAGATACAGAGGTTCGGCTTCGTCATAACGTTTTTGTTCATCATATAGTAATGCCAAATTGTTGAGACTGATGGCGACATCAGGATGATTTTCTCCCCACAGGCGTTTCCTCAGTTCCAAAGCTTGTTGATATAAGATTTCCGCTTTAGTATATTGTCCAGTAGATTTGTAGAGTCCTGCCAAATTATTCAGGCTAGTAGCAAAAGAAGGATGGTTCTCTCCTAGCAGGCGTTTCCTCAGTTCTAAAGCTTGTTGATATAATGGTTCGGCTTCGCTGTAGTGTCCTGTTGCACGATATATTCCTGCTAAATTGTTGAGGCTATTAGCTAAATCTATCTGTAAACCTGATTCATTTTGTATCTCAATCGCCTGACGCCAATACTTTATTGCTAGTTCTTGTTCTTCTTGATAATTCTGAGACTCACCCCGCTCTAATCTGCTGCGGTAAATATCACCTAAACTTGAGTATAAAGTAGCTAAACTGGGGTCTTTAGTTCCCCCTTCTTGTTCTACTTTCTCGATTAACCCTTGTAAATCTTGGATGGGCAAGAAAAAAGAGTTATCTTCATTAGTATCTGTGCTGGCTAATTCTGTGTCTCTAAAAACAAAACGGATATTTTCTAGTTCTTTACCAGGAATAGCATTCGTCTTTTTAGATTCAAACCTAAATACACCGTTGCGCCAACTCCAAAAATCAGGGGCTTTTTTAATCAGGTTGACTAAAATTTGGTTAGTTACCCAAAGCACAATAGCAAACGGAAACTCGCGCAATCCTTCCCTTGTCCATTGTAAGTAACCAAAAAATTTCTCCTGTTCCGATTGCTCTTTTCCCAATCTGAGAAAATAAAGTTGTTCAGCACCCGTCACAGTAATCACCGCCGGGTTTTGCTGACGAAGATATTCTTCTTGTTGTAGCAGTTGGTTAAGAGCAGCTTTTAAGCTCGGTTCCTGACGTGCTAAAGTCTCTCGATATGCACGGAAGGCGGGTTGTAGTTCAGCTTCATACTGGGCAATAATCTCATCACGAAAGCTAGCATCATCGCAAACTGCAATCAGTAAATTTAATCCCCGTTTTTGAGCTTCAATAGAAACAATTAAATCATCATACGCATCTAGATTTTCTCCTTCATCATCTAAGAATTCGTCATTTAACATTAATAGCCCCCTGTCTTCTCAAGCTTTCTATAATAATTGGATGAACATCGTACCAAGTTTCATCAGTACGATATTCTAGAACATATAAACCATGTAGCAAATCCAAAAACTCTGCTTGTTTAGGGTCATTGGGCATAAATTGTTCGTAAACACTCTGCAAAATATCTGTATCAACTTTCCCTAAACGTATAGAAAAGTCGTTGCGGATTTTATTGATTGCTTGCAGGAGAATTTTATCATCAATGATAACTTCGGCTGTGGGATTTCGCCGGATCATTCGCAAACAAATGCGGCAACATTCCTTAGAAATCCGAATTAACTCTCGCAATACACCACCACTGTAAATCACAATCTTTTCAGCAGTTTCTGGCGCGATTAATTCACTGGGAATTCGCTTTTGTAAAACTTCACCGAGAATCTTTGTTGCTTCCGGGCGAGGTTGAGCATTCGGGAAGCGATTTTTACCTTTATCAAAAATTTTTAAGACAGGCATTGCCACAACTTGATCATTGGTTTCAGTGGCAATTATTGTGCTGATAAATGTTTCCCGAAGGACTGCGATGGGGATAGTGTAGATAATTTGAAAGTTAGGTTGACAAAGAGCTTTAATGTTATCTCGATAAATCTCATTAACTCTGCCTAGATCAAGTTTGTCTAAATCATCAATAATTACTAAAACATTTTGTTTAGTTGCGGTTTGAATTAAAGCAGCTATTTCGTTAATTCTGGCAACTAAATCTGATAACTTGCGTTCAAACTCTTGCTTAATTTCATCTCTAACGCTTGCATCAGCTTTTAATTTAGAGCTAATCAATTTTAGGAGGTCAAAACCTATACTAACTTCTGCTTGCAAATTTGATTCTTCAGTGCGAGTGCGGGTAGCAAACCACTTATAAAGAGCTTCTTTAGTAGATTGCGGAATATCAACTCTGCGTGCCTCTGCCTCTGTCATTAAATTAACTGCGATCGCAAACAGTATATTAATATGATTAACCGCCGACATTTCAATTTTGTCAGCAATAGAAAACAGAACTACAAAATATTTATCTTGAATTTGTCGGCTAAATTCAGCTAACAAAGTAGACTTACCACATCCCCGATGTCCTGTAAAGACAATTTTGCCATCTCCATTAGGACTATCTTCCACTAATTGGTTCAGGTCTGCAATCAAATCATCACCATATTCGACTCGAAATCTTTCCATTTCGTTCCGTTCCATCAACGGAAACAGTTCGAGATTACTGTATGCTTCTTGAAAGGAGTTTAATAAGTCTTCAGACATTGGATAGTGCTGTAAAGGTGCTAACTATTCATATAATGGCTCATGATTTTTGAAGCACAAGTTCAGGCAATGTCTATGATGGAGTATGCCTACATAACTTCTAAAATTCCGTTAAAAAATAACTACTACGTGAGTGGTAGGTTATGTCTTAAAAAAAGATGTTCTAATACCTAAATTTCAACCGCTCAATAAGTAACAGAGGTCAATAATTAATAAGACTGAATAATAGATTATACATTCGATAATTTAGACTGAATGATAGATTATACAGATAAAATAGTGAAAGTTACCTAACGCATAAATAAAATAAAATTTTCAATTAGAAAAATAAATTTTTAGTGTGCTTCGTCTCATCCTCCTTTAACCGATGCGATGGTAGCTGTAGTCTGTCAAGGAATAATTGAAGAGTACATTCTTTGTAGAGACAGCGATTTATTGTGTCTCTCTAACGTGTCAATTTTTTGGACGCGATAAATCGCGTCTCTACATGAGGGCTTTCTGGCTATCCCAAGCGTATTGGGATACCTCACTGGATCGAAAACCGCTATATCACGATCACGTCTTTGTGAACTATATGAAAGCTCCGCGACATCAAAACTTGCTTTTGCGACATTAAAACTTGCTTTTGTGACATCAAAACCTGCTTTTGCGACATCAAAACCTGCTTTTGCGACATCAAAACCTGCTTTTGCGACATCAAAACCTGCTTTTGCAACATCAAAACCTGCTTTTGCGACATTAAAACTTGCTTTTGCGACATCAAAACTAGCTTTTGCGACATCAAAACTAGCTTTTCTCAACAAATTTCAGCAAATATACCCGCATCTATCTAGTTGGCTAATGTCATCCAATGCTTTTATAATTCTGTAACTTCACTGTGGCTGGTGCATCTGCTTATTGCGTATTCTTATGATATATAAATAACTCAGTGTGTAAGCTCATGGTTATTTATAAATTAATCCAAACAGGAAAACTATATGACGCAACGCAAACGAAACTCCATATCACTGACCAAAGCTGAACGACGGATTGAGGGAATGCAGACGATTAACCCTGAGTTAGACTTTAGTAATGGGTTTGCAATTGCTACTTACAACACTAAAGTCATTCAGTTACGAGAGAAGCTAGCAGCTTATAATCAAGCACAAACAATAGTAGATAAGACACACAATGCATTAATAGAAGCAGAACGTGACTTGAATACTTATTCTGAGCAAATGCTATTGAATGTTGCATCTCGCTATGGCAAAAATAGTGATGAGTATGAGATGGCTGGTGGAACGCGCAGGTCAGACCGCAAGAAACCACGTCCACTAGTAAAACAAACAGTCCTAAATCAGTCGTGAACAATAAGATCCCCGACTTCTTTGAGAAGTCGGGGATCTTAGTCTCATTTAGGATTGCTATAGATGGTTTGATATTTTCTTCCCCTTACCTGCTATTCTGATTCCAAGCTATGCGGTTATGAGGTATACAAATCTAGCCAACTGCTGAACAAGGCATCAGGTGTGTCATACTATGTCAATCTTTGACCAATACATTCACTCCTATTTACATTGTCCGCCTCGATGAACAAACAGGTAATGTGTTTATTTTGGCAGGAGATTACATAGATGTAGAAATCTATCACAATGGTCTTTGGAGGTTCTTGTGATTGAGCCAGACTTTAGCAGCATGAGCAAAACCGAGTTAAGAGCCTTCGTCATTGCTCACCCCGACAACAAAGCAGCATTTCGTGCTTTTGTTGACCGCTTTACATCTGAAGCGTCTCCAGAGACTTTTGACATCCCAAAATCGAATGCTGAGATTGAAGAAGTTGAAATTTTGATTAAACAAAAATTAGAACAATTAAAAATGAGTTAGATTTTAGAATTTTGTTTTAAATGTCGCAGAATTAATTGAGTCGAACAACTGTTCGGTTTTGCAACCTACCAAGCTATCCGACTCGGTTTTATATTTGAACAGAGTCGCCCCTGTCGCCAAGGCAAGTCTGAACTCCCTAATATACGCCCGATAAATTCCCATTTATCAACTCTGACCTTCAGGAGTGCTCACGCAACCACCTGAACCACCCTAAGCCCAATAGTGTTGAGGCGGTTCGCAGGGATATTATTGTTGCGATGTGCACAACGACAGCGCGTTAGACTAGTGATCCAAGAGCCACCACGCACCAGGCGACGAGTATTATTGCCGCCAGTTAACCAAGCACTGCCGTCATCGGGTGCGCCGTTGTAATTGTCATGCCAATAATCTTGACACCACTCCCAAACATTGCCATGCATATCGTATAAACCAAAAGCATTAGGTGGAAAACTACCGACTGGTTTTGTTTCCTTGCCGTTGAAATTTACTAACTCCGTGGTAATCGTTTCGCCAAAATAAAATGGGGTAGTAGTTCCAGCACGACAAGCATATTCCCATTGTGCTTCGCTAGGTAGTCGATAGGTTTTTCCTGTCTTTTGGCTCAATTTTTCACAAAATTTTACTGCATCATCCCAACTCACTGTTTCTACAGGTCGTTTCTCACCTTTAAAATTGGAAGGATTATTACCCATAATTGCTTGATATTGTGGCTGGGTGATTTCATATTTACCCATAAAGAATCCAGATACTTTTACTTTATGCTGTGGATTTTCATCTTTATATCTCCCCACTTCTTTTTCTGATGAACCCATCATAAAGGTTCCCCCTGGTATCTGCGCCATTTCTAGAGTTATACCATTCCCTAAATCTTCAACAAAGTCTTTTGCCTCACGGGTAGTGCCGTTGGTGATATTTCTCCGTATATTTTCTGGTAAGCCAATGTCGCTTTTACTACCTTCTCTTAAATCAGAAGATCGCCAAAAACGTGGTACTGCAATTGTCAAACCCAACCCAGCAACTGCAAACCCAGCAGTTTGAATTACACGTCGTCGTGACCAGTAAGGTAATATTAGTTTTTTTGATGGCGTTGAAGATGTTGAAATAGTAGATGTTGCAAATTGTCCCGCACCAGAAGTCTGAGTATTAGTAATAGGGGATGGCGAGGTTGATTTGGGAGTTGGAATTTGAGGAGGTTTACTTATAGCTGTATCTGTGACTGACTTAGATGGTTGTGGAATTGTTTGCTGAGGTAAATCAGGATTTGCAAAACTATTTCGCAACCTTTCAATTCTTTGTAAACCTCTCACCGCGTCCATATCTTGCCCTGAAGCGGCTGCTAATACCCGAATCCATAATTGCTCTGCTAAATCTAAATTCCTGTTTACTTCTGTTTGGTAAGCATCATTTTTCAATGTGGCGATATCCACTAGAGTTGCATATCGTGGCACAAGTATTAGGTGAGATTTGTTCACAGGTTCAGCAATAAGATAAGGCGTTTGCCTTGTATTCTTATACTGGCGAACCAGTTCAGGCACGCGAAACTTGAGATATTGATCCAATCGTTCAACAGTAGCGCATTTACCTTGAATTCCTAATCCTTCTAGTAATGCAGTGGTAAAAGCACCTTGTTGTAAAGCCTCAATTTCATAAGAATACTCTTGGGGAATACAAGAAAAAATGCTGATAACTCCTTGTTGACGTGCTTCTTCTGCGGTTTGTCGCCCAATTCCTTCACCTGTTTTTTTACCTTCATTACGACAAGCATCCAGAATTAAGACAACGTTATCAGCACCGCAGCGACGCAGGCGTTCAGTGACAAAGTTAATCGCAATTGCCGTGTTTTCAATATCCTCTGGATCGCCATCACAGGGCATAAGATAATCACGGTCAGCATATCTTATCCCATGCCCACTGAAGAAAAACCAGAAATTATCCCCTGCTCCCATAAAGGGATTGTCAAATAACTGCCGCAAGACTCGCAACAAGTTAGTGCGAGTTGGGCGAGTCGATTTTCCAGCAAGTTCAGGGGAGTCATCAGAGAAGAAGAATATCCGCTCAAATCCGGCTTCCTTGCTCAGAAACTCTTGCATTAACTGTGCATCCCGCTTGGCATAGTTTAGCGGTTGCAGATAATCATACTGGTTAATTCCGATCGCGATCGCCCAATTTTTTGCCATCTCACCCTGGTTCTTGGCGCTTGAACTTCAGCTTAATAGCTCCTTTACTCCCAGCTTTGACACCACTACCAATTAATTTAACTTCCCCATCTGCACTAATTTCTACCGATAGCTCAATTTCGTCTAGCTGCATCTTTGAGTTTACTTTTGCTTGTTGTTCAGCTTGACTAAACAAACTTCCCACGAGTTTGAGAAAGTGAGTCATATTTTGCTCTAATGTTTGAGCGCTAACCTTAACGGCATCTCCTACCCCTTTGCTACCAGTATTATCCCTGATAGTTTCCTCTCCCCAACCGCGTGTATTATTACTCCCGCCTTTAGCACCATCAGGAATCGATATTTGCGGTACTTCATCCGTCACAATCCAAATGCCGTCGTTTTGTGGTGTTTCTGACATATTATTTTAAATATTTAGATTAAATTGTCCCACAAATTATAGATACAACGGTAGAGATAGCGATTCCGATCACTAAGAAATCTCACTGAGCATTTTAGCGATCGCACTTAAATTATCTCAGATTGGGTGAGATGTCTACGACGGGCTTTGCCTACGCTTTCCCTAAATAGTCCAATCAAAAATCTGAATATCTGTAATCCAGTATTAAGTACAATTATTTGATAACTTTGAGTGTGTTTACAACCCATGATCAAACCCGCCGATGTCAGCACCAAACGCTTAATCAGCCTTGCACCTGATAACTGGGTAAAATGGGTAACACAAATTCCTGATATTGTTGCTGGCGAAATTCTCAACTCAGAATTTCAGTGGATAAGTCGAGAAAGTGATGTTTTAATCCGTGTCGAAAGTCCCCAGTATGGAAAATTTCTCGTTCTTAACGAATTACAACTGCGCTATAAACCGGAAATGCCGCGCAGGATGCGTGCTTATGCAGCGCTAGCAGAAGAAAAATATAATTTACCAACGTATCCAGTACTAATTAATATCCTCAAGGCAAGCGACGCTGAAATACCTACAAGTTACGAATTAAATATAGCTGGTTTACGTGCTATTCAAGATTACCGTGTCATTAACCTGTGGGAAGTTGATGTCGAGATTGCTTTTCAACAACCATTACCATCACTACTTCCATTTGTACCCATCCTCAAAGGTGGTGATAACGAGTCTACAATTCGAGATGCATTGCGAATATTACGTGCAGATGAACAATTGAATCAACTAGAAACAGTATTAGGATTTTTTGCTACCTTTGTATTAGATAGTGCAATAGTTCAACAAATTCTGAGGTGGGATATGGCACTTTTAGAGCAGTCGCCTTGGTATCAAGAAATTTTTAGCAAAGGGGAAGAACGAGGAAGAAAAGAGGAATTATATTTAGGGATTGAATTAGCATTAGAAATTAAGTTTGGCAATCAAGGTTTAGAATTGATGCCGATAATCTCTCAAATTACAGATTTGCAAAAATTAAAAACAATTCAACAGGCAATTAAAACTGTAAATACAGGTAATGAATTACAGCAAATTTTGTCAACCAACTTTATATAAAAACACCAAAAACATAACCCCTCTCCGCCACCGGAAAGGGGTTAATCACTGCCGAAACTATCTTGTACAGACGCGATTCATCGCGTCTCTATTCAGCAATCTCTAATAAGCGTCTTGCAACTCGTAGAAATCAGGCGAGATGTAATCCTTACGCAAAGGCCAACCTACCCAATCTTCCGGCATCAAAAGCCGTTTGAGATTTGGGTGTCCTTCGTAGATAATGCCGAACATATCGTAAGACTCGCGCTCTTGCCAATCTGCGGTTTTCCAAATCCAGTACACAGAAGGCACTACAGGATTTTCCCGTGGTAAGAATACCTTAACTCGAACTTCTTCGGGGCGATCGCTATTATCACCCACTTTAGTCAAGTGATACACACTCACCAATTCCTGTCCTGGGCCAAGGTCAACACCACCTTGAAACTGGAGATAATTAAACCCGTAGGCATAAAGGGCTGTAGCGGTAGGAAGCAAGAAATCTGCCGCCACCTTAATTATCTCTATCCCATTCTTATCCGGTGCTAAAAACTCATGGTCAAAGCCATTTTCCGTCAACCACTGGGAAATTTTACCCGCTTGTACCAATGCCTCTTCTTTCTCTGCTGGTACTGGTTTTGATTCTTCTTCAGCCACGGGTTTGTTCCTCCTTTTGCGCCTTTTCTGTCAGCAGTGCAGGTGGTATTGGCATACCAATCGCTTCGGCCAATTCCTTCGGTGGTGCATAGCGAGTTTCTGACTGTAAATACTTACCAGTTAAGATTTCCGCTACTGGCTTCAGGTTATGAGTCGTGCTGTAGTAGCGGTGGGTTTGGTTAATTTTATCCCGCTCTTGCATCGATTCATTAGAGATTTTCTTTCGCAGCTTAATGATTGCGTCAATAATTGCTTCGGGACGCGGAGGACAACCAGGCAAATACACATCCACAGGAATCAGCTTATCGACTCCGCGCACTGCCGTGGGGGAATCAACACTGAACATCCCGCCAGTAATTGTACAAGCACCCATCGCAATTACATACTTCGGCTCTGGCATTTGTTCATAAAGACGCACCAGTTGAGGAGCCATCTTCATTGTAATAGTCCCTGCCGTAATAATTAAATCGGCTTGGCGGGGGCTAGAACGGGGAATTAGACCAAAACGGTCAAAGTCGAATCGGGAACCAATTAAAGCTGCAAACTCAATAAAGCAGCAAGCAGTACCAAATAGCAGCGGCCACAAACTAGAAAGCCGCGCCCAGTCGTAAAGATCATCAACCGTGGTCAAAATGACGTTTTCTGAAAGGTCTTGAGTGATTGTAGTCCGCTCAATGGGGTTGATGATTCGTTCTTTGCCCTGAGTTGTTAAGTTAGAATTCAAGACCATTCCAAAGCTCCTTTACGCCATGCGTAAACTAAAGCGACTACAAGAATTGCAATAAAGACTAGCGCTTCAATAAATGCCAATAGCCCCAAACGGTGGAAAGCTACCGCCCAAGGATACAAGAACACAGTCTCCACATCAAAGACGACGAAGACCAAAGCAAACATGTAGTAGCGGATGTTGAACTGAATCCAGGCTCCCCCAATGGGTTCCATGCCAGATTCATAAGTGGTGTGCCGTTCTGGGCTGTAACCACTGGGTCGTAGGAGCTTAGAAGCTGAGAGCGCTAAGGCAGGAACTAGGCTACAGACTATGAAGAAGCCTAGAAGGTACTCGTAACCGCTGAGGACAAACACAATGAGTATCTACCGCTTATGGAGTATTTTAAGTTGGGAGTGGGGAGTGGGGAGTGGGGGGTGGGGACTAGGGACTGGGGACTGGGTACTGGGTAATGGGAAATTCTTCTGAATCTCTAATCCCTTATCCCTAATACCAAATTCTTTATTTTTAATCCCCAGTCCCCAGTCCCCAATCCCCACTCCCTAATTCTCAACTGCGTAACTTTCTTTTACATTATATCTGTTTGGTTTTTCTGAAATCTGGGAAACAGATACACTTCAAGTATTTAATTAGCTTTTGATAGTGATAGAAAAGCCTAACAATTATGTCATAATTTGTAACGTATATTTCAGATTTCTCCTCTGCGAGGCCCTAGCCATGAGCGAACCAGCTGTTGAGACTCCAGTGTTAGACCACTACGAGTGTCGCGCCTGCGGTTATGTTTACGAACCTGAGAAGGGAGACAACACGCATGATATTCCTTCAGGGACACTCTTTACAGAACTGCCCATAAATTGGCGCTGTCCAGTTTGTAGTGCTAAGACAACCGCTTTTGCCAACATCGGCCCTGCGGGTACTGCATCCGGCTTCAAAGAAAATCTCGGTTACGGTTTGGGTGTTAACACCCTAACGCCAACCCAAAAGAATATCCTAATTTTCGGTGCTTTGGGTCTTGGCTTTTTGTTTTTTATCAGTCTCTACGGCTTACAATGACAGCCGTTATCTCAGAAACAGGGAATAGTGAGTAGGGAAAAAGATTTTCATTATTGGTTGTGTGATTATAATCACACAACTATACTGTTTTACTTATTCTCTATAGCCTTTAATTAAGCTAAAAATGCTCACTTTTGCTTACATTGATTAACAGTGTATTCTCTGATAAAATATCAGAGATTCAGGTGAGAATCTGTAACATCAAGTAACCTCTATACTTACTGATAAGTTGCCTCTGAGGTGTTACAGCAAGTAATCGCAAATATGTTGCTTCTCAAAGCAAGAATCACGCTAGAAGCAAACAAGTAAGAGTGCATAAAATTTGTTTTTATGCATCGATTGATACACCTTGGTTGAGATTGAACTGCTCAACTTATGTATTTGTTAGCAAATGTTAGCAAAAAAGTATCAGTAAACCTTTTAGAGAACAGCTACAGAAATTTAGAAACAAGTTAAGAAATACTAATGCATTCAATTGTGAAAGGTTGGCAACGAATAGCTACCTTGTTGATAGTAGTCCTCATCTGTATAGGTTGTAGCAAAGTTCCTTCTGTTAGCTACAACCCTTGGAAAGTCATTTCTGTACCAACAGACTCGAATCTCCTGGATATTGCTTTTACTAATAACCCTGAGCATGGCTACTTAGTAGGTAGTAATGCCACCCTATTGGAAACCAATGACGGTGGTAATACCTGGAAACCAATAATACTGCAACTGGATGAGCAAAAGTATCGTTTTGACTCAGTAAGTTTTGCAGGAAAAGAAGGCTGGATTGCCGGAGAGCCTGGACTGTTGCTGCACACTACTGATGAAGGTGCTTCTTGGTCGCGTATTCCCCTGAGCGAAAAGCTACCAGGTAGCCCGATCGCAGTTAAGGCAGTAGCAAAAAACACAGCTGAAATGGCTACTGATGTCGGAGCCATATATAAAACCATAGACGGCGGCAAAAACTGGAAAGCTCAAGTGGAATCAGCAGTCGGTGTGGTGCGTAACTTAGAACGTTCTCCTGATGGCAAATATGTTGCCGTTTCCGCCAAGGGTAGTTTCTACTCGACTTGGGAACCGGGACAAGATGCTTGGGTACCCCATAACCGCATTAGTTCTCGGCGCGTAGAAAACATGGGTTTTGCTGACAATGGGCAATTGTGGCTGCTAGCTAGGGGAGGTCAAATTCAGTTTAGTGACCCAACTAAACCTGAAGAATGGCAAGAGGCAAAATATCCAGAGTTATCCACCAGTTGGGGTTTACTGGATTTGGCATATCGCACACCCGATGAAATTTGGATAGGTGGCGGTAGTGGCAATTTGCTACGGAGTGGCGACGGTGGCAAAACCTGGGAAAAAGACCGTGAAGTGGAAGAAGTTGCTGCTAATTTGTATAAAATTGTGTTCTTAGAGCCAGAACGGGGATTTATAATTGGCGATCGCGGCGTATTGCTCAAATATCTACCAAACCCTGAAACAACTTCTCCAGAAGCGGCTTAGTGGGGACAAGGGACTGGGGACTGGGGACTGGGGACTAGGTAAGAGTTTTCACAATCCCCAATCCCCAATCCCCAATACCTAATTTCTGAGAAGAACGTTGCAACTTGTAACTCTTTCTTAACTTTGTAGGATAATAAACTCAATAACACTCTATGTATAAGGTAGGGAT
>NZ_DASQZC010000348.1:0-1848 GCF_035638895.1 Nostoc sp. | reverse complement strand
ACGCCCTAAAAGTACCATCCGTTCTGGATCAGCTTCGTATTCTGCTGCATGTTTGCGAATAAAATTTAGGGCTGTACGCACATCATCTAACTGAGCTGGAAACTGATATTTAGGTGCATGTCGATAAGCGATCGCAAATACTGTATATCCCTGATGAGCGATATATTGATTAAACTCAGTATTGGCACCGGGATTGCCACGTTGCCAAGCTCCACCGTAAATTACTACCACTGCTGGATATTTCCCTACCTCTGGGGGTTGGTAAACTTCCATTTTTAAAGGCACTCCCGCAGGAGAAGCAAAAAGAATATCTTTTTGATGACGGGTTTTTCTTAATGCAATACCCCGGAAGGAATTAACTAAATCAAAGGGATGGGTTTGCATTTTAGCCCTTACTTGGAATGGAATTTGCTCTAGATAATTTGCTCCCAATCCTTGTTTCATCGCTTTAGCCATCTGCATTTGAGTTGGTGGGATATTCACTAGCACCCATGCACAAATTAGCAATCCTATTAAGCTGAAAATACAAGCTAAACGTTGTAATTTACGCCGACGGATGTAGAAAAAAGACAGCAATAAAGAGAGCAAATTTAATAACAATAACCAAGGGCTAACTTCTGGCGCTCCCACTGCTAGGGTGAGTAAAAACATATTTGGAGCCGGAAGAATAATCCAAGAACTGAGAAATAGGCTTGCAAAACTTAGTAAAAATACAAGCCATGATAAAACTATTTTGGGTTTGGATAACATAAATCTTATAGCGATTACTCATAATAGAAGAACCCCACCCCCAACCCCTCCCCGCAGGCGGGGAGGGGAGACAAAGCACAGCTTTGGCGGGGTGGGGTTCTTCGGATTTGATCAACCTAAACCCAAATGCTTTTGCAATGCTTCACGCATCACTTCTACAGGCACAGTTTCCTGCTGTAACCAAATTTTTAATGCTGCTACTCCTTGTTGAACTAGCATTTCTAATCCATCGATCGCAATTGCGCCTTGTCTTTCTGCCTGCTCTAGAAATTGCGTCGGTTTCGGAATATATATTAAATCGTAAGCGATCGCACCCTTTGGTAAATTCGCTATTTCCTCTCCACTCAAAGGCGACTGATCAACCTTGGGATACATACCTATGGGGGTTGTGTTTACCAGCAGATTAGCTTGGGGAATTAGCTTTGGTAATTCTTCCCATTGATGAATTTGTAAATTTTCACTTATGGGTGAATTGCTCCAACTATTGCCGAATTCTTGTAATCTCTGCACATTCCGCCCAACAACATGAATTTTCGCAAAACCTAGTTGGTGACAACCGGCTACAACTGCTCTCGCTGCGCCACCATTGCCTAAAATTACTGCTACCTTCTGACTCCAATCTTGCTTATATATCGTCTGCAAAGGAGCAATAAATCCTTCTATATCTGTGTTTGTCCCCACCCATTGATTATTTTGGCGACTAACAGTATTCACTGCGCCTATAGCTTGAGCAACAGGGGTAATTTCTGAAAGCAGAGGCATAATTGCCTGTTTATGAGGTATTGTCACACTAAAACCGACAACATCAATCGCCGCGAAACCTGCGATCGCTATTTCTAAATTCTGTGGTGCTATAGCAAAGGGAAGATAAACGTAATCTAATCCTAAATGAGCGATCGCAGCATTATGCATCGCTGGCGAGAGCGAATGCTCCACCGGATGTCCAATTACCCCTAATAGCTTAGTTTTGCCTGTAATTAATCTTTCTTTAGTCATTAGTTATTAGTTATTAGTCATTAGTGATTTCCCCCCAGTTTCCCCTGCTCCCCCACTCCTTGGACTAGCCTACAATTATTAAAAGCTACTTAACAATTCTTT
>NZ_DASQZC010000347.1:0-3277 GCF_035638895.1 Nostoc sp. | reverse complement strand
ATGCACGAGCAAATTTCTGGTGTTGTTCAGCTAGATGTTGAGGAGAGATGAACTGAGCATTGCCCATAAAGCGGTACACCCAGCGACAAAACTCCTCCAGCGATCGCTCAGGAAGTTTAACAATGTAATCTACGTAAGTAGATTTGCCATATTTTCCTTTTGACCTTAGTTTGATATCTTGCCTAGTATGTTGCTTGTCGCTTCTCGCCCTCTTGGATAAATTATAATCTTCAATTTATAACTTAATATTTCCTAGTTAAAAATGATACTATAGGAATATGTTCTTCAGTGACAGTGAAGGAGCATACATTTCTATAAATTATTAAAAAAATATGAATTTTAAAAAAATAAACTATAAAAATATTATTTCTCTTGGCGATCTCGGATCATTAGCAGGATCAGTTGAGTCTCAACGTTCAAAAAAACACAGAAGAAGCAGCAAGAAAACTGCAACAATAGCAAGCCGGGTCTTATTGAAAATAAAAAATTTCCTTAGACGTAACCGCTTATAACTATTGGAAAAATTCTGGAGATTACTTGCAAGAGAGAAGCAATAAGTAATAATTGAAATAATAAAGCCTACCGTATATATACACAGTAGGCTTTTCTCTTAGCTTTACTCTCCCCTCACTCCCCACTAATTGTCTAACTCTGCTATCCGTTGCAGCGAAGTATTCGCTGCAACAGACTGAATCTATATCTGGGTTGGGATGCAAAGAAGTATGCCTATGGGCGTATTTGCTTTCTTGATAGCTTATAGAGAATAATCAGAGATAAAGCAGCTCTGGCTTCTTTATGCGAGATAATAAATATAAAATATGGCGATCGCAATCGATTTTGGTACTAGCAACACAGTCATTGCTCGTTGGAACCCTGTAACCCAACAGCCAGAAACCCTGAATTTACCAGGTTTATCAATTAAACAAAGTCTCAATCCACCACTGATTCCCAGCTTGGTTTATGTCGAAGACGCAACAAAAAATCAAGTCTTAGTAGGGCAACAAGTACGCGATCGCGGTCTTGACCTCAAAGGGGAAACCCGATTTTTCCGCAGTTTCAAACGCGGTATCGGTGCAGATATCCAAGGTTTCTTACCCGAACTAGATGGACAAACTGTCACCTTTGAGCAAGTAGGGCAATGGTTCCTCACCAAAGTAATTGAAGAACTAGCACCCTTGGAAGGGGGGTTAGATTCTCTTGTGTTAACCGTACCTGTAGACAGTTTTGAAGCTTATCGTCACTGGTTGGGGACAGTTTGTCAAGCCCTCCCCGTTGAACAAGTGCGGATGTTGGATGAACCCACAGCCGCCGCCTTGGGTTATGGCTTGGCAGATCAAGAAATTCTCTTGGTGATTGACTTTGGCGGCGGCACTTTGGATTTATCCCTTGTCCAGTTGGATCAAGGCGTGCAAGCAACTACAAAGCCGCTCGGATTTCTCCTCAAGTGGGGTAATAAGTCTCTGGCTGAAGATTCAAAACAAAAAGTTAAAACTGCCCGTGTCCTGGCGAAAGCTGGGCAAAATTTGGGCGGTACTGATATTGATAATTGGTTAGTAGATTACTTTGCCAAAACTCAAGAATTGGCAATAAGTCCGTTGACAACAAGATTGGCAGAACGGGTAAAAATCCAGCTATCAACCCAAAACCAAGCTAGTGAAGTTTATTTTGATGATGAGACATTTGAAAGCTACGAACTGGAACTAAACCGCGACACTTTTGAAGATATCCTCAAAGAACATGCATTTTTTGAGTTACTAGATGAGTCGATGACGATACTGTTGCAGCAAGCAAAACGCCAAGGCATAGAACTTCCAGATATTAATGCAGTTTTGTTAGTTGGTGGGACAGTGCAATTGCCAGCAGTGCAGACATGGATCAAACAGTATTTTGAGCCAGAAAAAATCCGTTGCGAACGTCCCTTTGAAGCGATCGCTCAAGGTGCATTACAGTTAGCACAAGGGATACAAATCAAAGACTTTCTGTATCATAGTTATGGTATCCGCTACTGGGATCGTCGCAATCAGCGTCACAAATGGCATTCTTTAATTAAAGCTGGGCAAGCATACCCGATGAGTCAGCCAGTGGAATTAGTCTTAGGCGCTTCACTGGAAAATCAGCCCAGCATTGAACTAATTATGGGAGAATTGGGAGCAGATACGGGTAGTACTGAAGTTTATTTTGATGGCGATCGCTTAATTACTCGCCGTATGGACAATAGTGAAACCAGCGTCAAACCTCTCAATGATCAAGAAGGCGCGAGAACGATTGCCCAACTGACACCAGCCGGATATCCTGGAAGCGATCGGATCAAAATTCTCTTTCAAGTTGATGAGCAACGGTTTTTGCGAATCACTGTTGAAGACTTGTTAACGAATGATACGCTGTTGGAAAATCAACTTGTGGCACAGTTGAGTTAATTAACTAAAAGGATTCAAAAGTGGGATACCGCAACCGTCAAAATCTCGGATGTTGCGCGTTACTAAAGTCAATTGATGAATTTGAGCAGTAGCAGCAATCATCATATCTGCTTAGGTGTGTGTTTTCCCACTTAATCTTGGTTGACCTCGTAATTCACCAGAGCGCTTGGCAATTTCAATGGTGATAGGCAATACTTGACAGTTATTTTCTAAAAATTTCTCGAACCATATTTGAATTCTAGGGTTAGGCTTGGATGTCAGTCCGTAAAATATTTCTTCAACGGTGATTGCACTCAGAACTATTGAGGAAACTTTTTCTGCCCATTTCACTACACCAGAGTTAGGTTGTAGTCTTACTAATTCGCTGATAATGTTAGTGTCACACAGAAAAGTCATCGATGGCATCAGCGAAAGGGTTTGGACGGTCTTGGCGGGAGGGTATTTCGAGAATATAATCTTCTTCAGCAGCTATCTGACGTAGTTCTTTGAAGGCATCAGCTAAAGAAAACTTTTCGCGCGGTATGCGTCCCCATTGAAATACAGCTACATCAGGTACAATTGAGCGTTCCCCAAAACTACACCGTAATTCGGGAAATGCATAGGCAATTTTCTGATTCTCTGTAACTTCATTAACAACAGCGCCGAGTTTGCCTTGGAAGCGGCTGTGTCTTCCTTTCGGCATTGGCTTAGGAATAATCTCACCGTTAATATATTCACTTGCAGGCTTTGTTTCTGGGAGCTTCAGAAATTCTTCCAAGGTAAGTAGTTGAGTAGTTGAGTAGCTCATAGCTCCTAAATCCCTCGAAGATGTGTTTTTAGTCTAGCAGTATGTATAGACAGGTGCTTAACTCCGTGAACGC
>NZ_DASQZC010000346.1:0-1972 GCF_035638895.1 Nostoc sp. | reverse complement strand
GCTGCAAGAATAGCAGCTGCCTCTGCTACGCTAGGTGTACCTACTTTGTGGTCGGTAATTTTGGCAGGGTTGGGGACACAGACAGAGCGAAGGATTTGGGCAGAAAAGGTTTTTAGAGGCAAATTGCGTAGGTTACAAAGTTTTACTAAACCAACTTCTGAGGATTTAGTGTCAATGGTAGCAAAACCTGCGATCGCACTTTGAAAAAGTTGATTTTCTTGAAAGACTTGCTCAATTGCTTGATCAATCAACTGCCATGAGGTTCCCCCTTTACAACCGATTCCTACCCATAAAACCTGTTGCACTTGGTGTATTTCCTTATTTAATTCTTTAGGGTTTGGTTTACTCCAATAGCCAGCCAAATAAATCTCCCACCGTCAGCCTCAACTCACTTGCAAAATCTGGCACAGGGAGTAAAGCTTCTAGTTCATCCAACATAATTGGCTGTTGATTGCGGATGTACACAAATACCGTTTGTTCTTCTGGGTCAATCAGCCAACCCATTTGTGTTTCATAACTCAGGCAATGCAGAATATTTTTTGTAACTTTCGTCTGTCTTTGGTCAGGTGATAGAATCTCGATAGTCCAATCGGGAGCAGCTTTGAAGACGTTGGCAACTTGGCCATTTTCATCACGAGGAATTCTTTGCCAAGTAAATACCGCTACATCTGGCACTATTGACCTTCCACCAAAAGTACACCGCAATTCTGGAAAAGCACGAGCAATTCGCTTGGGCTTGACCGTTAAGTTGACAGTGCAAATCATTTCACCTCGGATTGTACTATGCTTCCCCTGTGGCATAGGCTTTTGAATAATTTGACCATCCATGTATTCACTAGCGGGTTTCGTTTCTGGTAAAATTAGAAACTCCGACAAAGTTATGTTTTTAGATGATGTCCGTACCATTTGCGATCGCCTCCAAGGACTTCCAATTAAAAAAATAATCAATCGTCGTTGTGTATGCAGGGGAGCAGGGGAAAATAAAAATATCATCTGAATAAATTGGGTAATTTATTCTCTGGAAGTCCCCCAACAAAACCCTTTCTTCCAACTCCATCAATTACGAATTACGAATTACGAATTAGTCTTACATCCTTTCCAAAACCTGAATTCCCAATAAAGACAATCCCAACTTCAAAGTTCTAGCAGTCAAATCACATAAAACCAAGCGTGATGTCCGTTGCGGTTCTTCAGCCTCTAACACTTGAACTCCCTGATTTCGGTCATAAAACTGATTAAACTTTTTACTCAGTTCATACAAATACTCACATAAACGATTGGGTAGCAAATCTTGCTCTACACTACTAATAACTTCATCCAGTTGAAGTAAATATTTTGCCAGCGCTAACTCTGTTTCATGCTCCAACAAAACAGCATTGTTTCCTAACTCCTTAAAGTTAATATCACCCTTACGGCTAATCCCCTGAATCCGCGCATAAGCATACAGCATATAAGGCGCAGTATTACCTTTGAAATCCAGCATTTTGTCATAGCTGAAAATGTAGCTACTAGTGCGATTTTGGCTTAAGTCTGCATATTTAACTGCACTGATCCCAACTACCCTAGCAACTTCATTAATAAATTCTTCAGTTTCTTGGCGTTCTTCTTCTTGTAATCTGGTTTTTAGATCAGCATGGGCACGAGAAACAGCTTCATCTAATAAATCCCGCAACCGCACAGTATCCCCAGAACGAGTTTTGAACTTTTTACCATCTTCTCCTAACACCAACCCAAAGGGCACATGCACTAATTCCACATCATCAGGAATCCATTCAGCTTTGCGTGCTACTTGGAAAAATTGGGCAAAGTGGTTTCCTTGTCCAGCATCTGTTACATAAATTATCCGCTTTGCTTCATCTTGCTGAATCCGGTAGCGGAGGGATGCTAAATCTGTTGTGGCGTAGTTATAACCGCCATCTGATTTCTGCACAATTAAGGGTAAAGGTTCACCTTCTCTATTTGTAAACCCTTC
>NZ_DASQZC010000345.1:0-34220 GCF_035638895.1 Nostoc sp. | reverse complement strand
TATGTCAAAATAAAAATACCCGATACATCAAGGTGAGCGATCGCTCCAAAAGCTAGATTAAAGGATTGACCTGAGCAATGGCAGACCCAACCAATCACAATCAAGCGGGAGAAGTAGCTCCCAGCACAGTTGACCAGCAAGCTCCCAGTGTGGCTGAAGAACACGCTCCTAGTACAGACTCACCGGAAGCTACAGACCTTCCTACTGCTAACGCGCCAGACCCTAAAGCTGCAAACCCCGAAGATAACCCTAATGCTGCTAAACCAGCTGCTGCATCACCCAAGCGAGAAAAACCCGCCGCAGCCGCAGAAACCGGAGAAAAACCCGCAGCCGCAGCTAAAACCGCCAAAAAGGAAAAAGCCCCATCTGTTGAAGATAAGCCATTTGTAGAGTTTATCGAGCAAGACTACTTGCCAGCTTTACAAAAAGCGATCGCTCAACAAGGTGTGCAAGATTTACAGGTGTCTTTTGCCAAGCAAAAAGTGCCAATCACTGGCTTTGAATCTGCTGAAGAATGCTGGCAAATTATCGGCAGTTGGAAAGAAAAAGGTCAGCGTCAGTTTAACTTGTATTTCCCCGAAGAAGATATTCAAGGGAAAAAAGGATTTTCCTGTAATGAAGGCAAAAAACCCAGTACTCTTGAGTCATTCTTAATCGATGAGCGTAAAATTACCCTCGATTTGTTGGTATTTGGCTTAGTTCAGCGCTTGGACGGTCAAAAGTGGCTAGGTATAAATTAGTCATTGGTCATTGGTCATTAGTCATTGGGTTTTGGACAAAGGACAAATGAAAAAATGACAATTTAAAGTTCGTGGAAATGGTAGATAACGGCTCCAGTATTGGGGTCGTTATCTATTTTTACATAACCTGATTTGTACATCTCATTAAGAGTAGCTTCCACTTCAACAAAGCTAGCGCCCGTGAATTTAACGCCTTGAGTGACAGTTAAAATACCACCTTTGCTTTCCGCCGCTTCAATCAGTTTAATCATTAGTTGGTTTCCTGTTGGACGGTGAACTTGAGAGGTAACTACTGCTTGATTCAACGGCACACCGAAGGGAGATACACCTGCTTTTAGTCTCAGCTTGTGTTCGTAGTTGTTAACCATATCGGTGATAAAGAACAAATCCACGATCTGCCCTATACCAAACACACCACCAGTCAACAGCCACAACAAACCAGTCCCAATCTTGCCATTGTAGAAACGGTGCAATCCTCCCATCCCGATAAATCCGACTGCACACAAGATATAAGAGACAAGAAGTCGGTCTTTATGCTGATTGTTTTCAAGATTCATCTTGCTTTTCAACCCTTTGGATTTGCTCTTGTTGTCTAAGATGGGTTTTCTATGTTGTAGTAACAACTATAGAAAATTACTGAGATAGCAGTGCTTTAAGACTACAATAGGTGCGTGCTATTCCACTTATTTGAAACAGTGCTAATTACTGAACTACGTTTATTTGACTACTAATCCGCGATTCTTGGTTCCGTAAATATTGAATGATTGTTGCAACTCTTAATCTTTTGCTTGCAAATTTCTAACCCGCACCTTGGTAGACTTAACTTTATACAATTGGATTATTGTGGGCTGTTACGCCTTGCCAGAGCTTTAACCTTGGCTTTCTGGTCTACTTAAGATAATAAAGACGAAAGAGCAATCAAGACATGGTAGATTCCCTCAAAAAACCAGGCTTTGAAGAAATCCGGCCAGGGATTAAAGTCCCGGCAAAAGAAACCCTGTTAACACCTCGGTTTTATACTACCGATTTTGATGAAATGGCGCGGATGGATATTTCCGTCAATGAAGACGAGTTACAAGCCATTCTTGAAGAGTTCCGCACCGACTACAATCGCCATCACTTTGTTCGGGATGCCGAGTTTGAACAATCCTGGGATCATATTGACGGGGAAACTCGTCGGTTGTTCGTTGAGTTTTTAGAACGCTCGTGTACGGCTGAGTTTTCCGGCTTTTTGCTGTATAAAGAACTTGGCCGTCGCTTGAAAGGCAAAAGCCCCGTCTTGGCAGAGTGTTTTAACCTGATGTCACGGGATGAAGCACGTCACGCTGGCTTTTTGAACAAAGCTTTGTCGGACTTTAATCTGTCCCTAGATTTAGGGTTTTTGACTAAGAGTCGCAGTTATACCTTCTTTAAACCGAAATTCATCTTCTACGCTACTTATCTTTCTGAGAAGATCGGTTATTGGCGCTACATCACTATTTATCGCCATTTAGAAGCACATCCCGAAGACCGGGTTTATCCAATCTTCCGGTTCTTTGAGAACTGGTGTCAGGATGAAAACCGTCACGGCGATTTCTTTGATGCGATCATGAAATCCCAGCCGCAAATATTGAATGATTGGAAAGCAAAGCTGTGGAGTCGGTTCTTCCTGTTGTCGGTGTTTGCGACAATGTATCTCAATGACATCCAACGCAAGGATTTTTATGCCACCCTTGGATTGGATGCGCGAGAATACGACATCCATGTAATTAAGAAGACTAACGAAAACGCAGGTCGAGTGTTCCCATTGATGCTGGATGTAGAGAATCCAGAGTTTTATCAACGGTTGGATACTTGTATAAGCAATAACGAGAAGCTGGGTGCGATCGCTAACTCCAGCACTCCCAAATTCCTGCAAATCTTCCAAAAACTGCCGCTTTACATCTCCAATGGCTGGCAGTTATTGCGCTTGTACCTGATGAAACCGATTGATACTGTTTCTGCTCAAGGGGCAGTTCGTTAAGTTATAACAGGTTTGCAAAAGCTTTAGTGGTTCTGCTGATTGCAGAGCCATTTTTTTTGTCCTAAATATTACAGGTAATTAGTACTGCGATCGCTAAGGGACTTCCAAATAAAAAAATATACCATCCCTACAGGACGCTACGCGTAGCTTGCTTCCCCAAAGGATACGCTATAGAGGCAGAGGGGCAGGGAGCAGGGGGAAATGATCCCTTGCTCCCTGCCTCTTTTTCAACACCTGGGAATTAAACGATTAAGCTTGTTGTATCTCTGGACGGCCATCTTCAACCACAAATGAAGCGCGTTTACTAATTGTGCCAAATGGGGTTATGACATTTGACATAACTAGATAATTTGACTTCCAGGTTGTAGGAGTCAGCGCACAGCGAACATATCCCCGTTGACCGTTGAAAAACTTAATGTGTGGGTTATCTGGTAAGTAAGCTTCAACGGTGGGATTAGTATCTGCTCCATCACCACCGGAGCTAATTGAGGAACATACGAATTCACTACCAACGGTGGCGGATTCTGGCTTATCAAAGTTAGCCTTCAAGTTCATTGCCCAGTGGGAATGCACATCACCTGCCAAGGATACTGGATTAGAAGGGCGGCGCTGTCCGAGGAAAGCCATGAGGCGATCGCGCGAAGCCACATAACCATCCCATTTATCCATACTGTAAGTTCCGCCTACTCCTGGTGTCATGTCTCTTTGAGCAATCGGAACCTGCTGCGCCAAAACATTCCACTTGGACTGTGAACTATTTAAACCATCATATAGCCAATTCTCCTGCACCTTACCGGTAATCGTTGCATTCGGATCTAAGCTTTCTGGGCAACGTTCTTTAGTACCATCACCACAGGGCTGATCGGTACGATATTGGCGGGTATCTAGGACATGGAAGGTGGCTAAATTACCAAAGGAGAGCCGGCGGAAAAGTTGCATATCAGGGCCAAAAGGACGCGAGAAGGGGCGCAAAGGCATGTGTTCGTAGTAAACCTGATAAGCAATAGCTCGCCGTTGGAGGAAAATTGCCTGAGCCTGATCTGGTTCAGTATCAACTTGAGAGATGTTGTTGGCGTAATTGTTTTCTACCTCGTGATCGTCCCAGGTAACAATCCAAGGAAACGCTGCATGAGCTGCTTGGAGATTGGTATCGGTTTTATAGAGGGCGTGACGGTTGCGGTAATCTTCTAAGGTGAGAATTTCTTCACTGTTATGCTGTCTGGGGCCATTGTTTGAGATTCCCCCTTCATAGATGTAATCACCAACATGCACTACTAAATCGAGGTCTTCCTGTGCTAGATATTTGTAGGCGGTATAGAATCCCTGCTGATAGTTTTGGCAGGAGACTAGACCAAAATTAAATTTACTCAAATAGCTATTTTCTAGAGGCGCTGTCCGAGTCCGACCAATAGGGCTAGCGTCTTGTCCAACAAGAAAACGATACCAGTACCAAGTATTAGATTGGAGTCCTTCTACCACAACTCGAACTGAATGAGCTAGTTCTGGAGCTGCAAGTACCGTACCTCTGGAGACAATGCGCCTCATGTCGGGATCGGTTGCTACTTCCCAGCGAATTGGCACATTAACAGGTGGCATTCCACCTCCGTTTAAGGGTTCAGGAGCTAGACGAGTCCAGATCACTACGCTGGTAGGATAGGGTTCACCCGACGCTACACCCAAGGTGAAAGGATAATTAGAAAATCTGCTTGTAGCGATCACTCTTTGAGGAGAAAATTGGTTAGCGATCGCTAAACCAGACAATGCTCCTGCCCCGATAATTAAGTTCCGTCGTTTCATTCGACTGTGCAGGAACTGCTCAAAATTCCGGTAATCTACCATTTTTCACTCCTGGCTAACAGGTAACTTAAAACACAGCAACAGCTAACACAAAGAAAACAGGGAAATCGTAGACAAACTTTGTAAACAATTCTCTTACCAGAATCAGGTTTTAATTCCCAATTTTTCTCTTGCTATCATTGTGTTAGATGTTCTTTTGCCACATAAAAGCCTACTAATAAGAGATTAATGCTTGGCAAAGAAAGCGTTAATATCAACTTAAACAAGGTTAGATTTTAACCTTTTTCTTCATCATCCAGCCCAGGCTAAAAGCAAAAAGAGCGCCAACTAAAGGTGTAGATTCAGGCACTTGTGTATACGAAACTCTACCTGATATGAGTTCAGCATCTGGAGAAGTTCTAGAGAAAGCTGTAAAATCCTCACCGATGATTTCGTAACTGATAGAACTGGAAGGATTAGATTTATCGTTGAATAAATAATCTAATGCAAAATATGCTTGTCCTGTTGAAGATGTGGCTGGAAAGACAACAGGGAAATCTGGATATTTTGTATCATCTTGTTGAGTGTAAACGGTATTACCGTCAAATTGGAAAGAGAGTGATTTAATGGCGGCTACCGGATTAACTTCATTACTAAAAGTTGAGTCATCAAAGCTAAAAAAGCCATTTCCCTTATTTGTAGGGCTATCAACTGTGAAAGCGTAATTAATAATTGCAGCAGATACAGATTTTGCATCTACAGTCACAAGGGCTAAAACAACACTAGCAGCAGCAAGCACTAATTGCGGAACAAATTTCATCTCAGTTTTCCTCACCATAAACTTCTGTAACCAATGCACACTGCAAAGTATAGAAATAGTTGGTTTCCAACTTACTTCTTTCCAAACTTGGTATTTATCACGGATTAGAATAGCGATCTAAATCAATGATTTTTGTCTTTTCAAGAAAAAGAAATAACTCTCCAATTGCTTGGAGACACCATATTCTAGAATCAGGAGTTTAAGCAGACTTTAATTAGAGGTAAAAATAAAATCAATTGTCGAGATTGCATGTCAAAATTTGCGATGGCGTACCCGCCGTAGGCGATCGCATTCTATGAATTTTTTCGCGTTAAACCAGAGTCATGTCCCTTCCTTACGGGACGCTGCGCGAACGCGGAAGTCAAAAGTCATATCCTGCAAGGAACAAAGTTATCTCTTGATGAATAAATATAGCCAAAAATCTTTAGTCTACTTCAGTAGACTTTAGCTGAAAGCCAAAGAACTTTAGTTCCAGGCGGGTGAGGAAGCCAACGTAATGAAAAACAATCTTTTATTGTCTTTGAAGTTACTTTTGTTTTCCACCATTTGACTTCCGCCTTGCGGCACTAATTTTTTATTGTTCTAACATTTGAAAAAATCGGGTAAAGTAATCTGGAAAAGTTTTCGCTGTACAGCCAGGATCTTTAATTACAATCCCTGGAACCTTCAAGCCAGTGACAGCAAAAGCCATCGCCATTCGATGATCGTGATAAGTTTCAATTGCCGCCGGGGTAACGGGGCCAGGCTCAATTTTCAGTCTATCTGGAAATTCTTCAACCTGGACTCCTAGCCGACGTAACTCTGTTACCACAGCTTTAATCCGATCGGTTTCTTTATATCGAATATGTTCCACATTCCGAATGGTAATCGGTGAACTGGCAAAGGGCGCGATCGCTCCTAATGTTTGCACCAAATCCGATATATCATTCATATCAATATCGATGCCTTGCAATTGCTTCGGCCCCGTCACTTCCGTATAATCATCTGAATCTTTAATTTGACAACCCATCTGTTCTAAAACGTTCAGCCAGAGAATATCACCCTGACAGGATTGTTTGGTCAAATGTTTGACGCGCACCCGTCCACCCGTGACGGCGGCGGCGGCAAAAAAGTAAGAAGCATTTGACGCATCGGGTTCTACTGTGTAATGTCGAGCTTGGTAACGTTGACCCGCTTTAATCTGAAATTGATTATCGCCGATTTGAATCACCTCCACGCCAAAATCTGCCATCAGACGACAGGTCATTTTGACGTAAGATTGAGAAACTAATGTCCCCTCAACCTGGATGTTCGTATCTTGTTGAGCATAAGGCGCAATCATCAGCAATGCCGAAAGTTGCTGACTTGTTTGGTTAGCTTTCAACCGAAAATTTCCGCCAGTGAATCCCTGGCTATAGACGGTGTAGGGCATAAACCCAGAGTTTCCCTCAAAGTTAACGGTTGCTCCACCCGTTTGCAGCACTGTCAGCATGTCGCCCATCGGCCGTTCTCGCATCCTGGGAACACCATCTAGGCGATATTCGCCGTTTCCCAGTGCTACCAGCGCCGAGATAAATCGTGCTGCTGTACCTGCCAAACCCACAAATAAATCTGCCTGTTTAGCTGGAATGTCTCCTCCTCTTCCCGCCACTTGAATTTGTGCCAGATTAGGATTTAGCGTAATGGGAATGCCCAATTGTTCTACGCATTTGGCAAAATACTCGCTATCTTCACTAAATAAAGCATTTTCTAAAAGGGAGTCACCTTGTGCCAAAGCTGCGACAAGCAACGCCCGATTAGTAAGACTTTTAGAACCAGGAATTTCTACCGTGGCATCCACTGGCCGATTTAGAGCAGGAATTGCAATGGTATCCACGTTAAACCTCTACGTAGGCGGTTAGCTACAACTTTATATATTGCCATATTCTGACCAAAAGGGGCAGTGGCCTTACGAAATATGTGGTTTTTAACCTTATTCATAATTCATATTTTGTATTTACTGTCAATAGCAAAGTCATCAATTATTTAGAGACACAGGCGCTTATATAGGACTCATATTTAATTTTTGAACAAAACTCAGTACATCTTTATTCCTTCTTCCCAGTCCCCAGTCCCTTACCTTTACGAGTGATTCAGAAATCAAATCGGATTGCTATAAATGGATATGTATTAAGTGTATATACAGAATAGTCAGAGTATAAACTGGTAAGCGCTATAAAACCTCTTCTCAAAAAATTTGGAGGAGTATGTATTCTCTCTGATGCCAAATGGATTGCACATTAAATAACTTTAATAAAGTTACTTTTGTACGCTAGTTTCCGCTAACAAAATGCTATAATCCTAGCTTTTGCTTCCAGGCGAAAGCGGCAAAGTAGATAGTCAGTGATGTAGGCAAAATATCTTTGATACAGTGAGGCAGCACTCTTACAGGGGATTTTACCACGAGTGTTTGCCCCTCTTCATCGCATTAGCCAGTTTTCGAGTGTCTTCTCAAAGAGGTAGGGCATTTTATTTCTTCGATCTTCCTAGAAGTAAGCCTTTATTCTTCCATCTTAATACCAGAAGATTTTATACGTAAAATCACTGAACTATAGGATGAATTTAAAGCTGAATATATTTTAATGAGAAAAATTGAACTATGTCTATTACACGTATAATTGAAGGTCTAAATGAGTTTCATGACAACTATTTTCCTACACATCGGGAGTTGTTTGAACAACTCTCCCACGCTCAGAACCCAGAAGTATTATTCATCACTTGCTCTGACTCGCGCATCGATCCATGTTTAATTACTCAAAGTCAACCAGGAGAATTATTTGTTATCCGTAATATTGGTAATATAATTCCTGCTTATGGAACACAGAATAACAGCGAAGGAGCAGGCATAGAATATGCTGTCCAAGGTTTTGATATTAAAGTTATTGTCATCTGTGGTCATTCCCACTGTGGAGCAATGAAAGGGCTATTACAAATAGGTAGCCTTGCTCAACAAATGCCTTTAGTTTATGACTGGTTAAAGCATTACGGTGAAGCTACTCGCCGCCTTGTCTTAGACAACTATAAGGATTCTCCCAGCGATAAACTATTAAAAATTGCGATTGAGCAAAATGTATTAACTCAGATAGAAAACCTAGAAACATACCCAATAATCCGCTCTAAACTACATAGCAATGAACTTACTCTTCATGCCTGGATTTATGAAATAGAAACGGGTGAAGTCTTTGCTTATGATGCAAGCGTTAGTAAATTTAAAATTTTGCAAAACCGTCCCTTTCCTGTACCTAATCTCCTGACCCGATTAGCATCAGAATGATAATCTTAACTAAATTTAATCAATCATCGTTAGTGGCTAGTAAATTTTCAATTTACGAAAATACTTGTAAAGATGCAAATATTAACATTCAAATTGCTGGATAACTACCAATAAAACTCTCTATAACAATTTGTGAAATTTGTGGCATTGGCGGTCAATATAATTTATTCTTGCCTTAAGATGATAAAACAATAGTCATCCTTAATCAAGAAGTACCTGTAAAATAAACTATTTTGCAGGTAAATATGCAGTGATAAAAGTATTTATAGGAGTATTGATTAGCCTCTCGCAAAAAGAGGTGCAATTGCGTAAATACCCAGCATGTTGTCAGCAGACATTACCACATTAGGGACTTCCAACTAAAAAAATATCCCATCCCTGCGAGACGCTACGCGTAGCTTGCTTCCCCAAAGGGTACGCTTTGGCGAGCAGGGGGCGCAGGGGAAGCAGGGGAGGAAGAATCTAGCGATCAATAGTCGCTCCCAAAATTGAATAATTTAATTTCTGGAAGTCCCTTATTTATAATTGAGTGATATCAAACTCAAATTATTAAGTGAACTAAAACTGGCTACAGGACAAGAACACATCTATGCCAAGGTGATCCCAAAGTGTAATCTGATGACCATCTTTTTCTGCTTCAGTTTACAGTTCTTCTCCTAAAAGCGATGGTAATTCTCAATGCACTCTGTCAGGCTGGGTGAGGTTAGGGCATCAATATTGAAATAGTACAAAGGGAGGTGTATATAAATACGGTTAACCGAAAAAGTAGGTGATCTAGATTTTTTAAAAAAGTAACAATTGTTGCTGATAGAAGCAAGCGATCGCGCTAAGATTTTGGACTTAAGCCTGATTCAACTCCAATAACTCCTAACTCTGACCGAATAATTAATAATTCATAGTTTATGCTATAGAGCAACTCACTTGAGTTATGGAGTTCAAAATATGATTTCTTCTAAAACTGAGATTCAATTACATTCAAGAACAAATGACAAACGGAAACAAATTTCAAAGATTAGTAGAACTTGCAAATGATTATGGAATTATTTGCCAGCCAACACCAGAAGAATGTTTGATTGCATCTTTGCCTGGAGACGATGATTTCTTATTAGCTTTTACTTGGTCTGGTACTGTTGAAGGAGAGCCGCCAGAGCATGAATTAATCGCAATTAGTGTACAGGATATAGTAAAAGAAGTTACCGTTGCAGCTTGGCAGATTCCTTTTTATTTATTCGGAAACGTTTTAAGGCAAGCTCAGATGCTTGTCGCTGCACACAAAGATTTTGTTAGCAGTTAGCAGAAAACCTTTAGCTCATAACTACTATCCCTGCCAACTTTGGCAGGGATTTTTATTGAAAGCGACGGGAAACTCCATCCCCAGGTGTCTGTAGAGGTTCTTCTCCCCGTTACCAAACTTAAAAAATCGCGCATTTGATCAGACCCAAAAAAACGCAAACAAATAGAAAAACTGCTTGCACAACTGGAGGCGCTGACAAGTGTTGAGTAATCTTCACTCTTTTAATCAGGCGATTTTCTCGCTATAATGCAATGCAGTATAACGCATTATCACCAGGCAAGGTATGAGTACCACAAGTTTCAGGCTCGATGATGACCTTGAAAAGAAGCTCGAAGTGACCGCAACGAAACTGCAACGGACGAAAGGCTGGATAATCAACGACGCTCTACGGCAGTACATTGCACGGGAGGAGCAAAAACTTAGAATGCTTGAAGAGACAACTGAAGCGATCGCAGATATTCAAGCACAAAGGGTCGTTTCTGGTGATCAAGTTATGAAGTGGCTTGAAACCTGGGGAACCGCCACCGAAGCTAGTGCACCGAAGATATGAAGCTTCAGTTCTCTGTTAGTGCGGTGCAGGACTTAGTACGGCTAAGAGAGTTCATTGCCCAAAACAATCCGCAGGCAGCAGAGCGAGTATCGCTTAGGCTTAGGCAGACCATAGGAAAACTCGTACTTTATCCAGACATAGGCCGTCCTGTCCCAGAGTTAGAAAATGTTCGTGAGCTGATAGCTGGAAACTACGTGGTTCGTTATCTTCGTGAGTCAGATACTATATTTGTCTTACGGGTATGGCACGGCAAGGAATTTCGTGATTTTTAAGTAGGCACAGAAAATCCAAATCAATTTAGTGATTAGGTAAAAAGTAAGAAACGCTGTTTTATTAAAACGGAAATTATTGTGCTGCAAGCATTTCTTGAGGTTCGAATGCCCACCTTTCTTGCGCGATCGCGGTTTAGAGTTACAGTTATGAAACAAATAATAGAAAATGTCAAACAAACCATAGCGCAGAAAAAAATACTTTGGGCTTATCCAATTGCCAACAAATTGCAAAAATATCACTATAGTTTAGCCATCAAATGGGCAATAGAATGTATACAAATATATTCATCTGAGATAAAATCAGACAAGTTTTTCCAGCTTGATAAATATATTCAGCAACTAATGGAAGAACAAAATGTTTTAACTCCTTCACAGTGTCTTGAGATTAGTAGAGAAATATGGTATCTCCCTGAGAGGGAAGAAGTTCAAACTGCCATAGCTCGACTGTGGGGTTCTATATCAGCTTTTAAATATGCAGAAGAAGATGGAGAAGTGCATGGTGGAGTAATGGAAACTACTGCGGCTGTTGAATTAGTATTACCTGATATATCAGATCATCATTTACTAGATAGATATTTAGAAGCTGCTGTAAGAATTTGTGAAGAATACGAATCACAAAACCTGTAAAACGTGTAATCAAACCCCAAAGTATTGTATCTTCGTTAGCGACTCCAAGGCGATAACCAGCCATCAATTTAAACTTATCAATTTGAACTACTGCTTTAAAAATTTAGAAAATACTCCTACTTGATTGCGTGAAAAAACACTGTAAACCTTAATTTTCTATAACTGGGAGCCAGACCCTATCATACGTGGGCATTTCTAACGATTAAGTGCATTTGTTAATTTTTTCATAGCGTCTGAAAAAGCAATACTGTTTAATGTTAAACAAAGGTTGCTGCTCAAATCCCCGATTTTAAACATAGAAATTATAAAAAATACTTTTAATAGCTTACCTGAACTTCATATTTTGACTAAATTCAATAAGCAAAATCTGCAATTGCTTTCTCAAAAGCAGCTTTTTATGTCTCATTTCAGTATATTCTGCAAGCAAAAGCAGCTTTTTGTTTCTCAAAAGCAGCTTTTTATGTCTCATTTCGGTATATTCTGCAAGCAAAAGCAGCTTTTTATGTCTCATTTTGGTATATTTAGCAAACAAAAGCAGCTTTTACTGTCTGCTACTCATTTCGTAATCAAAACGATAGCCTAAGAGAATCCAGCAACTTACACATTGCATCATGCTACCTAAACCCAAAAAGCACTGGACACCTTCAAATTGGGCAAGTTGGAAACCTTTTGGCATTGGCGAACAGTATCCCAACAATTTTTGGGAGGTATTTCGGGCAATCTGGCTATCTCGTGACAAACTACCTTACGCATGGAATATCCTCGATAAAGGTGTTTGCGATGGTTGCGCTCTTGGAACAACCGGGATGAAAGATTGGACTTTAGACGGTATTCATCTTTGCAATGTCCGGTTGCGGCTGTTGCAGATGAATACTATGCCAGCTTTTGACCCTGTGCTATTGGCGGATGTTTCGCAGTTACAAAAGCAAAAAAGTGCCCAATTACGCGACTTGGGAAGACTCCCGTACCCGATGATTCGTCAACGAGGGGAAAAAGGCTTTCGGCGTGTGAGTTGGGATGAAGCTTTAGGAGTAATTAGCGATCGCATCCGTTCCACCACACCAGATCGCCTAAGTTTCTATGTTACCAGTCGTGGTACTGTCAACGAAACTTATTATGCTACCCAAAAAGCTGTCCGAGCAATGGGAAGCAATAATATTGATAATGCTGCCCGCATTTGCCATTCCCCCAGTACAGCAGGACTGAAAGCTTCTCTTGGTGCAGGGGCTACCACTTGTTCTTATAAAGACTGGATTGGAACTGATTTATTAGTCTTCATTGGCTCTAATGTTGCTAACAATCAGCCTGTTACCGTCAAATATCTCCATTATGCGAAAAAAGCTGGCACAAAGATTGTAGTTATTAATACTTACCGCGAACCAGGAATGGAGCGTTACTGGGTTCCCTCAATTGTAGAAAGCGCCGTTTTCGGTACAAAGTTTGCCGAAGACTTCTTCTTAATCAACATGGGCGGGGATATAGCATTTTTGAATGGCACTATTAAACATATAATTGCTAACAACTGGGTAGACCAGTCATTTATAGATTTATACACAGATGGCTTTGCTGAACTCAAAGAATCGTTAGAAAATCAATCTTGGGAAGAATTAGAGCGGCTTTCTGGAACATCCCGCGAGTCAATGTACGCTTTTGCCAAAATGGTCAAAGAAGCTAATAAAGCCGTATTTGTTTGGAGTATGGGCATTACCCAGCATGAATGCGGTGAAGATAATGTGCGAAGTATTATTAACTTAGCTCTCACCAAAGGTTTTGTCGGTCGGGAAGGCTGCGGTTTAATGCCAATTCGCGGCCACTCTGGGGTACAGGGTGGTGCAGAGATGGGATGTTACGCGACGGTATTTCCTGGTGGTAAACCTATCACCCCAGAAAACGCTGCCCAATTGAGTCAACATTGGGGCTTTGATGTGCCAGCAACTAAAGGTTTAATTGCTCCAGAAATGATTAACGCCGCACATCAGAGGGATTTGGATGTGTTGGTTTCTGTGGGCGGGAATTTTTTAGAAGTACTGCCAGAACCAGATTATGTGGAAGCGGCGCTGAAGAAAATACCCCTGCGGGTACATATAGATATTGTTCTCTCCAGCCAAATGTTAGTGGAACCTGCTGATACTGTGGTGCTTTTACCTGCGACAACTCGCTACGAAATACCAGGGGGAGTTACAGAAACTAATACCGAACGCCGGGTAATTTTCAGTCCAGAAATTCCGGGGCCGCGCATTGGAGAAGCGCGTCCTGAGTGGGAAGTCTTTTTAGAATTGGCAAAGCGGGTAAAACCAGATTTGGCAGATAAGCTGGCTTTTGCTGACACAGATGCGATCCGTCAAGAAATTGCTCAAGTTGTCCCGCAATATGCTGGTATTCAACACTTACAGCAGGCTGGCGATCAGTTTCAATATGGTGGATCACATTTGTGCTTTGGCTGGAATTTCCCTACAGCAGATGGAAAGGCACATTTTGGGGTATTATTACCACGCCAAAGAGAGTTACCAGAGGGTTATTTTTTATTAGCAACGCGCCGAGGCAAACAATTTAATAGTATGGTGCAGGAACGCAAGGATGCAATTACTGGGGCGATGCGAGAGGCGGTGCTAATGAATGCTGCTGATGCTGCACACTTGGGTTTAAAAGATAGTGATCGCGTCATTCTTAAGAATGATTTAGGCGAGTTATTGTGTCAAGTCTACATTGCGCCAATTCAGTCAGGAAACTTGCAAGTACATTGGCCAGAAGGGAATGTGCTATTAGATAAAAGTAAGCGATCGCTTGAAGGCGTACCTGATTATAATGCAGTAGTACGCTTGGAAAAAATCTGAATCAAGTCTCATTTTCCCAGCTTTAACATTTCCAACAGATCCATCAACTTACATCAAAATTACCGCATAGATACTTATCTATGCGGTAGTTCTAAATTAACGTCTATTAAAATAGAGCAAAAGGAGCCAGGTTTAGCTTAATTTGCTGCTTTCAGTTATCGCCAATTCTAAAAAACTATTGAGAGTTCTTGGACTTAACTAACCCATCCCTTGTACCACACTCAGCATAAAATTAACCCGTTGCTCAAACTCTAGATTTTTGATCAATACAACAAAATCATCCGTTTCAGCAGGTAGTTCATAGTCGGATGGTACTTGAATGACGCTTCCATTGTCCATTCCTTGTGCCAGCAGTAACCAAACGTCTAATTTGGCATTGGGACTTAGACTATTATAGCTTTGGCTTGCACCATTAATAATGTCGCGTTGTGCTTGCAACTGCTCTTCTTTAGACAAGTCCTGGATTTGGTCGAAGACTGCTTTAGCTATAGCTTCTACGCTTTCAGGAGGTGCCGGGTTTAGCTGCTCTTTAAGATCCAAGTAACCGAACCAAAGTAGGGCTAGCTGAGTATCTACATCAAAGTCTTGAAAAGTTTCTAAAGCTGGTTTTGTTGCTTCATCGGCTGTGTAAGTCATAAAAAACTCCAACTAAGTTAAGGTTATTTTGATTTCTTCAATTATTTACTGAGGAACTTTGGTTTCAGTACTTCATACAACTTAACGAACAAATGTAGATAGATAACCCCACTTAGGGTATGTATAACACTCATTACATAAGACAGATATAGATAATTCAAGTTGCTAGTTACAAAAATGCCTGCTTCGATGTATGGAAAGCAAAGATAAATGTTAAAACTTGAAGTAGCGTCTGTGACAGTAAGCGATCGCTTGAAGGGGTTCTTGATTATAATGCGATCGCGCGTCTAGAAAAACAAACCTATATTACAGTAAGTTTATATCACCCATATCACTCCAAAACTTGCAGCCATGTCCGCCGCCAAAGATTTTGAATTCCCAAATGATGTAATATTTCCTCTAGGGGATTTATATAGTGACGAACCACCTTTGGAAAGCGAATTACATCTACGCCAAATAATTTTGCTATTGCAATGTTTAGAATTGTGGTGGCGAAATCGCAATGACTTTTACGCTGCGGGTAATCTAACAATTTACTACAGCCAACGCCAGAAGAGGTCAGAAGAATTCCGGGGGCCAGATTTTTTTGTAGTGCTGGGATGTCAACGCAAAGTTCGTAAAAGTTGGGTTGTTTGGGAAGAAGATGGGAAATATCCCAACATAATTGTAGAGCTTCTCTCGAATTCTACAGCCTCAACTGACAAGGGTTTGAAAAAACAAATTTTTCAAGATATCTTTCGCACACCAGAATATTTTTGGTTCGATCCCAATAATTTAGAATTTGCTGGCTTTATCTTGATTGGCGGTACTTATGAACCGATAGAACCTAATCTTCAAGGATGGCTGTGGAGTCAGCAGTTAAATTTGTACTTGGGTGTTTATGAACATAAATTGCGCTATTTCACTGCGGAAGGGAATCTAGTTCCTACACCAGAAGAAGTCGCTGAACAAGAACGACAACGCGCTGAACAAGAAAAACAACGCGCTGAACGCCTAGCAGCCAAATTGCGAGAACTGAACATTGACCCAGATACGATTTAAAGTATGTAGACTTGCTCTAAAAATCATGGAAGCTCAACCAAAGGAGATCAGAAATTACTTAACATATAACGGTATAAATCCTTTCTTTAAGTGCTTTGACTCTGTGCGAGATAGAAGAGCAAGAGCAAAGGCTAAGTTGCAATCAGTATAAATATTAGTATCAAAATTTAAATTTACCAACTCTTATAAATATAAAAATGCCAACTACAAGTAAGACCAAAGCCACTGTTTGGGTAGTAGAAAATGGTAAAATGCGATCGCGTTTAGACCAACTTACTACCGAAGAACCTTTAGAAATTCGCCTCGTCCCTCTCCAGAAGACAATAGCTGTAACGATGCGGACACCAGGGGCAGATTTTGAACTAGCTGCTGGTTTCCTCTACAGTGAAGGAGTAGTTAGTCAGAAAGAAGATATCCGACGTATCAGTTACTGTGTGGATGAATTGGGAGATGGTGAACAACGCCATAACATCGTAAATGTAGAACTGCGAGATGGTTTGATTCCAGACTTACAGCCTTTAGAGCGTCATTTCTACACTAGTAGCGCCTGTGGAGTATGTGGTAAAGCTAGCCTTGAAGCTTTGCGTCTGCGGGGATGTCCAGTGATTCCTTCTGGCCCAACAGTAACACCTGAGATCATCTACAATCTACCTGATAAGCTCCGGGCTGCTCAAGGTATCTTCACAGCTACAGGAGGTTTGCATGCTGCGGCTATTTTCAATGCTCAAGGACAACTGTTAAACCTGCGCGAAGATGTTGGACGACACAATGCTTTGGATAAATTGATTGGTACAGCTTTGCTCAGTGACGAGTTGCCTTTAAATAATTGTATTGTTTTAGTAAGTGGACGCTCTAGTTTTGAGATTTTGCAAAAATCTACAACTGCTGGAATTCCCATTGTCTGTTCTGTTTCCGCTCCCAGTAGTTTGGCGGTGTCTGTCGCCAAGGAATTCGGGATTACCTTGATTGGATTCCTGCGCGGAGAACGGTTTAATATTTACACTGGTTTGCAAAGAATAAACGCTGCTTAAGAACACGGATTTAATTATCTTCTAGCAAAGTCCAGAAGTAGCCATCTGGCGCAACGAAAGAAAAACTCATTTCGCCAAATTCGTTACTAATGATATCTGTAACTTTTTGTACAGTACTTGCTTTGATGCGATCGCAATATTCCTGTATTCCCTTTACCCGATAGGTATATAAAGACATACCCAAGCTACCTGGTTGGGCAGCCTCAAAGCGCGATTCTAAATTTATCTTTTCTGGGAATCGAATAATGTAAAGTCTACCACTGCGTGCGGCCATCAGATCAGCCTTAGAAGAACGGGGATCATCAAAAGCCGTGACAATAAACTTTTCACCAGGATTAAGGTCAAAAATATCTTTACCTGCTGGTGAAGACTCATAGCTAGTTTCGACATCATCACGCACACGCAGCAAACCCAAAACGTCTTCATAAAACATCAGCGTTTCTTTGCTGTCATCTTGAACTACGATTCCCAGGTGGGTAAACTGACTAGTCTTGAGTGCAGCATTATGGTTAACTTGTCCGTAATGCGGTAGTGTATAGCCAAACCGTTGAAATAAAACTTGTCGAGCTAAAGGTTGCAGTAGCAGCATTTCTCGCACCCCAACTGCTGGCTCAATAAAAGGACGGCTTTTTCTCTCTTTGTTGTAGATGACTTCCCAATAAGGGATAGAGTACCTAATAGGCAAACCTGCCGCTTTAGCATCCTCTATATGATTTAAAATATTTAAAACATCTGCCGTTAAGCTTGTCGCCCAGCGATTTCCCTTAATTTTCATTGAGGCTGTTCCCAAACCTTCATGGGTAGGATTTTGCCAAACCATCAGCCGAATCAAACCATGATCTGAATTTTGGTGGTAGAGGCGGATTGAGCGTAAAGATGAATTCACGCCATATAATTTATTGGCTACATCTGCGGTTAATTCACCCATTTCACCAATGCGATAGCCAAATTGCTCCCAATACTGAATTGCAGAAATTGGCTCTGGAATGCCGATACAGACTTCATAGATACCTGCAATTGCGGTTTGTTGTTCTTGAGTCATACCAATTTTGGATTTTAGATTTTAGATTGGTTCAAAATAAATAAAGCTTGTCGCTAGCTCATAGCAGAAAGTCGATTCCTGTTAGAGAGCATTTGCGTTTGGAGGAAAACTTTTCGATTTACTGAAATTATGTAGAAATTGGAGTTCAGATGTGGTGAGGTCGCGCCATTGACCCAATTGTAAATCATCTAATTGTAGGTGGGCTATGCTAACCCTAACCAGTCGCAAAGTCGGAAACCCTACAGCCGCAGTCATGCGCCGTACTTGGCGGTTTTTCCCCTCCGTCAAAGTCATTTCTAGCCAAGCTGTCGGTATATTTTTGCGAAATCTAATCGGCGGATTGCGTTCAGGTAGCTGTGGTTCTTGTGGTAACAGCCTAACTTCTGCTGGTTGAGTGCGGTAATCTTGAATTTCCACACCTGTTTGCAACCTTTTTATCGCATCTGCATCTGGAATTCGCTCTACCTGTACCCAGTAAGTACGTTTATGACCAAAACGCGGATGGGCGAGACGATGTTGCAATTGCCCATCATTCGTTAACAGCAGTAACCCTTCACTATCCCAGTCTAAGCGTCCCACAGGATACACATCAGATACATCAATATAATCTTTCAGGGTGCTATGTGTGGGAGCATCTTTTGTAAACTGGCTGAGAACGCCATAGGGTTTGTAAAAAATAATATATCGGTAATGATTTGTCATTTGTCATTTGTCATTTGTCATTGGGCATTAATCAATAATTCTTCTTCCCCTGCTCCCCTGCTCTCTGCCCCCTCTTAATACAAGCCCAAAATCAGGTAGATTAACAGTTATTCTCTAACAGATAATACCTCTTATGCGGAACACTACGCGTAGCCTACTTCCCTTGAAGCAAGGATTGAATGTCTAGTAAACTCCTAACTCTAAAATTTAAAATCTAAAATCCAAAATTGAATCTGTTTTTTCCATATCTCATGCTCTATGACCAACTACTTTCGCTCTAATGTAGATGCAATGGCTAGCTACATTCCCGGTGAGCAGCCTCAACGCGGTACACAGATAATTAAACTCAACAGTAACGAGAACCCCTATCCTCCTTCGCCTGCGGCGCTAGCTGTGCTGCAAAATATTGATGGCGAGTGGTTGCGGCGGTATCCAGAACCTTTCGGGGGGGAGTTCAGGCAAGCTGCAAGTAAAGTTTTAGGTGTTCCTAGCGATTGGATAATTGTGGGAAATGGTAGTGACGAATTGTTGAGTGTGGTGATTCGAGCCTGTGCAGAACCTGGAAAGAAAATAGTTTATCCCATGCCAACTTATGTGCTATATCGCACATTAACAGAAATGCAAGCTGCGGAAATTATTGAGATTCCTTACAGCGATGACTACAGTTTACCTTTAGAAAAACTAATTGCTGCCAATGGATCTGTAACATTCATTGCATCGCCTAATAGTCCATCGGGGCATGTGGTAGCAACAAATGATCTGCGAAAATTAGCCAGCCAATTATCTGGAGTTTTAGTGATTGACGAAGCATACATAGATTTTACCGAAGAGAATGCATTGGCTTTGGTAAAGGACTACGAAAACGTTATTGTAATTCGCACACTTTCTAAAGGGTACTCATTAGCTGGATTACGGCTGGGATTTGGGGTGGCAAATCCCAAGCTGTTGCAGGGATTGTTTAAGGTGAAAGATAGCTATAACATTGATGCGATCGCTTGTGCAATTGGCACGGCTGCTATTACCGATCAAGCTTATAAAAATGCTTGTGTGGCAAAGATTAAAGCATCGCGGAATCAGTTAGCAACAGACTTAAAGCAATTAGGTTTTCATCTTTGGGATTCCCAAGCTAACTTTTTGCTGGTACAGCCTAGACAAGGAAATGCAGAATATCTCTATCAAAAACTGAAGGAACGGGGAATTTTAATCCGCTACTTCAAGCAGCCTGGATTAGATGATAAATTACGCATTACTGTTGGCACTGATGAACAAAATCAAGCTTTAGTGGAGGCACTAATTTATTTGTTAGAGACTACGGATAACGGAGCAGTTGTGTAACGTGAGTTCGGGTTAACATTAGGCGCAGGAAGCAAATTGTGATCGATAGCGATCGCAAATCACCAAACTTTATGTTGATAATGTTTATATCACTAGTGGTGCATTTATTTCCAACAATCTTTGAAATTGTGAGTCCAGTGTTGTAGGCGGGTAACAGTCGTAGGCAACTGGCTGCCCTCGTAGCGCTAGCGTCGGAATACGTATCAGCCATTAAGCGTTGCTTAAAATTTTGATGGGGTTGAGAGCAAAGCGTTTTGGAGAGGAGCCTCATCTAAATTCCTACCTCCAGCCAGAACTGCCTTCTTCGCCTAGTATTTTAAGAGTTAATTTAACCTGAATTTCGGGAATTATTATAGTAACCATCAAAATCTATTATAAAACAACATTCAGCCAAGTAATAATGCTTAAATTAATTGCTCGTATCCCGGATTATAGTATTGCAAGTTTAATTTATGAAGCTACTGCCACAGTAATTTATCGAGCATACTCCAAGGCTAACGATCGCTCAGTCGTTATCAAATTGCTCAAAGCAGAATATCCGACTGTCAAAGAGATTGCTCAGATTAAGCACGAATACGAAATTATCCAAAACCTGAACATTGCAGGTGTAATTAAAGCCTATGAATTAATCAATTACGACAACGGTTACAGTAATGGTTTAGCAATGGTTTTAGAAAATTTTGGTGGAGAATCTTTAAAAGCTCAGATATCTGATACAGGCTTTGAACTTCCGAAATTTCTCAACATCGCCGGTCAAATTACTGAAACTTTAGGAGAGTTACATACCCAGCATATTATTCATAAGGATCTTCAGCCCGAAAACATTCTTTATAACCCCAATACCGAAAAAATAAAATTGATTGACTTCAGCATCGCTTCGCTGCTGTCAAAAGAAAGTCCAGAAATCAGTAGCCTCAACCTCTTAGAAGGAACGCTGGCTTATATGTCGCCAGAACAAACTGGACGCATCAATCGAACCTTAGATTATCGTACAGATTTTTACTCATTAGGTGTCATTTTCTACGAAATGCTGACGGGTCGGCTCCCCTTCCAGAATGCTCAAGACCCAATGGAATTAGTGCATTGTCACATTGCGAAAATTCCAGTAGCTCCGCATGAGATTAATCCTAATGTACCACTGGCAATCTCTGCGATCGCTATGAAACTTCTGAGCAAAACTGCTGAAGACCGCTACCAGAGTGCTTACGGGTTAAAGGCTGACCTAGAACAAGCAGCAATACAACTGCAAACAAAAGGCAGCATTGACCTTTTTACCTTAGGCCAGCAAGATTTTTCGCATCAATTCCAAATAGCTCAAAAACTTTACGGTAGGGAAGTAGAAGTGGCGGCTTTAATGGCTGCCTTTGAAAAAGTTAGCCTTGGTTCTAGCGAAGTTGTGTTGGTAGGAGGATACTCTGGTATCGGCAAATCCTCACTAGTTAACGAAGTTCACAAACCGATTGTCCGGCAACGAGGTTACTTCATCGGTGGCAAATTTGATCAACTCAAGCGAGATATTCCTTATGCTTCTTTGATTCAAGCATTTCGAGAATTGATGCGACAACTGTTAGCTGAAAGCCAAGCCAGAGTTGAGGTTTGGAAAAATAAATTATTACGAGCATTGGGAGTTAATGGTCAGGTTATTATTGATGTCATCCCGGAGGTAGAACTAATTATTGGGCAGCAAGCGCCTGTACCGCAGTTGGGGGTTGCTGAGTCTCAAAACCGTTTTAATCGGGTCTTCAAGCAATTTATCCATGTTTTTACTGCTGCTGAACACCCCTTAGTACTGTTTTTAGATGACCTCCAATGGGCAGATGCCGCCTCTGTGAACCTGGTCGAGAATCTGATGACTGACCCAGAAAGTCAGTATCTTTTGCTGATTGGGGCTTATCGAGATAACGAAGTTAGTCCTACTCATCCCCTGATGCTAATGCTAGAGGCAATTCAAGCATTTGGGGCAACCGTTGAAGAGTTACTTTTGAAGCCATTAGCAGCACCTCATATTACTCAACTGGTTACTGATACGTTCAATTGCGAATCATCTCAAGCAGAACCTTTAGCTGATTTGCTATTTCAAAAAACCCAAGGTAATCCCTTTTTCTTGACTCAGTTACTAAAAGTACTGTATCAAGATAATCTTTTGACATTTGATTATCGTTCGGGTTTATGGCAGTGGGATCTCAACAAAATTCAGGGACAAGCCATTACCGATAATGTAGTCGATTTAATGGTGAATAAAATTCAGAGGTTGTCAGAACCAACGCAGCAAGTTTTACAATTAGCTGCTTGTGTCGGGAACCGATTTAATTTAGAAATTCTAGCTGTAGTCAACGAAAAATCTCCATCAGCAACAGCAATTGATTTATGGGAAGCTTTACGAGCCGGATTAATTCTTCCTTTGAGCGATACTTACAAAATTCCTCAGTTGTTGAATCAGTCGGAATTGGCAACATACTGCAAGACTGCTGTACAAGTTGACTATAAATTTTTGCATGATCGCGTTCAGCAAGCTGCCTATTCTTTAATTCCAATTGATCAGCAAAAACAAGTACACCTTAAGGTAGGAAAGTTACTATTACATAATACTGAAAAATCCCAGTTAGAAGAACATCTTTTTGATATCGTCAACCATCTCAATGCTGGCGGTTCATTAATTGTGGAACCAGTAGAAAGATATGAACTGGCAGAATTAAATCTGAAAGCAGGTCAACGAGCAAAATCATCTTCGGCGTTTGTAACTGCACTCAAGTTGCTAGAAACAGGGGTGAGTTATCTACCTGAAAATAGCTGGCAGGATAATTATTTACTCACATTAAATTTATATCTACAATCTGGAGAAGCAGAATTTTTAAATGGCAAATATGAGGAAGCCTTGTTGATTTTTGAGCAGACTTTCAGCCAGGTTAAAACTACTCTTGATATGTGTCGGGTGAATGAATATCGGATTATGTGTTATCGGATGGAGAATGATTTAAACTCCGCATATAAAATTGGGTTAAATACTTTAGAGCTTTTAGGCTTAGAGTTTACAGCTTATCCCGATGATGCATATTTATTGGAAAAACTTAATTATACCAAAAAAGTTATTGGCGATCGCTCAACTTTTAGTCTTGCAGAACTACCACCAATGCAAGACGAAGAAAAGTTAATGGCTCAACGCATCTTAAAAGAAGTCTGGCCTATTGCCTACTTTTTGGGATCTAAAGCGTTGCATATCACATCAATGAATATAACTCAACTTTCAGTTCAGTATGGCAACTCACCAATTTCTGTATTTGGTTACATGCTGTATTCGTTCAACTTAGTATTTCAATATGGTGAGGTGGATTCAGGTTATGAGTTTGGTGAGCTATCTCTGCGTTTGCATGAAATTTTAAGAACAAAAGAATTAGAAGCAAATATTTTGAATATGTGGGGAGGTTTAATTTGTCATTACAAAGACCATATTAGCGAGGCAAAACCTTATTTATTGAAGGGATTTAATAGTGGTTTAGAAACAGGTTCTTATCAATGGTCTGGTTATTGTTCGGTTAATTTTTTATGGCAATGCTTATTTGGGAATGAATCTTTAGAAAAAACCGCAGAAGTAGCCGAAGATTTTATTCCTAGCCTCCGCAAAATTGACAGAAATATGTTGAACTACCATCTGCTGGCTATGGAAGCGATCGCTAATCTGACTAAGCCAGCAGAAAAGATTGATCAACTTGTTGGTACTTGGGCAGATGAAGGGCAAGTGCTAGAGTTTGCATTGGCATCTTCGGATATGTTGAGTGCATTTGTAGTTTACATCTATAAACTTGCGCTCTGTAACTGGTATGGAGAATATACCAAAGCTGTTGAGTATGCAGAGAATGCCGAAAAATATGTAGGGGGAGCGCGAGGGATTTTTATTAATCCTGTTTTCTATTTTCACCAAAGTATTGCCTTAGCAGGGGCTTATGCAGAGGCAGATACCGAAACTCAAGCCATTTATCTGCATAAACTAAATGCCAACTTAGAAAAATTCCAGCAATGGGCAATGCACTGTCCAAGCAATTATCAACACAAGTTGCTGCTGATTCAAGCTGAAGTGGCTCGGATTCACCAACAAGATTATCAGGCAATGGAACTGTATGATAAGGCGATCGCTTCTGCTGCCGAAAACGGTTATTTACAAAATGAAGCCTTAGCAAACGAACTCGCATTTCGATTTTACTTGGCCAAGGATAGGAAAAACTTTGCCAAAGTTTATTTTAAAGAAGCCCGCTATTGCTATCTAAAGTGGGAAGCTACGGGTAAAGTTCGGCAACTGGACGAGCAATATTCCCAAATTTTTACAGATACAGTTGGGGAAGTAACTGGGCGGGGTACAGCTACAAAGCAGATTCAGGATATTTCTGAAGTTAAAACCCAAACTTTAGATATCAGCACAGCGATTAAAGCGTCCCAAGCACTCTCAAGCGAGATGGAGCTAAGTCGGCTGTTAGAGAAGATGATGACGATCGCGATCGAGAATGCTGGGGCCCAAATGGGTTATCTACTTGTAAAACGAGAGAACCAGTGGGTGATTGAAGCCGAAGGAAGCATTGATCGAGATCAAGTGACAGTGCGATCGTCGAGTCTGGTGCAAGTAAAGCATAAATTGCCAGTTTTACTGATTAACTATGTTGAAAGAACGAAAGAAAATTTGGTTTTAGACGATGCTAGTCACACAGAGCGTTTTGTGAGTGACAACTATATTATTGCCAATCAACCTAAATCAGTCTTGTGTTTGCCTTTTGCTCACCAGGGTAAGCTAACTGGAGTTCTTTACCTGGAAAATAACCTCACCACCGGAGCCTTTACCGCAGAGCGATTAGAGGTACTAAACTTATTAACTTCGCAAGTTTCCATCTCTATAGAAAATGCTCGGCTCTACACAAATTTGCACATATACTCCCAGGAGTTAGAGATTTCGGAAACAGAAGCGCGTGAGAAAGCAAAACAGCTAGAACACACACTCGATGAATTGAAGCTTACCCAGTCTCAGATGGTGCAAAGCGAAAAAATGTCTAGCTTGGGGCAGTTGGTAGCAGGCGTTGCTCACGAAATCAATAACCCAGTCAGCTTTATCTACGGCAACCTTACTTACGTTAATAATTATGTCAAAGACTTGATGACTGTAGTACAACTTTATCAGCAGCAGAACCAGAATTTACCGCCTAAAGTTCAGAATGAGATAGATGAGGTTGACTTAGATTTTTTGATGGAAGACTTACCTAAGCTGTTGGCTTCCATGAAAGTAGGAACTGATCGCATTCGCCAGATTGTATTATCTTTACGAAACTTTTCCCGCCTAGACGAAGCTGAAGTCAAAGCCGTTGATATCCATGAGGGCATTGATAGCACTCTGATGATTTTGCAAAATCGGCTTAAACCCCAACCAGATCATCCGGGAATTCAGGTAATACAAGAGTACGGCAACCTGCCACCCGTAGAATGTTACCCTGGCCAACTGAATCAGGTATTTATGAACCTGATTGCTAATTCGATTGACTCTTTGGAAGAATTTAACAAACATCGGACTTATGCCGATATCACACGTCAGCCAAGTATCATTACAATTCGTACTAGTGTTGAAGGCAATTTTGCCGTCATCCGCATTGCTGACAACGGTTCTGGCATCAGTGAAAATGTGCGTCGGCAACTCTTCACACCCTTTTTTACTACCAAACCTGTTGGTAAAGGCACTGGTTTAGGGCTATCTATTAGTTACCAGATTGTGACTAATAAGCATCGAGGGCAGTTGGAGTGTATATCAGTTTTAGGACAAGGGGCTGAATTTATGATTTCTATCCCCCTTAAGGCAACGCAGGGTGAGTAGGAGGAGCAGTGAAAAATTTGCTCAGGAAACGACGCTCGATTATTGAAACCATCATTGACCAGTTCAAGAATATCTCCCAGATTGAGCATTCCCGTCACCCATTGTCTGTCAACTGCAAGCGTCAACATTGTCTGCGATTTAATCGCTTACTGCCACCTAAAAAAATATAGTTAGTAAACTTTTGTAAATATTGCGTGTCCTCTGCGAAAAACTTATGAGATGGAAATGAAAACTCAATAGACACCGCAATACTGCTCGGGTTTTGGTGCATAGTCATTGAAGATCCGATTAATAAAAGCATAAAAAAAATGGCAGTTAATCAAACAGTTCAATTTTTCTATAAAACAGCATTAATAGAAGAATTTGAAATGCGTTCTTAACCCTAAGGGGTCTAAATCTCCTTCTAAACATAAAAGCCTTCTGCTTCTTATCTCTTCAACAAAAGCAGACTCGCGTTAAAGGTAATACAAAGTGTTCTTGCTTGAATCCCACGTTGAAAAACGTGGGGTTTTTTCTTCCGAATTAAATTTAGTTTTTTTAATAAAAATCAATAATTTTAGGTATGACAATCTTTGGGAGCATCTCACTTTTGCAAATATAAGCGTAAGTGAGGGAAAATAGTTACACTCTTTGACACTCCTTAGCCTGACTTTTCACAGTATCTTCTTGTTTTACACGATCAGATTAAAAACTAGCATCTCAAAGCCTGATTCCTCTGTTAATAATGACCAGTTCAACTATGGAGTGAAACCTAATCGGGAAGCAATACTGCTCGGATTTTGGTGCATAGTCATTGAATATCCCCCTTAGTCTCCCTTAAAAAAGGGGGAAAATAAGGCATTTTTAGCCCCCCTTTTTAAGGCAGGTTAAGGGGATCGACTCTTAACCGAGCAGTATTGAATCGGGAAGGGCGTTTTAAAACTTACCTTGAAAAGTCAGCATGAACAGTTGCGATCGCATTATCAGGAAATCTACGCCAAGAAATTGCTCAATAACTAAAATATTTATTCATTAAAATAAATTTATGCCCATATTTAGAACGTCACGGACTTACTTTTGATGAAGAAAAGTTGAGTAATTTAATAGTAGATAAACAGGGTACTTGAAAGATAGACGAACGCACTTCTGTAAGAGTAATTATAAATAGCGATCGCATTATCGCTTTTCCTAAACAACTTCAGAATTTTTCTTATGGTTCCTCACCAATTAACAATGCTTTTTTACTACGTTTCAACTGTTTCCAAAGTGCTTTAATCTGTTTGTAAGCATCTCCTGGGTCAAGCTTTCCAGATGTTTCTAAACTGGTAATGTAGCCAACTTTTTGAGCAAATTCTTGAAGGTTGGCATTAAATACTAAATTCTCTGGCTTAACTTGACCGTAATAGCGACTACGAGGGTAAAGAAATTTGTTTTTGTCGTCAAGATTATGCTCGTCCATTACTTCATCCCCAATAAGTGACTTTTTGTCAACGATAATCACAACAGAAATTGCTCAATAAAGAAATTGCCGCGATTGTTGCAAACTGTGAGCGAGTCTAAAAGGGAACACAAAATTAATTATACAGCAATTAACTGCTTACTAGCTGCGATAATAGTAAGCTTTTTCAATCATGAACATTAAATGTAGGCCATACCAGCTCCTGCTTATGGCGTTGCAATCATAAGTAATAGAAATTTCAATTTTAAATCAAGTTCCCTTAACTTATGAATCATCTTGTTATTTGACAACTACCCATTGCGTCACAGGCGCCATTGCTCGCCAGCCCAAAAATTTACCAATAGGTTCCGCCCGTTGAATGGCAATACGAGTTAAATCGCCACCGACTCGTTCATGCCATTGAAACAAAGTTTGCTCACCCTCTACCGTCACCACATTTGCCACCAAACGCCCACCCGGCCGCAATGCTTCCCAGCAGACATCAAAAAGTCCCGTTGCTGTCACGCCACCACCAATAAAAATAGCATCTGGTGCTGGCAAGTCTTTCAGGGCTTGGGGCGCTTTACCTTCAATAATTTGCAGATTTGGAGTACCGAGAGTGGCGGCATTATCAGCAATATATAGTAGTCTAGAAGCATTTTGTTCGATCGCGATCGCTCGACACCGAGCATTACTCCGCATCCATTCGATAGAAATTGAGCCACAACCCGCGCCCACATCCCACAATAATTCTCCCGGTGTCGGTGCTAAAGCTGCTAGGGTGATTGCCCTGACTTCGCGCTTCGTTAACTGTCCATCGTGGTGATAGGCGTTATCTGCTAATCCTGGTAATCTTGGTAAAGGGATAACCCCAGCATCAGCAATACAATCAACTGCGATCGCATTCAAAGCAGCAACTTCAGTTTCACTCCAGGATGCAGCCGTACCTTCCACAATTCTTTCATAAGCGCCGCCCATACGCTCCAATAGGGTGATTTTACTCTCACCATAGCCGCGATTTGTCAAAATCTCCGCAACAATGGCGGGTGTATCCTTCCCTTCGCTCAAAATCAACAGCCGCGCTTTTGGGTAAATGTAAGACTGGAGTAGGGAAGATGGACGACCATTCAAACTCAAGGTTTCCACCTCAGTCAAAGACCATCCCACCCTGGCACAGGCCAGGCTGAAGGCTGAAGGTGCGGGGATAATCGTCATTTCAGAGACGGGAATTCGCCGCATCAAGGTAACACCAATGCCGTAACACATCGGATCGCCACTTGCAAGTATGCAAATTGACTCACCCCGACGCTTGCTGATTTCCTCAACTGAAGTGCTAATGGGAGATGTCCAGACTAGTTTCTCACGTTGGTCATCTGTAGGGAGCATTGCTAAATGGCGATCGCCTCCCACAATTACTTTAGCTTGATCGAGTAAAGAACGAGCGATCGCGCTTAACCCCTGTAACCCATCTTCGCCAATGCCGACGATAGAAAGCCATTTCTGTGTCATGCTAATTCATAATTATTTATCGGCGATTACAAATAAGTAATCTCCTTGATTATTTTCATACTTATTGACAATCTCGGTGATGCGTCCTGTATTAATATCTGCTGCTAGCCTTTGACATCCTGTTGCGATTTCATCTGCCGAAGCTAGCAAAGAAAATGTAGAAATTCCAGACCGGACATTTTCATCTAAATATATTTCAGGACGATATTTTCCACTATATAAAAATAGGTCTTGCAAGCTTTCTGAAATAGAATGAAGTTCAATATTGACTGAATTAAAACCTACATCATTGAGAGCATATTTAACCTTTTCTAAACTTGGCATCTGTTCAGCAGATTTATGTATAGCCTCTGGAAAATATTCGACTAACCAATATTTGCTCATTTGCTCTGGGGTGGCAGTAAACAATACAAAACGACCAGATGCTAAAACACGGTATATCTCTCGAAAAGCATGAGTTAGTGCAGCAAAATGATGTATTGCCAGCGTGCATAGCACACCAGAAAAAGCCCCATTAGCATAAGGTAAAACCTCAGCTTCTGCAACTTGCCAAGATACAACATTACTCTTATTCGTAGCAGCATCAATCATCTTTTTTGACTGGTCTACTCCACTCCAAACACCACCATGTTTTGCTAAAGCTAGCGTGTAATTTCCCGTGCCACATCCCACATCGAGATAGGATAAATCTGATTTGATTTGGAGGTGTTTAGCTAATTTGGCAGCGATGTCAGGGTCAGCGCGACGAGTCAAATCATAGCCTTTGCCAATTTGCTCATAAACAGCCATTTATTGAATTCCTCACAAATTTTAAAAATAATGAATAGTCAATAGTTATCAGTGAAAACTAGTACAATATCTAAGGTAGTTTTGGAGGTTTGTAGTAAGGACTTTAGTGCTGAAAAAATAAGTACTAAATTCCTTACTACAAACTTGCTTACTTGATAACCGATCACGTTAAACCAGCGCTGTTGTTGCTTTCATTGCAAAAATCTTCTCAATCACATCTTCTACTACCTTATCTGGCGTGGAAGCACCGGAAGTAATTCCCACAACAATTTCTCCATTTGGCAACCAGTTTTCTGTAGTTATTAGTTGCCCATTTAATTGCCGATGTTCTATGGAATCTCCTGATTTAATCCGTTCAACAGTATCAATATGATAAGAAGGAATTCCCCGCTCAAAAGCAATTTGTTGCAATTGAGTAGTATTGGAGGAATTAAATCCACCAATTACTACCATTAAATTTAAATTATGTTCTACTAACTCCAACATTGCATCTTGGCGTTCTTGAGTGGCATCACAAATAGTATTGAAGCTTTGGAAATGCTGATTTAACTCGATGGGGCCATACTTCTGTAACATAGTCCGCTCAAAAAGCTTGCCGATTTGCTCTGTTTCGTCTTTTAGCATCGTAGTTTGGTTAGCAATACCAACTCTTGCTAAATCCTGATCAGGGTCAAATCCTGCTGAACAAGCTTTAGCAAATTTTGTCAGAAATTCTTCACGGTTGCCACCATTCATAATATAGTCAGCAACATATTGCGCTTCTTGTAAATTCAACACAATTAAATACTTGCCAGCAAAGGAACTAGTCGCAACTGTTTCTTCGTGTTTATATTTACCGTGAATTATTGATGTATAATCGATTTTTTTGTGCTTTTCTACTGTATTCCAAACTTTAGATACCCAAGGGCAAGTTGTATCAACAATTTTGCAGCCTTTCTCATGAAGTATCTGCATTTCTTGAACGCTAGCTCCAAAAGCGGGTAATATCACTACATCACCAGTTCCAACAACAGAAAAGTCTTTATTCTTTCCTTCAATGGGGATGAATTCTACTTCCATCTCCTGCATTCGCTGATTTACAGAGGGGTTGTGGATAATCTCGTTAGTAATCCAGATGTGTTCTGTAGGGAAGTGCTGGCGGGTTTCGTAGGCCATTGCCACAGCGCGTTCTACACCCCAGCAAAAGCCAAAAGCTTGTGCTAGTCGGATTGTCACATCACCGCGTTGTAGAGTGTAATTGCGATCGCGAATTTCTTGAATCAAATTACTCTGATACTCAGACTGCAACTGGGTAGCAACTTCTGCTTGATGACCAAATCCCTTGCGATTGTAATTTTCGGAATGTTGCAAGCTGCGCTTAAAAGCTTTTGTATCCATTAGATTTGTCTACTTAAACCACTATTTCTTATTTTCTCGCGCCCAGAGGCGATTTATACAAAGTTGTATTCAAAGATATTACTTCTTTTTGCCCTTTATCCTTTTTCGCGTGAAGGATATTAACGGATTTCCAGAAATTAAATTATTGAATTTTGGGAGCGAAGATGATCGTTAGATTCTTCTTCCCCTGCTTCCCCTACTCGCCAGATGGGATATTTTTTTAGTTGGAAGTCCCTAACGCTGGGGTTTTAATTCGATCTCGCTATAAATCTGCAATGCAGAACGCCAAACTATATAGCCTTCAGGACTTAAATGTAAGCCATCACTAGTAAATTCGCGGCGGAGATTACCTTGTTTGTTGGTAAACAGGGGGTATAAATCGAGATATTTGACACCTTTTTTGTTACAAATATTTTGCAGTTGCTGATTCAACTCACGAATGCGACTATTGGCAACAGCCAGAAGCTTATCTCGTCCTTTCCAGGTTGCTTCTTCTGCCCCATGTGGCAAAATTGATTGGACAACAATTTGCGCCGTGGGATGCGTCTTTCGTAGGTAATTAATAATTTGACGCTGATTATTTAAAATTACCCTGTCGCTCACTCCCCGAATTAGGTCATTAATGCCAATCATCACAAAAATCACCTCTGGCTGGGTGCGGTCAAATATCTCCAATCTTTTCAAAAGCCCATTACTGGTTTCGCCAGAAATTCCTTGATTGAGCCAATTTTTACCTTCTGGTAATAACTCAGGCGGAAACCACAAACTCAAAGAATCTCCCACCAGGACGGTTAAATGCGGAGGACGTTGGTCTGCGGCTACCTTGGCTTCTTGCATGAGGATGTCCACCCACTGCTGGTAAGAGAGTTGGTGACGACGACCTAAATCAGGTGTAGCAATTTCGGGTGAGTTGTTCAGGCTGATTGGCTCTGGGGATGTTATTATCCCAAAAAAAGCGGACAATCTCTGCTGTTGCCAAATTAGCAGGATGACCGCCAACATTAGGATGCCGTTGGTTAACAGCGAGAAAAATGCCCAGATAGGAAAGGTTTTTGCAGATGTAGACACGACTAGCGAAATTTACCAATTATTTGAATCAAATTTTAACGCTAGCGATCGCAAATTACACAATTTTAAATTGGGAGTGGGGAATGGGGAGTGGGGAGTGGGGGGAGCAGGAAAGAATAATAACTCCTAACTCCTAACTCCCTACTCCCTACTCCCTACTAACTAAGTGGGACGATCACCAAACTCGGAATTGTAACCTTCTTCACCGTGTTCGTTGATATCCAAACCTTGCAATTCAGCTTCTTCTTTGACTCGCAGCCCCACTGTAGCATCGATAACCTTGAGAATAACCCATGTACCAACACCTGCGATCGCATAAGCAATGGCAATTGCTACTAGTTCAACTCCCAATTCACCAAAATTACCACGTAATACTCCCTCTTTACCTCCGCCGTTGACTTGAGTCGTGGCAAAGATAGCCGTTAAAATTGCCCCCACTGTCCCACCAACCCCATGCACGGGAAAGGTATCTAAAGCATCGTCAATTTCTAGCTTGTGCTTGAAACTGATCGCATAGAAGCAAACAAAGGCGGTGATGAAACCAATTAAAATCGCTGATAGCGGTGTGACAAATCCGGCGGCGGGAGTGATGCCCACCAGACCAGCAACGGCTCCTGTAGCTGCTCCCACGGCTGTCGGTTTACCCCGTAAAACAGCCTCCAAAATTAGCCACATTAAAGCCGCCGCAGCCGCCGATGTATTGGTTGCAACAAAGGCTGTTGTTGCTAAATTTGTTGTCAAATCACCAGAAGTTCCACTACCAACAGATAGGGCACTCCCAGCGTTGAAACCAAACCAACCAAACCATAGCAAGCCAGCACCCAGCAAAATAAAAGGAACATTGTGTGGTGGGCTAAGACGATCCGGATGGGTTTTCCGAGGCCCAAGGACGATCGCTGCGACCAAAGCAGAAACGCCAGAACTAATATGAACTACTGTACCACCGGCAAAGTCGAGGGCACCTAATCCACCAGCCAAACCTAAGAATCCACCTTTCGCCCAGACCATGTGAGCCAGGGGGGCGTAAATAAAGGTTGACCACAGCAGCACAAACAGCGAATAGGCGCGGAAACTCATCCGCTCTGCGATCGCCCCAGAAATTAAGGCTGGGGTGATAATAGCAAACATGGCTTGGTAGATCATGAATGCCTGGTGGGGTATCGTTCCGGCGTAGGAGACGAGATCAGCATATTTAGGGTCTGCTGCTTTCAGGGCGTCTTCATAAGGCAGATGCGGCAAGTAGCCTTGAGTTTCTAAACCAACACCGTTCAACCCTAACCATTGCAATCCACCGATAAATGGTAAACCTGGTGCAAAGGAAAGACTATAACCCCAGAGAATCCAGGTAACTCCCACGATCGCCATCAACACAAAGCTCATCATCAATGTGTTTAGGATATTGCGCGATCGCACAAATCCACCATAAAAGAACGCCAATCCTGGTGTCATTAACAGCACTAGTGCTGCTGAAATCAGCATAAATGCCGTATCTCCAGTATCAGCAGCAGGTACAGCAGCTGGTGTTTGGGCAAAAGCATTGCCCATCAGCGGCCCTCCTAAAAACAGTAGGGTGATAGCCCCAATCATCACAACTTTCTTCAACACTTCTTTTTCTTCCTAAGCACCAATAATTTGTATACTTGACTACATTTGATTACTTCTAGTTACACATTTTTGTATTCAAAGTTACTTAACCTTAATTTTCTTGAAATGTTAACAAAAGTAATCCTGCTTGTAGTTGCCAAGATGAAAATAATGATGTATACATTCAATCATTTTATTGTTGATTGCATCTTTTTTTTGAAGAATAGCATTTTATTCAAGCGCTACAAAATTCTAAATTTTTAGTTACCTACTGTTACAAATCAAGATACTTGTGATCCTTGAGAAGTATTGTAAATTATCAAAGAATTTTGCCAAAAATATGATGATTTCTCTTCATATCTCCCGTATAAAGGCGTAGATATATATCCACATGGCTTCTTTTTACAGCTTAGTTACTAAAAAAACTTTGGAATTTTGGATGAGGTTATTATCTGTTTAAAAGGGAATACCATAAAAGTTATTGGTCAAAAATAATTTGAAGAAGAATTCAGAAGTCAGAATTCAGGAACCAGAATGCAAGACGCTCCTGCGTCGAAGGAGCTGCGCTATCAGTGGGGGATTCAGACCCGCCACTGAATTGTTGCACCACCAAATTTTCAATTTGGTAGGGGTCTTA
>NZ_DASQZC010000344.1:0-3252 GCF_035638895.1 Nostoc sp. | reverse complement strand
GTTTTACCACTGACAATCCCAGACCATTGAACTTTTTTCTCTTTCTCTCGGCGGTAAGAAAAGAAATGCTCTGGAGTTTGGAAAGTACAATAAGGTGCGATCGCAATTTGTTCTGCACTAATCCCCATGTTTTCCAGTTGTAAGGTATTCACTCGCCGCACATCCAGCCGTACCTTTCCTGGATTGGGGTCTTCCAATAAGGGTGAATTTGGTAATTCATGCAATGCTTGAACAATTTTTTCTTCGTCTTCATGTGATATAATGCTAGCCCCAATTTCGGCAGCCACTTCGATAGAGACTTGGTAAACCTCACCAGCGATCGCTGGCCCCATAGCAATACGTAAATCATCAAGCTTACTGCCTTGAGATTGTAATCGAGCGATCGCTAAGGGAACAATCTTCTTGGCAGTCCCTCGCCAGCCTGCGTGTAATGCTGCCACCCGTCCAGTTTGCACATCCCCAATCAACACGGGTGTACAATCTGCGCTAGCTACCCAAATGGCTTGGAGAGGCTGTTCGCTAACTAAACCATCCGCCGATGCTAAATCCTCCCCAGCAGTGCAAAAGATGTTTTCAACTTCTTGGGGGGTGAGAACAGTATTGCCATGAACCTGCTTTAAGCGATAGACTGATGCCTCTGGTTGCAATACTTCTGTGATAACTTGTGGCGATCGCGGCCAAAACTGCTGGGTAAAGAAGCCGTGATGCCAACGTTCCAGAATACTACAAGTTAGATAGGGCAGTCCTTCCCAATTGCGCCAGTGCCAAGTGTGCATCTTCAACCAAACCTAAACAGAAATCACTCATTAGCCAATCAATGCTAACTTGAACAACGGAATTTGGGTTAACTGCTGTGGGATTTAATTTGCAAAACTTGGAAGCAGCCTTGAAAGCAGGGCGTAAGTATACATATTTACCATTTTCCGTCCACTTTTTTGAAAGCGTCTCTTCAACTAACCAAACCCTCTGGAACTTACTTAACCAAGGGGCTATTTCAGGAACAGTCGTAATCGCAACTGTGCAATCTGCTGGACGAGGACAATGGGGCCGTGAGTGGATTTCTCCGGTTGGCGGATTATATATTTCCGTGGCGATTTCTTTCGACCACAAAATAGAGGCTATTGACAGCTACCAGCTAACTTTTGCTACTGCTTGGGGAATTGCGTCTCAATTGCGTCAGTGCGGTGTTGATGTTGGGATAAAATGGCCCAATGATTTAGTTTTAAATGGTCGCAAATTAGGCGGCATTTTGACAGAAACCAAAGTAAACAAAGGACAAATCACCCAAGCAGTAATTGGTGTTGGTATTAACTGGACAAACCCAGTACCAGAAACTGGAATCAATCTGGAATCGTGGCAAGCTTCTCAAGATTTCAGACCAATTTCTTGTCTGGAAATGCTCACCTCTAAAGTCTTGATGGGAATAGAATCCGGTATGGAGTGCCTTTGTCAAGAAGGAGTAAAGGTACTCTTGTCTCGCTATTTAGATTTGCTTATAAATATGGGCGATCGCGTCTACGTCAACAATCTTTCAGGTAAAGTAGTTGGGGTGACTCCTCAAGGAAATTTAAGAGTTGATTTAGAAACACATGACACAAAGGAACTAATTACACCGGAAATTTATATTGAACCCGGTACAATCAGTTTGGGGTACCATAAATCTTCCGTTTAAATTTGAGGTTTGTTCAAAATTCCGCTCTTTGGGCAAGACAAACCACTAGCATCATCTCTTTAGGCTAATTACACACAACTGAGAGAACAAATGACGCAGCGCAATAATTCTGCCCCTCATCGTTTGCATTACTTATGGCAGCAAGGTCTAACAAAAAAACGTTTTGCCTCAACACTACCAGCCCAGAGCCTCTGTTGGCTCAGTAGCGTCAGCCTCCTTAGCAACGGCTTTGTGTTTGCTCAAACAGAAACACAAATAGACAACATAGTTCCCACAGTTGAAAGTTCCAAGCCTTCAGCAGTTATAAATCCAGTTAAAAAGCAGGCTGTTGCGCCCGAAGCTGCTCAAGCGCAACCGGAATTTTCCCAACGGCGAGCCAGACTCAGAAAGAGATTAGGCAAGCCAGAGGTTGCTCAATCAAAAGAGCCAGTTAGGCAGTCTACACCCAAAATCGAAGCTGCCCAACCTGTTGTGATTATCAGACAGTCAAAACCCAAGGTAGAAGCCTCCCAGGTTACTCCTGCACGGGTGAGACAGGAAAAACCCAATACCCCTGCCCGCTCTTTACCTGAGAAACTTCCAGAAGTTGCTCAACCATCAAATAACTCGAACAGCGCTGTTAGTGCAACGGCGGGGAAAATCAAGGATTATAATAACGCCTATATTGATCCTAATAGTTATGACAGTGGTGCTACAGGTACTTATCAAGCACCAAATTCCGTAATTCTCACAGAACGCTCCAGTGGTTGTCGAGCCATTTTGCCATCAGGACAAAGTGTATTAGGCGGCGTTTGCGCCAAAGTACCCCAAAGAAGTGTAGCTGATTCTAATAGTAAACCAGCACCTAATTGGCTCAAAAGAAGTCAAAATGCCCAATTACCAGTAGTTTCACCTGTGCGGCAGATTGTATCTTCTACTGGCAACACCAGCAGATGGCGTGCTACTCCAACTCAAAGTGGTTCTAGCGGTGTCACCAAGAGCGCATTTCGCCCGAATCGGTTTATCCCAAGTCCTGGCGAGTTCAGCCCCACAACAGTGAGTACAACTCCCATCGCACCCAGTGGCGGTACTTTACCTCCACCAATGGCAGATGGCAACATTGCACCCCGTCCCAGCAACGTAGCTTACGACTTCTCACTAGCATCAGTATTGCCACAAATCCCCTACACGGGGAGAGTTGCATATAGTGGTACGGGAATGATGTATCCATTGTCTATACCCGCTACCATTACTTCTGTATTTGGTTGGCGAGTTCATCCAATCACAGGTAATCAACGCTTCCATGCTGGTACAGACATAGGTGCGCCTACGGGTACGCCAGTTCTGGCCGCCGCCGCCGGTCAAGTGGAAACTGCTAACTGGTTGGGCGGTTATGGTTTAACCGTTACCCTGAATCACAAATCGGCTCAACAAACTCTTTACGGTCACATGTCAGAAATCTTTGTTCAACCCGGTCAGTGGGTAGAACCTGGAACTGTGATTGGGCGAGTTGGCAGTACCGGGAACTCCACAGGTCCTCACCTGCACTTTGAAGTCCGTCACCTGTCACCAAACGGGTGGGTTGCTACTGACCCAGGCAT
>NZ_DASQZC010000343.1:0-9376 GCF_035638895.1 Nostoc sp. | reverse complement strand
GAACGCCGTGTAGAACGTGCATTTTTAGAAGCGGGTCAGGCGTTAATGGAGTTGAGAGACAGACGGCTATACCGTTCCACGCACCGAACTTTTGAGGAATACTGCCGCGAACGCTTTGGTTACAGCCGTGATGCAGCGTACTTGAAGATTTCGGCTACTGCTGTTTACGAGAATCTTCAAAAGTTTTTGCCGACCAATGGTCAGCAAATTCCAATGCCGACCAACGAACGACAACTGCGGTTTTTGGCAAAAGCTGAGTTGGAACCGGCTGTACAAGCGAATGTATGGCAACAAGCAGTAGAGCAAGCTGGGAATAAGATTCCTTCTGGTCGGATAGTGAAAGATGTTGTGGATAAAATACGCGAAAGCACGAAAGTACCCAATCCTTACCACGTTAGTGAAATATGCATTCTTCTGCCCAAAGATAACCCAGACTTGAGAGGTAAAGCGGGTTATTGGGGAGTAGTCAGCCACGTTGGTGAATACAATTGTACAGTCCAGACATGGGACGGCGACTACACTGTAAAAATCGAACAGATGAAATCACTGAAATTACTTGATGAAGATTGCTTTTTTATGCAGCAGTTGTGTGCGAGGTTACGGCAGTTGCATCAAGTGGCCAGCCGTGACTCTTCTGTAGATTGGCTGTTGGAGGGGTTGGGGAAGCAAGCCAAACCTTATTTATCATCCTTGCAGGCAAAGCTGCTAGCGGCTGTTGAAAGGGAGTATAATCTTGTGTGGAGACAGCCAAAGTAAACTTGATTGTTAATGCAACAATGCAAGAAATAACCCATTGTATGAAAGCGGTAAGCGAACGCGAACTGCGTCTGGTAGAGAAGACGTTGCCGGAATGGCTTATCGCTTCAATGAAAGAATAGAACTCAATACTTGTTGCAATTGATGAGGTTAAATTTAAAAAGCCCCGATAAAAGTTCAGGGCTTTGCTTTATATGCGGTTTATTAAATGCCAGCCGAAAATTTGTGCCAGCGCTTTTCCATAGAAATAATCGGAATGGGAATCTCTGGATGATGACAGATATTTCAACATCAAAAACTAATAGCGCTGTCAAGAGTCGCACAAGCGATGACGGCAAACCTACAAGCATTTCTGGTCTATTTGGCAACAATTCTATCTGGTATATTCCCACAAGCGGTGACAACGCTGGCAAAGCTTTTCTCTTTGGTACGGGGCCGATGAAATGTGAAACCACAGGTCTTTGCTTTACACCAGACGAACAAAATATGTTTTTGTCGATACAGCATCCAGGAGAAGCAAATGGGATTCGTAAAAATCAGGCAATAGAAACCAGAGAATTTCTCGTCACCACCATAACTGGAGAAGAATTTACACAAACCCGTCAAGTCCCTATCGGTTCCAACTGGCCTAGTAAAGATTCTAACGCGCCACCAAAACCGACAGTGGTAGTTGTGACAAAATCTGCTAATGCCTAAACTGAACTTCACCCAAGAAAAAAGAGCTAACTGTTAACCGTCATTCTGGTGGCGAAAGATGAGCAAGGGCGAACTGTTGCAGAGGTGATGGCTTATGGCAAAGGTGGGGTTGAGGTTAGCTTTAGGGAAGAACTGCTTAAGAGCGGCTTGATTAATACGCGTCAGTCTGGGGTGGAATGCCCGAATCAGATAGCTTTTGAGAATGCCTAAAGGTTGGCGATGTCCAAGTACAAGCCGCTATGTGTCTAAAGTGAGAGTGTGGAGTTTGAACAAATAAAATCTGCGTTCAAACAATCATTTCTGTAAATAACCTTGAGACTGATACCACATAACTGTATCTTTCAATGTAGCTGTCAAAGGTCGAAAACTGACTCCCAATTCTTGCATAGCTTTAGCTGAACTTAAGTTCGCTGTTTCTAATAAGGTTTGGACACCAACAAATGGCATAGGGTTGACACTACCTGTTAAACCTGCCCAGATTTCTAACAACCATGCAATTGAGAGTGCAATTCCATCAGGAATTACCATCTTCGGAGCCTTCACCCCGGAAATCGCTTCTAATTCTAAAGCAATATCTTTCATAGTTTTTAAGGAACCTGCTACGATGTAACGCTCACCACGTTTTCCTCGTTGGGAAGCACTAATCATGGCTGCCGCTACATCCCGAACATCAGTCAAACAAGCACCACCATTAACTATTCCCGGCAGTTTACTGGCCAATAGATTTAACACCAACTGCCCCGCAGAAGTCGGTGCAGCATCGTAAGGCCCCATCATCCAGCCAGGCAGAATCATGACTACATCCATTCGACTAGTTTCTAGAAACTGATAAATTTCTTTTTCTGCCAGAACTTTAGTTTTGAAGTAGAGGTTTTTTTGAGCGAATTTGCTGTAAGGGGCGGTTTCAGTTGCCGCTTGATGGGGATAGGTTTGGATAACGCCACTGGATGAGGTGAAAACTGTTCTTGCTACGCCTTGTGCCTCTGCCGCTTGCAAAAGTTCAATTGTGGCATCCACATTGATGTATTTCATCTTCTCCCAGTGACCACCCGGCTGATAATACTCCCGGAAAAAGGCTGCGGTGTGAAATACGACATCTACTCCCTTTAATGCTGGAGCAAAGGCAGGCACATTCTCAATATCACCCTGAATAAATTCAACCCGGCTATTTGGCTGAAAACGTTTAGCCTTATCAATAAATCTCACCAGCCCTTTGACTTGCCATCCTTGTGAAACTAGCAATTGGCAAAGATTACTACCCAGCAAACCTGTTGCTCCCGTCACAAATGCTGTTTTACCATTCATGCTCTTTATCTCCTAGTGATTGTATTGCTTGTAGATTTCGTCCCAACTTTGTTAATATGAGCTATTACTCGTATTCATATTAGGCAGTATATGAGCAAAAGCTCACATAGTCAATCTCCAAGCAATAAAGCACCCAACTCACCAGTTTCATGTGACGATTCAATATCTCAAAAAACTCGTCGCCATCCTTCCGGCAAGCGTGGTCAGCAACGACGTGATTTAATTCTAGATACCGCCGCCGATTTGCTGGTCGAAGCAGGAGTAGAAGCTATCAACACTAATGTCTTAGCCGAGCGTGCTGGTATTTCTGTTGGCTCGGTGTATCAGTATTTCTCAAATAAGGAAGCAATCTTAACTGCTTTGGGAGAGCGATATATACAACAATTAAGTAACAATACAATAACTGCTTTACAGCAGGATGTTTCCGGTTTAGATTTTGCTACTATCGTTTCGCGGGTGATTGACCCGATGGTTGCTTTTGAACGTCAATATCCGGCTTTTAGACATCTTAATGCTGGGCAAGAAGGGCAAATCACGCTGGCCCAAGCGGCTCAAAGAGTTGAGCAAGAAATATTAACCAATATATATAATTTACTTCTACGGGTTAGACCTCATCTCAGTCCTATCCAGGGATTACAGATTGCAAGGGTAATGAAAGCCCTTTATAAAGGTATGAGTTATCTCATTGGACAGGAACAAGAGATTCACATTCAAGGTGGCGATGTTAATAGTCTAATTGCTGATCTCAAACGGATGATGACAGAATATTTAGAAAAAAATTTAGGTTGATGGCTTTTCATCACCGTTCGCAACCCACGCCATTACTTTTAGCATTAGCTTCGGCTTGAAGAAGCTGTTTTTTGGTACTGTTGCACCCCTGGAGATACTGGCGATAAACAAGGCATCACCGTGCCGAAAGAGATAATTTGTACGCTTTGGCTAAAACCAAGATTGGACAAGCTTTACAAGAAGTGCTGTCTACCATCAAATTTGTGAAATAACTATGGTTATGCTGCTAGTTTTGATCTAGTTTGAACGAAAAATCGTCGTTTCAGGCACAAGAAATTTTCGATTAGTACTATTTTCCCGGATTGGTACGGTGATGCCGAATTTGACAAAAAGGAAAAAATAAATTATTTTCCATTTCAACTCTCTATAGTTATTGTTGAGAGTTCTAATTCTTGTGCTTAAATTTCATAATGCCCATTACAGCAGTTGCCAAAAATCCAAAGATAGTTCCAGGCTCAGGTACAGATTTTACATCATCAATTGAGAAAATTGTTGTACTTCCACTGACCTCATTAGCTGTCACCAACAAAGGTTTACCATTAGGACTATTAACGGCTGAGATAAATAATAGACCTTCTGGCCCTAAGTCCCCTACCTGTGGATTAGTTTTATCGTTTATGGTTGGACTAACTGTGAAATCACGATTGTTAGCGTAGTTAACGAAAGTAGGATTGAGTGGATCGGTAATATCATAAACCATCACACCACTAATACGCTCTAACCCAACAAAAGCGTAAAAGCGACCATTAATTTCGGCAATTTTGACATCTTCTGGTTCTGGGCCTTTGTTGTCGCTACGATCATCAAAGTTGTTCTCTTCATTATTAGAGTTAAAAAAGTTCGGTAACAGTTGGGCAGTAATTTGCTCCAAATCATCGCTACTGTCGTAAACTTGCTTGAGTTTTTTTGTTGCTTCATCCCACTCCAAAATTGAGAAGGAACGACCACCAAAAGCGTAAATCTTTTCAAACAAACCATCGCCATTTTCATCACCAAGAGTGTTGGTGACTGTTAAACGACCCAGGTTGCTATTTTGTTTTAAAGCACTAGCATTAGGGAAAGCTGTAGGGTCGAGTTGATAAGCATTATTACCCACCCTTACTTCTTCTGCAAAACCATCATAGTCACGAGCATCACCTTCGTTAGCTGTGACAATATAGGTTTTGCCGTTGACTTTGTAGGAAGCTATACCATCAGGTTGGTACATCCCCAAGACAGGCCAGTTAGCAATGTTGATAGCATTATCGCGATCGCTAGCATCAATGCCGTTTCCTGGTAGGCTATAATCTTTGAAGCCTAAAGGTAGAATATCGGTAATTTGATTGTTGATCAGGTTGAGGAGTGCGATCGCATTATTTTCTTGCAACGACACCCAAGCCTTTGTAGAATCTTCCGAAACAGTGATATATTCTGGCTCTAAATCTTGAGCAACGGTAGCATTAGGGCCAAAAATTCTCACTCCCGCAGTTCGCATCCGATTAATCTGGCTGTTAAATTGCGTAAAGCCAGCGTTAATTACACTAAAATTAGCAAGATTTATAATGCTCACTGAGCCTTCAAGGTCAACGCTATTGGGCTGATTGTAACTATTTGGTTCACCCTCGTTAGCTACTAACACACGAGTTCCATCGGGTGTAAAGGTGAGCATATCAGGCAACGCTCCCACAGTAACAGAATTTAAGAAATCACCGTTGGCGTTAAAAAACACTGCTTTACCTGGATCTTGGGTCACAGATCCTTGCACTGCCGCAGCCAGTAAGCCATTTTTGAAAGTAACGCTATTAGCCCCGCCACCATAGGCAGTTATATCGATACTTTTAAATAGTGAAGGCTGAGTTGGGTCACTAATATTGATGATGTCAATACTCTTAGTACCTCCATTGACCACAAATAGCCGTTGCGTTACAGGGTCATAAGTGGGGATTTCTGCCCCCCCTTCATTAAAGATACCTGTACTATAAGTACCAATAGTTTTGAGCGACAACGCTGCTGCTGGCGTTGTCATTGCTCCCAACAAAATGGCAGATGGAACTAGTATGGCGACAAGCTTTTTGATAGTCATAATTTGAGGAATGTTAAATGTTTAACTTTTTTGATGTCAGTCAGACAAGCAGACACTCCTTACTGCTAATCGATCGCATGAAAATATCTCCACACAGCTAGTTACTAGCTGTGTGGATTTGTCTTATCTCTGCGTCGGGTAGACTAAATTAGCCTAGCCGGAAGTAGTCACGCTGAGTTAGATGAACCATCAATCATAGGTACATCTGCAAAATTATTAGTTTTAGGTTAATTAATTACTAACTAAAGGTTAACTAAAAATTAAAGCAAGTATTTTTACGGGAACTTTAGGTTAATTAAAGATTAAAGCGAGTATTTTTACGGAAACTTTATAAAACTAAAGCCACCACTGACGGAGTGAAATGAGCAGTTGAAGAGAAATTTACGCGTTTGGAATTGATTAGCCGTTTTGAATATTGCGATCATAATAATTTAATATTAGACTTGCAATTAGGCGTGTCTGTAATCTAGCGCCAGCCTGCTCTAGAGGCTACTAGCGCGGTCATTTTAAAAACACCCAAAAGCGATCAGCGATCGCACTCAACCACCAAAAACAAACCCCGTGCTACGCGAGGTAATACAGGGTGTAATTGGGGATTGGGTTTTCTGACGGCTAGGTTAAGTTACCAGCTTTCTCAACTGCTTCCTTTAACTCTTCAAAGGTAATACTACCGTCTTTGTCTGAATCATAATTTACTAGTAACTCCTGGGGGCTACTGGTATTTGTTTCTGATGAGATGATTGCACTTAAGCCAGGACTTATAAACAGCTCATTAATGGATACTTTGCCGTCTTGATCGCGATCTAATTTATTAAAAAGAGATTGAAGCTCTTGCTCGGTTGCCATAAGTTTCTATCTGAAAGAATCGTTTTTCATCTTAATATCTCATTAATCTCTCAAAATTAAATAAACTTATATCCTTAGACGTAGAAACGGGTATCGCTGGGGCTTAGATCAGGTGTAGGTTGTGGATCACAGGTTTTACAGTTTCCCAGTGAAAGCAAATCGTCATGGTCGTGCCAAGGTTCTTACTCAGCAAGAGATACAGCTAATCTTCAATCATGCCTTAGACAATAACCGCGATCACAAAATCCCGATTAATTCTCTACCACTTTACTGGTGCTAGCTTTTATACAATACTTGATAGTCACCACTGAGAAAATTTTAGTAGCAAATAAGATGCGTTTGCCCTATGCTAGTGATAGCTATTTAGGTAGTGTCTAGACCAAGAAACCAAGTATCCGCTCAATAAATCGGGGCGAACTACCAGCTCAGGAACGAGTTTACGCCAATTTGAGCCTTGTCACTGAGCGATTTACCCCGAATTATTGAGCGGTTATGAAACCAGTTTAAATAGATACTGCATTTCTTTGAACTACCTATCTAAGATTTTTCCCCGATGGCAGGGCTACTCATAGATGACACCTCTGCCAGCAAATATCTTTGAATCAAACTTATAACTGAGAGGATTGATATGGCAGACCTTATTGGAGACAACAGGAATAACACTCTAATTGGCACGTTTGACAATGACGCTATCCTTGGTCAGGGCGGTGATGATAACCTCTTTGGTCGGGGCGGCAATGATGACCTCTTGGGTGGGGCTGGCAATGACTCGCTTAATGGCGAGGACGGCAATGACCTTCTCAATGGTGAGTCCGGCGAGAACACCCTGCTTGGTGGGTTCGGCGATGATGTCCTCCTTGGTGGATCTGGCAATGAGCTGCTTGATGGCGAGGAGGATGACGATCAACTCCTTGGCAGAGGCGGTGACGACACCCTGCTTGGTGGGTTCGGTAATGATGCTTTCCTTGCTGGATCTGGCAATGACCTTCTCGAAGGCGGGGACGGAAATGACCGACTCGCTGGAGAAGACGATGAAGACCAACTCTTTGGCGGGGAAGGGGTTGACACGCTCAATGGCGGGGCTAGCGATGACCAGATTGATGGCGAGGATGGTAATGATAACTTGATTGGTCAGGCTGGCGATGACCGACTCTTTGGCGGGGCTGGCAATGACCGACTCGAAGCAGGGGACGGGGATGACCAAATCTTTGGTGGGACTGGCAATGATACTGCTGACTATTCAAATACCACTGCTGGTGTCACCGTTAACCTAGCGACTGGAACTGCCAGTGGAGGGGCTGGGAATGATATCCTATTTAATATCGAACAAGTCTTTGGTTCTGGTTTCAACGATTCTCTAACTGGCGGGCGCGGTAATGACACCCTCTTTGGTAGAGGTGGCAATGACCTGCTTGATGGTGGAGTTGGCAATGACCTGTTTGATGGCGAGGAAGGCAACGATATTGTCCGTGGTGGGGCTGGCGATGACACCTTGCGTGGTGGGACTGGGAATAACCGACTCTTGGGTGGAGATGGTGTTGATACTGCTGATTATCTTAGTGCCACTGCCGGAGTCACGATTAACCTTGCCACGGGAACCGCTACAGGGCAGGGCAGGAATGATGTCCTGTTGGAGATTGAAAGAATCGTTGGTTCTAGGTTCAATGACACCATCTTTGGCGGAGCTGCCAATGACTTCTTCCTCAGTGGTGGGGACGGGAATGACTCTGTCAATGGTGGGGCTGGTAATGACCGCCTCTTTGGCGATAACGGCAATGACACCCTCCTTGGCGGAACTAACGACGACTTTATAAATGGCGGGAACGGCAATGACTCCCTGCTTGGCGGTAGCGGCATTGACATCCTGCTTGGTGGGGCTGGCAATGACCAACTCCAAGGTGAGGACGGGAGTGACACTCTCATTAGTAGAGAAGGCAATGATACCCTGCTAGGCGGCAGCGGCAATGACATTCTGCTTGGTGGAGACGGGGATGACCAACTTCTTGGTGGAGGGGGGGATGACCAACTCTTTGGTGGGACTGGTGTTGATACTGCTGATTATTTAAATGCCACTGCCGGAGTCACCGTTGACCTTGGCACTGGAACTGCCAGTGGGGGAGATGGGAATGATGTCCTGTTCAATATCGAGCAAGTCTTTGGTTCTAGTTTTAACGACTCCCTGATTGGAGGAGGCAGCAGTGATACCCTCTTTGGCAGAGGCGGCAATGACACCTTGCTTGGTGGGGATAGCGATGATTTTCTTGATGGTCAGGAAGGTAATGACCTCGTCTTGGGCGAGGATGGGAATGACAGCCTGTTTGGCGGGGCTGGCAATGACCAAGTAGAAGGAGGAGAAGGCGATGACACCCTCCGTGGCGGGGTCGGCAATGACACTCTCCTTGGAGGACCTGGAAATGATGTCCTCATAGGCGTTGATAGTAACGGTTCTGATTCTCCTGGATTAGGGGAGGTTGATATCCTAACTGGAGGGCCTGGGGAAGATCAGTTCTTACTTGGAGATGCTACTAATGTCTTTTATGACGATAACAGTGGAAGTAATGGTTTTGCAGACTACGCTACCATCAGTGGCTTCAACTCCAACGAGGATACAATCCAGATCAAAGGAACATTGGGAGACTATCGCTTGCAGACTGTGGGAGCCAATATAAGCGTATTTCTGGACAAATCAGGGGGAGAGCTAGATGAACTCGTTGGTGTTGTGCAAGCGTCGTCTTTGAGGCTTGATAGTGACGACTTCCTGTTCTACGAAAAAGAAGATGCTCGACAAGGGACAAACAACACACTAGCCACTGCTGAGGAGCTAGGTACTTTAACATCAGGTTCAGAAGTTAATACCTCTGCTCAACTGGCAACACTTACAGGGAACAATCCTGATTTCGACTTTTTCACATTTTCTTTAGC